>URYU01000010.1 GCA_900552155.1 uncultured Collinsella sp.
CTGTGGCACCGGCGAGGGCGCCATGCTCGCCTGCAACTCCTTCCCCGGCGTGCTGTGCGGCCATGTTGCCGCCCCGCTCGATGCCTACACCTTTGCCCAGGTCAACGATGGCAACGCCGTCGCCCTGCCCTTCGCCCTCAAGAACGGCTGGGGCCAGGAGCTCAACCTTGAGTACTCCTTCGAGAAGCTCTTTGGCGTTGGTTCGGGCAACGGCTATCCTGCCGTGCGCGGTGAGCCCGAGCAGCGCAACAAGAAGATCCTCGACGGCGTGCGCGCTGTGACCATGCGTCCGCTCGTCGACATCCTGGGCGAGCTCGACCAGGACCTGGTGAAGGGTGCACTTGCCGGCGAGCACTTCCAGGAGTACTTCTTTGCCAACGCAACCGACGAGGCCATCATCGCCAAGGTCAAGGAGATCCTGGGGCTCTAACCGCACGGTTCATTGCTGCTAACGCAAGCGGCGGTCGTCCCATGTACGGGACGACCGCCGCTTTTTGCTATCTACCGACTGACGCCGTGGGGATAGGCCCCACATGCGCCAAGGGGTTGACTAGAGCTCGCAGGCAACCTTGTAGCCATCGCCGATGGCGTCGCGGATGTTGCCACACTTCTGGGCATCGCCCAGCACGTGGACAGCAACACCGGCAGCGGCAAGGTCGTCGGCCAGCTTGGTATTGGGACGATAGCCCATGGCAAGCACCAGTGTATCGGCACCGGCGATGGTGTGGACCTCGCCGTCCTTCTCGTAGCTGATGGTGTCCTCTGTGATTTCGGTCACCTTGGCCTCGGTCAGCACGTGGACACCCTTGGAGAGCATGCGCGTGATGAGCACCGCGCGACCGGCACCGCCCTCGTTGGCGGCGAGCGTCTTGGTCATCTCGATGACGGTGACATCGCGGTTGGCCGGCGACAGGTCGTTGACCAACGGGGCCAGGTAATCGGCCGTCTCGCAGCCAACGGTGCCGCCGCCCACGATGACGATCTTCTTACCCGGGAAAGCCTTGCCACCCAGCAGGTCGTCGGCCGTCATAACCTGCTTAAAGCCCTGCATGAAGGCCGGAGCGATGGGCTCGGCGCCATAAGCCAGGACAACCTCGTAGCCGGCGTAGTCGCGCTGAATGTCCTCGGCAGTAAGCTCGGTGCCAAATATGCACTTCACGCCCGCCTCGGCCAGGCGACGATACTGATACTTAATCACGCGGGTGAGCTCCTGCTTTGCCGGCGGAACGGCTGCGATACGCATCTCGCCGCCCGGTTCGTCCTGCTTGTCCACGAGCACCACGTTGTGGCCGCGCTTGGCGGCAATGAACGCCGCCTCCATGCCCGCAGGACCAGCGCCCACAACGAGCACGTTCTTGGCCTCGGCGGCAGGCTCGTAGCCAGCCTCGTCGCGCTCCACATCCGGATTAACGGTGCAGGAGATGCGTTTGCCAAACATAATGCCGTTCAGGCAGCGCAGGCAGCCAATGCAGGGGCGAATATCGTCGGCGTTGCCGGCAGCGGCCTTATTGCAGAACTCGGCATCGCACAGATTGGCGCGGCCCATCATGCAGATGTCAGCAGCGCCGTCCTCGATCAGCTCCTCGGCGATCCAGGCCTCGTTGATGCGGCCGACGGTGGCGACAGGAATGTTGACGTGCTTTTTGATCTCGCGCGAGCAGGCAGCGTGCGAGGCCTGCTGCGTGCCGGCGGCAGGAATCGCGGAACCGCGCTTGATGGTGGTGCCGCCCGACACATGAATCATGTCGACGCCGGCCTTCTCCAGGCGACGCGAGACGTAGATCATGTCGTTGAGGGTCAGACCGCCATCGGTGTACTCATCGCCCGAGATGCGGACGTCGATGATAAAGTCCTTGCCGCAGCGCTCGCGAATCTCGGCGATGACCTCGAGCAAAAAGCGCATGCGGGCGTCGAGCGAGCCGCCGTACTCATCGGTACGCTTGTTATAGAGCGGGGTCAAGAAACCGCCGAGCATGCCGTGGGCGTGCGCCGCATGGACCTCGACGCCATCGACACCGGCCTTCTGCATACGCACGGCAGCGTCGCCAAACTGATGCGTGAGCTCGTGAATCTCGTCGACCGTGATGGGGCGCGGTGCCTCGCGGGCGTAAGACGGGCCCACAAAGGACGGAGCGATCAGGCGAGGCGTGCCCGGAATGTTAAAGGCCATGTAGGCGGGGTGGAAGAGCTGCGGCATAATCTTGCAGCCGTACTCGTGGACGGCCGCGGCGAGCTTTTCCCAGCCGGGGATAAACGTGTCGTCGTAGCAGCACATGTCACCCGGCAGATAGGTATAGGTGGGCTCGACCGTCACGACCTCGGTGATGATGAGGCCCACGCCGCCCTTGGCGCGGGCACGGTAATGATCGACCAAGTCATCGGTCACATAGCCATGATCGGCCAGGTTGGTAGATACCGGCGGCATAAAGACGCGGTTCTTGACCTCGGTTGTACCGACCTTGATTGGGCTAAAGAGCATCGGATAGGCGGAGGACTCCATACAGGGTTCCTTTCATTTGAGCCGCTCGGCGGCAGTTGCTGACTTATCTATCGTACCAGCAACCGCACGGTACCCGACCGCACGCACTCCCCTGCCTACGTATCGACCCACAAAAAGTTGCGGTGGAATACGGAGTAGATAAGGCCTTTGACAGCCAAGACAGTCCGTATTTCACCGCAACTGATGGGCGGGGTGGAATTGAGGGCTCAGATAGTCAGTCATGCCCTCATCCGCCGCTCCTTCACCTACAGCACGCGGTCCAGCATAAGGTTCACCTTGAGCACGTTGACCGTGGGCTCGCCGATCACGCCGAGGAAACGACCCTTGGTGCACGCGGCGATGATGTCGTGCACCTCGTCCTCACTTTTGCCCGTGGCTTTGGCAAGGCGCGGGACCTGGTACTCGGCGGCATCCGGAGAGATCTCCGGGTCGAGGCCGGACCCCGAACACGTCACCAGGTCGACGGGCACAGCGTCCATATCGGCATCGGGATTGGCGGCGCGGATCTTCTTCACGCGCGCATCTATCAGCTGCCGATACTCCTCACTCGCCGGGGACAGGTTGGACGGGGCACCATACGCCATGAGCTCGCCGTCTTCGCCTTCGACAATTGACACGTTCTGGATACGACCCCATATGTGGGCTTCGTCATCGAAGTTCTGGCCGATGAGCTCGGAACCCACAACCTTGCCGTCGACCGTAATAAGCGATCCGTTCGCCTGGTACGGAAACGCAAGCTGCACGACGCCGGTCACCACGAGCGTGTACCCCAGGCCGCAGACGATGGTAAACAGCGCGAACACGCCAAGTGCGCGCGATGCGATACCTTTGAACATACAAACCTCCACTTACATAATGCCGCAGAACGCGAGCAGCATGTCGATGAGCTTGATAAATGCGAACGGGGCAACGATGCCGCCCAGACCCCATACGAGCAGGTTGTGGGTCAGCAGCTGTCCGGACGGTACCTCGCGGTACTTAACGCCCTTCAGCGCGGCCGGGATCAGCGCGACGATAACGAGCGCGTTATAGATGATGGCCGAAAGAACCGCGGACAGCGGGCTTGCCAGACCGAGGATGTTGAGTGCGCCAAGGCCCGGGTAGATCGGCGAGAACAGGGCCGGGATGATAGCGAAGTACTTCGCCATGTCGTTGGCGACCGAGAAGGTCGTAAGCGAACCGCGGGTCATGAGCAGCTGCTTGCCGATACGCACGACCTCGATGAGCTTGGTGGGGCTGGAGTCGAGGTCGACCATGTTGCCGGCCTCCTTGGCAGCCTGGGTGCCCGTGTTCATGGCCACGGCGACATCCGCCTGCGCCAGCGCCGGCGCGTCGTTGGTGCCGTCGCCGGTCATGGCGACCAGGTGGCCCTCACGCTGGAACTCGCGGATCTTCTCGAGCTTGCCCTCAGGGGTGGCCTCGGCCAGGAAGTCATCAACGCCGGCCTCGGCGGCGATTGCCGCGGCGGTGAGTGGGTTGTCGCCCGTCACCATGATGGTCTTGATGCCCATCTTGCGCAGGTCGGCGAACTTCTCCTTAACGCCGGACTTGATGATGTCCTTGAGGTACACAACGCCCAGCACGCGGCAGTTCTTTGTCACGACCAGCGGGGTGCCGCCGGCCTTGGCGATGCGTTCGACGGCCTCGTCGCACTCCTTTGAGAACACGCCGCCGGCTGCCTCCACATAGGTGCGCACGGAATCGGCAGCGCCTTTGCGGATCTCATTGCCCTCGTAGTTCACGCCGGACATACGCGTTGCCGCGGTGAACGGGATAAACTCCATACCCTTATCCTCGAGTGTGCGGCCGCGCAGACCGAACTGCTCCTTGGCGAGGACGACGATGGAGCGGCCCTCGGGGGTCTCGTCGGCCAGCGAGGAAAGCTGGGCGGCATCGGCCAGCTCCGCGGGATCGACGCCGTCGACCGGGATGAACTCGGCGGCTTGGCGGTTACCCAAGGTGATGGTGCCGGTCTTGTCGAGCATGAGGATGTCGACGTCGCCGGCGGCCTCGATGGCGCGGCCGGACATGGCCAGCACGTTGGCCTCGTTCAGACGGCTCATGCCGGCGATGCCGATGGCGGAAAGAAGGGCGCCGATGGTAGTAGGAGCCAGGCACACGAGCAGCGCCACGAGCGTGGTTACGGCCGTGGGGTTGTCCATGTCGTTAAGACCGACCGAGAAGCAGGAGTAACAATACAGGGCCAGCGTGACCAGGATAAAGACGATGGAGAGGGCCACCAGGAAGATCTCCAGAGCGATCTCGTTAGGGGTCTTCTTGCGCGCGGCACCCTCAACCATCGCGATCATCTTGTCCAGGAAGCTCTGGCCGGGCTCACTGGAGATCTTGACGATGATCCAGTCGGACAGCACCGTGGTACCGCCGGTAACGGCAGAGCGGTCGCCGCCGGCCTCGCGGACCACGGGGGCGGACTCGCCGGTGATGGCGGACTCGTCAACGGAGGCAGCGCCCTCGATGACGTCGCCGTCGCCGGGAATCTGCTCGCCGGCGCGTACGATCACCAGGTCGCCGCGCGCGAGCTCGGTGCCGGGAACGACGGTGAAGTGCTCCTTGTCCTCAACGGACTCGATGCGATGGGCCTCGACATCCTTCTTGGCCGCACGCAGGGAATCGGCCTGGGCCTTACCGCGGCCCTCGGCAAGCGCCTCGGCGAAGTTCGAGAACAGGTCGGTAAGCCACAGGATGACCGCAATGGCGACCACATAGTAGGTGGGCACACCCGCGTCCTGCACACCGAAAATGGAAGCGACGGCCAGGACGGAGGTCATGACGGCGGAAAGCCACACCAGGAACATGACCGGGTTTTGAATCTGGACGCGAGGATCCAGCTTGGCAAACGAGTCGCGGACCGCGCGGCCCATCATGTCTTTTTGCATAGTCATAAATCTGCACCCTCCTTTACGCAATCATCTGGAAGAACTCGGCAACGGGGCCAAGCGCCAGGGCCGGGAAGAAGCTCAGGGCACCGATCAGCAGAACGATGAACACGAGCAGGAATACGAACATGCCGTTGGTGGTAGACAAGGTACCGGCGCTCTCGGCGACCTTACCCTTCTTGGCCAGCGAGCCGGCGATAGCCAGCGTACCGATGATGGGCATGAAGCGGGCGAACAGCATCTCGAGGCCGAGCATGACGTTGATCCAGGGAATGTTGCAGTTCATGCCTGCAAACGCCGAGCCGTTGTTGCCGCCGCATGAGGTGAAGGCATACAGCGCCTCGGAGAAGCCGTGCGCGCCACCATTGTTGAGCTGGTCGGCAAGACCGGGCACCATGCAGGCGATGGCCGAGCACACCAGAATGGCAAACGGAGTTGCCAAGCACAGGACAACTGCCCAGCGCATCTCGCCCGGCTCGATCTTCTTGCCCAGGAACTCAGGCGTGCGTCCGACCATGAGGCCGGCGATGAACACTGTGAGGATGGCGAAGCCGATCATGCCGTACAGGCCGCAGCCCACGCCGCCGAAGACGACCTCGCCCAGAGCAATCTGGAGCATCTGGACAAAACCGCCCAGCGGGGTGTAGGAGTCGTGCATGGAGTTAACCGAGCCGTTGGAAGCAGCCGTCGTGAAAGCAGACCAGGTAGAAGAGGAGGCGATACCGAAACGGCTCTCCTTGCCCTCCATGTTGCCGCCGGCCTGGCCGTCGGTCATCTCGATATTGCCCGCTCCGCCATCGGCCAGCTGCGGGGTGCCCGCATGCTCGTTGACGGCGATGATGCCGGTGAAGATCACCAGCAGGATGAACATGGCGGCAAAGATGGCCTTGCCCTGCTTGGTGTTCTTGACGCCGATACCGAAGGCGAAGCAACAGGCGGCCGGGATCAGCAGCAGGCTGGTCATCTCGATGATGTTGGTGAAGGCACTGGGGTTCTCATACGGATGGGCGGAGTTCACGCCGAAGAAGCCGCCGCCGTTGGTGCCGGACTGCTTGATGGCGACCTGAGGAGCCGCGGGACCCTGGGGCAGGAACTGCTCGGTGACCACGCGCGCGCCCTCGACAACCTTGCCGTCGACCTTGACCGTGTCGCCCTCGATCTGGGCGCCGTCGATGACGCTCCAGCCGCCGTCTGCATTAGGCTGAACAGCGACGGGTTCTACGAGCTCAGCCTTCTGAGCCGGCTGGAAGTTGGAGATGACGCCACCGGCAGCCAGGCAGATGCCGAACACGAGGTTCAGCGGAATGAGCACATACAGGACGGTGCGGGTGAGGTCGACCCAGAAGGAACCCAGACCCTGCTCCTTGACCTGACGGAAGCCGCGGATCAGCGCGAACATGACCGCGATACCGGTGCCAGCGGAAACGAAGTTCTGCACAGTGAGACCCATGAACTGCACAAGGTAGGACAGGGTGGTCTCACCGGAGTAGGACTGCCAGTTGGTGTTGGTTATGAAGGAAGCAGCCGTATTGAACGACAGGTCCCATGACACACCCGGCAGGTGCTGGGGATTGCCTGGCAAGAAGGACTGAAGCGCCTGGAGTGCCACAAGAGTCACGAGGCCGATCCCCGAAAAGACCAGCACGCTCGCCAGATAGCGCCTACACCCCATCTGTTCTGCCGCGTCGATGCGAAGCAGACGATAGACGCCACGCTCCACAGGAGCAATCACAGGCGACAGGAACGTATGCTCACCATCCATGATATGGGCCATGAACCGACCGAGCGGAACGGCCAGGACGACGAGTACGGCAAAGTACAAGATGTACTGAATCGCAGCGTCCATAGTTTACGAATCACTCCTCATCAGAATGTAGATGTAATAGATAAGAAGTCCAATGCAGACGACTCCGATGATGGGAATGAGGATGTCCATTTACCGCCCCTTTCACACGCGGTCCGATGTCTCGGACGCCTGCCCTCGCAAGCGTCTGGGGACAGTAAACGCTTCTAGGGATTAAAGAGGCGTGAGGGCCGGGGCTCACGTCCTTAAGATGCCGTAAAGATGCAGGTAGAAAGCACTATTGCAGCTGCAGTGCGCCTATACTCGACCTCGCGAGCATACAGTGGTGTCTTCACCGCGTATGCACGCATGGACAACGCTTCAGAAAGGCTACGCTATGCAGCGCGACGCATCGGACACTCGCGTCAATCCAGACCTCATCCTCAAGGCAATTGAGAAAGACGAGGTCGCCGATGACACTCGAACCAGCCGGGGACACCTCAAAATTTTCTTTGGCTACGCTGCTGGTACAGGCAAAACCTATGCAATGCTTCAAGCCGCCCACGCCGCCAAGCGGCGAGGTGTCGACGTCGTCGCGGGATACATCGAGCCGCACGAACGTCCGGCAACTGCCCATCTTGCACAAGGGCTTGAGAACGTGCCCTGTAAACTCATCGAGCACAACGGCATTGCGCTCAGCGAGTTCGATCTAGATGCGGCTATCGAGCGCGCCCCTCAGCTCATCCTTGTCGACGAGCTCGCCCATACGAATGCGCCGGGGTCTCGCCACGACAAACGCTATCAAGACGTCGAGGAACTTCTACATGCGGGCATCGACGTCTATACGACCGTGAACGTTCAGCATATCGAGAGCCTAAACGACATGGTTGCATCCATCACCGGCGTTGTCGAGAGCGAACGAATCCCCGACCGTATCTTCGATGATGCCGACCAGGTCGAGCTCGTCGACATAGAGCCCGAAGACCTACTTGAGCGCCTTCGCGCCGGCCTCGTCTACCGTCCCGCACAAGCCGACCGAGCGCAACAGCATTTTTTTACCGTCGAGAACCTCACCGCACTCCGAGAAATCGCGCTGCGCCGCTGCGCCGATCGCACCGGTCACCTCACAGACGCCGCACGCGTGCTGGGAAACCGTGACTACTACACCAGGGAGCGTATCTTAGTCTGTGTCTCCCCGGCGCCGACCAATCCCCGCATCATCCGTGCCGCCGCACGCATGGCGAAAGCGTTTCGCAGCGAACTCGTCGCCCTGTTCGTAGAGAGCCCGCGCACGCAAGCCATGAGCGATGATGAGCGCGCCAAGCTTGCAGCCAATATCGCCCTAGCCGAGCAGCTCGGAGCACATATGGAAACCGTCTATGGCGACGACATCGCGTTTCAGATCTCCGAGTTCGCGCGCCTGTCGGGTATTTCGAAGATCGTCATGGGGCGCACGGGCGAGCGCAGCAGCGTCCGTCAGGCCCTCTTCGGCCGCAAATCTCTCGTAGAACAGCTCATAACATTCGCCCCGAACCTCGACATTTACATCATTCCAGAACAGTCGACTCCGCCCTCCCGACCCAAAGGACGCCGCCATGCGCTCGCACTGCAGCCGCCCAGCAGCCGAAACGTGCTTCGCACGCTGGCCCTCTCTCTTGCCGCCACGGCGATCGGCACGGCTTTCCGCCATCTGGGATTTGCCGACTCCAGCATCATATCCCTCTATATCTTCACGGCCCTGCTGACCGCCGTCACCACGACGGGGCGTATCTGCACGATCGTATCGAGCGTGCTCTCTGTAGTGCTTTACAACTTCTGCTTTGTCACGCCTCTGTTTTCGCTCGCCAGCTACGACCGAAGCTATCTGGTCACGTTCGGCATCATGTTCGCCACCGCTATGGTCGCCGGCGAGTTAACTGCGCGCATCGCCGACAACGCCCGTACATCCGCCGAGAACGCATTCAAAACGCGCGTACTCCTCGAAACGAACCAGCTCTTGCAGCAAGCCCATAGCGCGGAGGAGTGCGCCCGCGTCGCCATGAACCAACTCGTCAAACTGCTAAAACTCGACGTGGTCTTCTACCCCGCCGAACACGGCACGCTCGGCAAGGCGCTCTATGAGTCCGCTGGCACCGAAAACCGATCCGCGTCGCTGCTCACCGACTACGAGCGCGCCGTTGCAACCTGGACCTACACCAACAACAAGCGCGCGGGCGCAAGCACGCGGACCCTGCCTGAGGCGCGCTGTCTCTACCTCGCGGTTCGCACCGGCGACAAGGTATTCGGTGTCATCGGCATCGCCCTGGAGGGGCGCGAGATCGAAGCCTTCGAGCATTCGATCGTCCTATCTATCGTAGGTGAATGCGCCTTGGCGCTCGAAAGCGACCGGGCGGCGCAAGAGCGCGAAGAGGCTGCGGTCTTGGCGAAAAACGAGCAGCTGCGCGCCAACCTTTTACGCTCCATCGGCCACGATTTGAGGACACCCCTCACGGCTATATCCGGATCTGCGGCAATCCTTCGGAAGAGCGACGAGAAGCTCAGCCTCGAACAACGCTGCGATCTTGCCGATGCCATCTACGACGACTCCCTCTGGCTTATCGATACCGTGGAGAACCTCCTCGCCATCACACGCGTCGAGGACGGCACCATTCGCCTCAACTTAACATCCGAGCTCATCGACGAGGTCATCGAGGCCGCCCTCAGCCATGTCGCCCAAGCATCGCATGGACGTGCCGTCACCATCGAGCACACTGACGACATCCTGCTGGTACGCATCGACGTCCATCTCATCATGCAGGTGCTTACGAATCTCATCATGAACGCCTTCAAATACACGCCCGAGGACTCGTCTGTCACCATCAGCGCACGTCGCGAGGGCGCGTTCGTCGTGGTGGACGTCGCAGACGATGGGCCGGGTGTGGCAGACTGCGACAAGCCTCATATCTTTGAGCGCTTCTTCACCTCAAGCAATACGCGGCCCGTGGATTCGCGTCGAAGCATCGGCCTTGGCCTGTCGCTCTGCCGCTCCATCGTGGAGGCGCATGGCGGCGTCATCGAAGTTCGCGACAACCACCCCCATGGGGCCGTCTTCCGTTTTACCCTGCCCGCCGAGGAGATTGAGATTCATGAATAATGCCGCTAAGCCACGCATCCTCCTGGTCGAAGATGACCAGACCGTTCAAAACCTCGTTTCGACCGCGCTTGACCTCCACGGCTATGTCGTGAGCAAGGTTTGCAACGGCCAAGCCGCCATCATGGATGCGGTGTCGCACGGCCCCAGCCTCATCATGCTCGACCTCGGCCTTCCCGACATTGACGGTATCGAGGTCATCACGAAGATCCGAAGCTGGTCGGCAGTCCCCATTATCGTCATTTCGGCGCGCACCGAAGATTCCGACAAGATTGCAGCACTTGACGCAGGGGCAGACGACTACCTCACCAAGCCCTTTTCTGTGGATGAGTTGCTCGCGCGCGTCCGTGCGAATTTGAGGCGCTCCTCGATGGCGTCGAGCGAGTCGACAGAAGCGAGCACGTTCGACAACGGTCCGCTGCATATCGACTACGCCGCGGGATACGCGACGAAAGACGGACGCGAGCTCTCGCTCACCCCAACCGAGTACAAATTGCTCGTCCTTCTGGCGAAAAACGTCGACAAGGTGCTCACCCACACCTTCATCACCCGCGAGATATGGGGCACGAGCTGGGACAGCGATCTGGCGAGCCTGCGCGTGTTCATGCGCACCCTGCGTAAGAAGATCGAGGCAGACCCCTCTCACCCCAAAATGATTCAGACGCACATGGGTGTCGGGTACCGCATGCAGCGTCTCTAGCCCACCCCACAAAAAGTTGCGGTGGAATACGGAGTAGATAAGGCCTTTGACAGCCAAAACAGTCCGTATTTCACCGCAACTGATGGGCGGGATGGAGTTAAAGGCCCAGGTAGGTGGTCATGCCTTCGACGGCGAGCTTGGCACCAGCTACGGCATGGACCACGGTGAGCGGGCCGTTGACCACGTCGCCGGCGGCAAAGACGCCAGGCACGGTGGTCATGCCATGCTCGTCGACCGAAAGCAGGCCGCGATGGTCGGTCTCCAGACCGCCCGTTGTAAGCACGAGCTTGTCCTTGGGCACCTGAGACGCCGCAATCACAACCGTGTCGGCGGACACGCGGTCGAGCTCTTCCTCGTAGCCCACCACATTGTTGTCCTCGTCAAAGACAGCCGTCTCGAACACCGGACCGTTATCATCGATGGCGCAGATCGCCTTGCCGCGCACAATCTCGGCACCGTCAAGCTCGGTCAACTCCACCTCGTCGTCAATCGCAGAGATATGGCGCGAACGGGCATACACAGTGACCTTGCGGGCACCCGAGCGAAGCGCCGTACGGGCCACATCCATGGCTACGTTGCCGGCACCGATTACGGCCACGTTTTCGCCGATCGCCACGCTCGTGGGGTCAACGAGGTAGTCGATGCCAAAGAGCACATTGCCGCGCGACTCGCCGGGAATACCCAGCTTTCGAGCTCGCCAGGTGCCGGTACCAACAAAGACCGCATCGTAGCCGTCGCGCAGCAAGTCGTCGATGTGGAGCGCACCGCCGATGGTGGTCGAGGGGCGAACGCGCACGCCGAGCGAGCACATCACGTGGCGGTACTTTTGCACGAGCGAGCGCGGCAGGCGGAACTCGGGGATACCGTACTCCAGCACGCCGCCGATCTCGGGCCGCTGCTCAAAAACGGTGACGGCGCAACCCAGCTGCGCCATCTTAATGGCCACGGTCATACCGGCGGGGCCGGAGCCGACCACAGCGACCTGTTTGCCGCACGACGGCGCGGGTTTCCACTCTTTGCGGTCCAAATACGCCGTGGAGATATAGTTCTCGATGCTCGAAAAATGCACGGGCGCGCCCTTGCGGCCCTGGATGCACGCGCCCTCGCACTGGCCCGAATGGTTGCAAACCATGGAGCAGACCGCACTCAACGGGTTATTCTGGAACAGCAGCTCGCCCGCCTCTTGCAGACGGCGCTGCTTAAAGAGGTCGATAACCTGCGGAATGGGCGTCTGCACCGGACAGCCCTTTATTTGACAGAACGCCTTTTTGCAGCCCAGACAGCGATTTGCTTCCTCAACGATGTGGATAGGCACGCAATTCCCCTCTATCGACCTGGACGAAATCGGCTTCTTAAACCAATTTGCCCGAATTAATAACCATAGATACGTCAACAGTGCGGAAAAGGGCACCGAAAAGCATCTCACAAACGCGCAGTAGCAACCCTTCCCTCGCACGGAGCCACTGTGCAGCCCCGTCATCGAGATCAAAAGATTCGCCACCCCTACGAATGGCGAATCTCTCTACAGGCAGACGCCGTCTTTCCAGATACTGATCTCGTGGCAGCCGCGGCGCTCGGCACTCGTTAGCTTACCGCTCGCTGTATCCAGTACCAGCTGATACAGGTCGCGGGCAGCCTCGTCGAGCGTGCGTTCGCCTGTGGCAATCACGCCGGCGTTAAAGTCCATCCAGTTGGCCTTGTGGTCGCACAGACGCTGATTGGTGAACACCTTGAGGGTGGGCGCCGGTGCACCAAACGGCGTGCCGCGTCCAGTCGAGAACAGAATCACGTGACAGCCAGCAGCCGTCAACGCCGTGGTGGATACCATGTCGTTGCCCGGGCCGCACAACATGTTCAGGCCATGCTTGGTGACCTGACCGGCATACGGCAGCACGTCGACGATGGGTGCGGAGCCGCCCTTTTGCACGCAGCCGCAACTCTTGTCCTCGAGCGTGGTGATGCCACCGTCCTTGTTACCGGGACTCGGGTTCTCGTAGACCACCTCACCATGGCTAATAAAGTAATCCTTAAAACCGTTAAGCATGTCAGAGGCAGCGTTAAAGACCTGCTCGTTCTCGCAGCGATCGAGCAGGATGCTCTCCGCGCCAAACATCTCGGGCACTTCGGTGAGCACCGACGTGCCGCCACGGGCGACGACCATATCGCTCACGCGACCGATCGTGGGGTTGGCGGTAATGCCCGAAAGACCGTCAGAGCCGCCGCACTTAAGACCAATAACCAGCTCTGAGGCCGGAATGGGCTCACGCTTGGCCTGCTTGGCCAGGTCAGCCAGCTCGGACAGAATCTTGTGGCCCTCGATCTGCTCGTCGGCTACATCCTGGCAAGTGAGAAAACGAACGCGCTCGTGATCGAAGTCACCGAGCTCGTCGAGCACCTGCTGATGCGTGCAGTTCTCGCAACCGAGCGACAAGAACAGCACGCCCGCGGCGTTTGCGTGACGCGACAGCGCCACCAGCAGACGACGGGTCTGGGCATGGTCGGCGCCGGTCTGTGAGCAACCGGACGGATGCGGGATGTAATAGACGCCCTCCAACGAGCCCTCGACCAGGTCCTGAGCCTGCTCGCACATGGCACGAGCGACTTCGTTGACGCAACCGACGGTGGGAATGATCCAAAGCTCATTGCGCGTGGCGGCACGACCGTCGGCACGGCGGAAGCCCATAAAGGTCTCGGCCTCGACCGGCTCAACGACCGGATGTGTCGGATTGTAGGCGTACTCGATCTCACCCGAGAGGTTGGTCTTCACGTTGTGCGTGTGCAGCCACTGGCCGGGCTGAATGTCCTTCGTCACGTGGCCGATGGGAAGACCGTACTTGATGACATCCTCACCGGCTGCAATGGCGCGCACGGCCATCTTGTGACCCTGCGGGATATCCTCCGCGGCAACGACCTCGCCCACGCCGGGAACCTCGACGGCAGCACCCTTGGCGAGCGGCGACAGCGCAACGATGACGTTGTCGGCCGGATTGATCTGGATAGTGTTCATTACAAAGAGTCCTAACCCTACAGGTTGAGCAGAAGTCGAGTGACGCCCGCCAGTTACCCGGCGGGCGTACAGAAGGATTTAGGCCTGAGCGTTCGCGAACGCCTGCTTGACGCCCTCGGAGCGCACGACGGCGAGAGCGTTGACGACAAACTCCTCCAGGCCGGCGATCTGCGTAAGATCCTCGCCCCACATTTGCTCGTTGGAGAGCACATCGTGCACCAGCTCGGCGTCGTCGGCGCCGGCGTGGGCAGCGTAGAAGTCGAGCACAAAGGCGTCGTCCTGAGCGGTGTACTCGGTGCCGTCGGAGCGACGCAGGTGCAGGCCGTCGCCCTCGCGGGACACGAGCTCCTGCGTGTAGAAGGAAATGAGCGTGGCCAGGCTCGTCGCCAGGCACTTGGGCAGGTTGCCGGTCTCGGCAGCGTAGTCCTTGAGCGTAGGCAGGTCGCGGGCACGCCTCTTAGCCGTGGAGTTGAGGCAGATGGAGAGCAGCGCGTGGTCGATAAACGGGTTGTCGAAGCGGTTCTCAACAGCGGCGGCAAAGGCCTTGCAGTCCTCGACATCCAGGTCGGCGGCAAGCGTCGGAATGACCTCGTCGTAGAGCATAGTGTTCATGAAGCCGCGGACGGTCTCGTCGTGCATGCAATCGCGCACGATATCAAAGCCGGCAACCCAGGAACCCGGGACAAAGGCGGTGTGGGCGCCGTTGAGGATGCGGACCTTGCGCTTCTTGTACGGGGTGACGTCGGGGGTCACAAAGACACCCGGCAGACCGGCCTTCACGAAGGGCAGACGCTCCTTGAGCGATTCGTCACCCTGGATGCCCCACATCTGGAAGGGCTCACGCACGGCCAAGAACGGATCTTCATAGCCCAAGCGCTCGGCCACGGCAGCGGCCTCCTTGGGATCGCGGATGCGCCCCGGAACGATGGTGTCGACGCGCGTGGTGCAGACGGTGCAGTCGTTGGCCATCCACTGCGAAAACTCGTCCTCCCAGCCCCAGTCGCTCACGTACTGGTTCATGATGCGCAGCAGCTCCTCGCCGTTATGGTCGATGAGCTCGCAGGCGAGCACGATGACGCCCTGCTTGCCGGCAGCCCAGCGGGCATGGAGCACCTGGGCAAGCTTGGCAGGGAAGCTCGCGGGGGGCATGTCGTCGGCCTTGCAGGACGGATCGTAGGCGATACCGGCCTCGGTGGTGTTGGAGACGATAATCTCCAGGTCGTCGGAAACGGCGACCTCCATCATGGCACGGTAGTCAGCCTCGCGATACGGATTGAGGCAACGGCTGCAGGCGCTGATCACGCGGGAATCGTCAACCGTGTCACCGTTCTCCTTGCCGCGCACCAGTACGGTGTACAGGCCATCCTGGGCATTGATACCATCGGCGAAATCGAAGGCGCCGCTGATGGGCTGCACCATGACGACCCTGCCGTTCCAACCGGTGGCCTCGTTGCACATAACGACGAAACGATCGCCGAAGGCGCGCAGGAAATTGCCCTCGCCAAACTGTAGGACCTTCTCGGGGGCGTCCTTGGGCAGCACGTAGCCCTCGTAGCCGATCTTCTCGAGCGTCTCGTAGCTGATGTTATTCATAGAGGCTTTCCTCTCAACTCAAGTCCCGGTACGGCATCGCCGCACCGGGTTGCATTCATGATTTTTCAAGCAGCGGGGCTATTTATCGATCGTCTCGATAGTGCTCTCGCCGATCTTGCCGCGCTCCCAGCGACCATTCGACAGGTCGTTGGAAATGGAATTGAACTTCTTCTCGGTAATGTCGTAGAGAGCGAAGATAATCAAGGCTGCTACCAGAAGGGCGCAGGCGGGATAAATCGTCAGAGCGCCCTTGATGCCAAGCAGCGTGGCAGCCGTCTGGGGCTTATTTGCCACATATCCGGTAAGGGCAAGGATGCCGCCGGAAATGATCGCGGCAAGGGATTGCGCAAGCTTACGAGAAAAGTTGAACGCGGCGTAGGTCGTACCCTCCTTGCGGATTCCCGTGTGCCATTCACCGTAATCGATAACATCGGAAACCAAGTTCCAGGTGATACCGTTGGGGATGGCAAGCGCGACGTAGCCGATGGTGACGAAGATGATGAACGTCACGGTATTGGTCGGCAGGATGAAGTTGAGGCCGTTTGCCACGGCACCGACGATAAAGCAGGCAACGCACGTGCGCTTCTTGCCAAAATGCTTGACGAGCGTCGGGATGGCGAGAATGGCGACAACCGACGTTCCGATCATGATGCCGTTGACAATGGGCTGCAACGCGATGTTACCCAGGTTGTACTGGCAGAAATACACCATCATGGTGTTGTTGGTATTCATGGCCGAGATGGTAAACAGCGTAAGCAGGATAACTGCTCCCAGGTTCTTGTTGGTGAAAACGACCTTGAAATACGTGCTGAATGCGCTCGACTTCTTGCCGGCCTTTCCCGCAGCCTTCTCCTCGGCCTGTCGATCGATACGGATATGCTCGCGCGTTCCCAAAAAGCAGATGGCGAATCCGGCGATGCCACACAGTCCCATGACGACAGCTGCAATCGTATAGCCGTGCGGATTGCCGTCGAGCGTGTCGCCACCCGCAAAGAACAGGACCAATGGGATGAACGCTACGCCCGTGATGAGCTGTGCGCAGAGCGAACCGGCCTGGCGCGTTGACGCCATGTGCGCGCGGGCATCGACGTCACGCGTCATTACCGTGGCCAGAGATCCGTATGGCACGTTGGTGAAGCTGTATACGACGCCCCAGATCATGTAAGTTATCAGCGCATAGGCGATTTTACCCGCCATGGGAATATCGGGCGCAGTGAAGGTCACCACGGTTAGAACGGCAAGGATCACGGCCGAAACCATCATGACCGGACGAAACCGACCGTGCTTGCCAATCTTCATTCTACCGTCGACGAATGCACCGGCAATCGGGTCCATGAACGCATCGAAAATCTTGGTGACGGCGAAAATCAGGCTCACTACGCCTGGCGAAATCAGACAGATGTCAGTGTAGAACTTGGTCAGATATGCTTGTCCTTGATCGAACATGAATCCGTTGCCCAAATCGCCAAAGCCATAGCAGATTTTCTCACGCCAGCTCAGCTTGATATCCTGCGAGCTCTGCATCGATCTCGAATCCGCCTGAGCAGACACGATCTGCTCGTTTTTCTGTTGCCCTGTTACCATATGGTCCCTCCCCTTTGCAACCGATTTCACCAATCGGAGCACATACAGATCTATGCTTCGGCGGTGTCCAGATCGAAGCCAAAGTAGCGAACGGAATTGTTGTAGCTGATATCGCGCACGATGGTGCCCAGCAGCTCCATGTCGGCCGGATACTTGCCCTGCTCAACCCACTCGCCGATCACGCTACACAGCACGCGACGGAAATACTCGTGGCGCGGGTAGGACAAGAAGGAGCGGGAGTCGGTGAGCATGCCGACAAAGTTGCCCAGGACGCCCTCGTTGGCCAGAGCCGTGAGCTGCTCGCGCATACCGACCTCGTTGTCGTTGAACCACCAGGCGGAACCGTTCTGGATCTTACCGGCGGTCGGAGCCTCCTGGAAACAGCCCATCACGGTATCGATCATGGTGTTGTCGATGGGGTTCAAGCTGTACAGGATGGTCTTGGGCAAGCCGCAGGTCTCCTGGATGGAGTTGAGGAAATCGGCGAGCTGGTCGGACGGCGTGTAGTTGGAGATGCAATCGTAGCCGGTATCGGGGCCGAGCTTGGCAAACATGGCGCGGTTGTTGTCGCGCTTGCAGCCAAAGTGCAGCTGCATGGCCCAGCCCAGACGGACATACTCGCCCGCGACAAACTGCATAAAGGCGGTCTTGTACTTAAGGACCTCTTCCTCGGTGAGCGGCTCGGCAGCCAGGCCCTTGGCAAAGATGGCCTCAATCTCATCGGCGGTAGCCGGGACATACATAACGTAATCGAGTGCGTGGTCGGAGGCGCGGCAGCCCAGCTCGTGGGCAACATCGTAGCGCTTGGAGATGGCGGACTTCATGCCCTCAAAGTCGCTGACCTCAACGCCGGCAACCTCGGAAAGGTGCTTGCAGTAGTCGGCGAACTCCTGGCCGCGCTCGATGCGCAGAGCGGCGTCGGGGCGCATGGCGGGAACGACCTGAACGTCAAAACTGTCATCGGCGGCAATCTTCTTGTGCCACTCAAAGCTGTCGGCGGGGTCGTCGGTAGTGCAGATCATGCGGACGTTGGACTGCTTGATCAGGTTGCGGCAGGTAAAGCTGGCCTCGGCGAGCTTGGCGTTGGCAAGGTCCCAGACCTCCTGGGCAGTCTTGCCGTTGAGGACGCCCTCGTAGCCAAAGTAGCGCTTAAGCTCCAGGTGGCTCCACTCAAAGACGGGGTTGCCAACGCAGCGACCCAGGGTCTCGGCCCACTTTTGGAACTTCTCGCGAGCAGGGGCATCGCCAGTGATAAAACGCTCGTCGACGCCGTTGGCGCGCATCAGGCGCCACTTGTAGTGGTCGCCGCCCAGCCAAACCTCGGTGATGTTCTCGAAACGCTTGTCCTCCCAGATCTCCTTGGGAGAAATGTGGCAATGGTAGTCAACGATGGGCATGCCCTCGGCAAAGTTGTGGAACAGTTCCTCGCCGGTCTTGGTGCTCAGCAGGAAATCCTGATCGTCCATGAAGTTTTTCATCAAACAACCCCTTTGTTTGCGGAGCGGGCGCACAATACGCTCGTCATCCTCTAGGTGAACGTTCACCATCTTAGTGCAAAATGCGTTACGAGGTGAACGTTCACCTAACCATCATGGGGCGAACGGTAGGTTTTGACCGCTTAACGGTTGCCGAGCCATGGACCCTGCGTTGGATCGGCACAAAGAAAGGCCACTGACGGCAGATTCGCCATCAGCGGCCTTCGAAACAATTTTTCGATCCCCAGCCAAAAAGTACGCGGCAAGTAGGGAACTCACTAAACGCATTAGATACCGGCGAGCTCGCAGTAACGATCGACGTTGCTGGCAAACACCATCTCAACAGCCCCCTTTTGCACAGGCTCCGCCGGCGTCTTTCCCCACAGCAGGTAATCGCCTAAGGTCTTGGCGCCACGGTATGCCAGACTCACCGGGTCCTTGTAGACGATGTTGGTAAAGATGCCCCGACGCAAGGCCAGCGCACTTTCTGGGAACAGGTCGTTGCCGATCACCATTACTTCGCCGGCCTTGTTAGCCGAGACAAGCGCATCGGCAATCAGCTCAGAGCCCACGGCGAACACGCTGCAGATCAACTCGGGGGCTTCCGATGACTTTAGACGCTGGTTGAGCTCGTGCTCGAGCTGCTTGACCTGGGCATGAGCACCGGTCAGATCCTCGACCTGCCAGGGAACATTGTGCTCGCGAAGGTAATTGTGGAAGGCGCGAGCGGTCAAATAGTGCGAGTCGGTATAGGGGTCGCCCGCCAATAAAAGCACGCGGGTATCGGTCCCAGAAGCGTGAACCAGGTTGGCCGCCTGCTCGGCCATCAGGCTTCCCGCCGTGGAGTAGTCGGCCAAACTAGCGCCCAGGCGATCGAGGTGAGGGCGGTCGCCGTCAACGAGCTCAATCGTCACGCCCGCCTCGGCGATCTGCCCCAAAAGCTCAGTCGCACGATCGTCGCCCGGCGTATAGGCGAGCAAGCCATCAATCTTCTCGCCCACCTGCAGACGCTCGTCGATTTGCTCAAGTGCATCAGCGTAGCCGCCCACGCCAAATTCAACGCGTTCAACGGTAATGCCCTGGTCGATGACCTCTTGCTCAAAGCGATTGCAGCCTTCCCATAGGTAACGGAAAAAGTACGCTCCCTCGCGCGATGCGCGGGGCAGGCAAAACACCAGATTGATATCCTTGCGGCGCAGGCTTGAGGCACTTGTGTTGCGGTGATAGCCCATGGCCTCGGCCTTAGCGTTCACCTTGGCGCGCACGGATTCGCTCACGCCGGCCTTTCCCGTCAGAGCCTTGTGCACGGTATTGATGGAAACGCCAAGCTCGGCGGCTATGTCCTTCATGGTTACACGAGCGCTCATGGGATTACTCCGTTATAGATAAGTTGCCAATTTACAGTTCAGTTAACGATACCCCAAAAATACTCTTCAACTCGCCGCGCTCGCGCCCAAATGCGCAAAGCGCCCCGCGAACGGATGCTCGCGAGGCGCTTGGATGTCTGGACCTTATTTGATACCGCGGCCCAAGTCTTCGGCGATTTTGTCCACGCCCTTAAGTGCGGCGCACGTCTTTTTGTTGGAGCAATGCCCCGTGCAAACGCCACCCTGCGCGCAGTCGACGCAGGTGCCCTTGCGGTAGATGCGCACGCACACGGCGACAACCGCACTACCGATAACAGCCAGTACAACAATATCGATAGGTGCCATAGCAAGCCTCCTCTAGTTAACCATCACTTACTTTACCCCATTCTCCACCTACCAAATAGGGACAGGTTTATTTTGGTCGGTTTTATCTGCGGAAACGCCACATCTTACTTCTGGAGCAAAGCAATCTGTCCCCCCATTGCGTCAAAAAGCCCGAGTGTCACTGAGACACCCGGGCTCGTGAAAAGGGGCTAATCCTTATTCGGAACTAGGCGGAAACTGCGGCGGAAGCAGTGTTGGTCTCGTCCTCGTCGGTCCATGCGTGTTTGGGCATGGGACGGAAGATCTGGAAGAGCATCGCGACCAGCAGCACGATAGCCACAACCGTCCAGAAGCCAAACTGACCCAGAACAAGCAGGTTGTAGAACTGGTTGATGAACAGGCCGATCACCCAAGCAAAGGCGCACTCGTAGCCGATGGCAATCGCGGTCCACTTGCCGGAGTCCATCTGGTTGCGGATAGTGCCCATGGCGGCAAAGCACGGGGCGCACAGCAGGTTGAACGCGCCAAAGGCAACGCAAGCGCCCATGGTGGGGAACATGCCGGCAAACGCGGTCCACAGGCTCGGGTCGGTCTCGCCCGCGTCGGCGACGGACAGCAGCGAGCCGGCGGTGGCGACGACGTTCTCCTTGGCCACAAGGCCCGAGACGGTCAGCGCGGTTGCCTGCCAGGTGCTAAAGCCGAGCGGGGCGAAGATCCAGGCGACCAGGTTGCCGAGCATGGCGAGCACGGAGTAGTCCATAAACTCCTCGGGGATGCCGTCCATCACAGGCAGGAAGCCAAAGGAACCGTTGTAGCTACCAAAGTTGGACAGGAACCAAACCACGACAGTGGAGGCAAAGATGACCGTGCCGGCCTTCTTAATGAAACTGGAAGCTCGTTCCCAAACACTGCGGGCAATGTTGGAAAGGGTCGGCATGTGGTAAGCTGGCAGTTCCATGATGAAAGGCGCGGGATCTCCGGCAAACAGCTTGGTCTTTTTGAGGATGATCCCAGAAATGATGATGGCTGCAATCCCGACAAAATAAGCTGAGGGAGCGACCCACCATTCACCGCCGAAATAGGCCCCTGCGACAAGGGCGATGATCGGCATTTTGGCAGAGCAAGGAATCATGGTCGTTGTCATGATGGTCATGCGGCGGTCAGGCGCATTTTCAATGGTCCGGGAGGCCATGATGGCAGGAACTCCGCAGCCGGAACCAATCAGCATAGGAATGAAAGATTTTCCGGACAGCCCAAATTTACGGAAGGCGCGGTCCAGGATGAAGGCGATCCGGGCCATATACCCGCAGGCTTCGAGGAATGCCAGGAAGATAAAGAAGACCACCATCTGCGGCACGAAGCCAAGGACGGCACCGACGCCGGAGATGATCCCATCAACGACGAGGCCTTCCAGCCATTCCGCCACCCCCCAGGAAGCCATGAGCTCGTGGGCACCGGGAATGACCCATTCTCCAAAAAAGGTATCATTGACCCAGTCCGTTGCTTCTGTTCCGATGGTCGTGACACTGATATAGTAGACAAGGAACATGATGACGGCAAAAATGGGGAGTGCCAGGAAACGGTTTGTGACAATGCGGTCGATTTTATCAGAAACAGTCAGACGATGCTTGTCTTTTTTGACGAAGCATTTTTCGATGACTTTTGAAACATAGTTGTAGCGTTCGTTGGTAATGATGCTTTCCGCGTCATCATCCATTTCCTTTTCGACGGAGATGATATCATCCTCAATGTGGGAAATGAGCTCCGGAGAAAGCTTTAGGGCATCGAGCACATTGGCATCCCGTTCAAAGAGCTTGATGGAGTACCAGCGGCTCTGGGATTGGGGAAGGGCGCCCTGCGTGGCTTCTTCGATGTGGGCCAGGGCGTGTTCAACCGGACCGGCAAAGGTATGGATTGGCTCAGCTGGAACCTTGGCCTGAACCATTTGCGCAGCTTTTTGGACGAGGGTCTTGATGCCTTCGCCTGTCCGAGCGGAAATTT
>URYU01000011.1 GCA_900552155.1 uncultured Collinsella sp.
TGCGCGCCCGCGAAGCCGAGGACTTCCAGGACACCTGCGCCCGTGCCGCAGATGCCGCCGGTCTAGCCATCGTCCACGGCGTGATCTATGCCCGCGACCACGTCAACGGCGCCGCCTCCGCCAACGGCAAGCACTAAAACCTACTATTTAGGGACAGGTTTATTTTGGCAGGTTTTATCTACGAAAACGCCCCGGTGGCCGCATCGAAATAAACCCAGCACTGCCATACACACATAGCGCCCCAAAGGGGGCCGGCCTCATCACAACCCGAGGCCGGCCCCCTTTGCCGTTTTGCCTGATAAAACCGACCAAAATAAACCTTTCCCTATTTGGTAGGCCAAAGTGGACAAACCCTGCTCCCAACCGCCGAAGACACACGTAAGTGACATGTCCATGAGGGTATAATTTGCACCGTATGTCTGCACAACGCCTGTGCGCGTACGGTTTTATTCGGGCTACCGTCCATTTCCGTGGAGGCACGGTTCGGCGGCCCTAACAAGAGAGGGGTTCTATGTATAAGATCCTGGAGAAGACGCAGTTCTCGGAGAAGGTGTTCAAGTTCCGCATCGAGGCGCCTGCAATCGCCAAGCATGCGCACGCTGGACAGTTCCTCATGGTTCGCGCCAACGAGACGGGCGAGCGTGTCCCGTTTACCCTGGCCGGCTGGAACGGTGACGAGGGCTGGGTCGAGTTCATCTTCATGGTGATCGGCAAGACCACCGAAATGCTTTCCACCTACGAGGCCGGCGAGTCGCTGCGCGACGTCGTGGGCCCGCTGGGCGTTCCCACCGAGATGGCCGAGGGCCCCTGCGCCGTCATTGGCGGCGGCGTCGGCCTGGCAATTGCCTTCCCGGTCGCCAAGCACCTGGTCGAGACCGGCCACGAGGTGCACGCCATCATGGGCGCCCGCACCAAGGACCTCCTGCTCATGGAGGACCAGTTCCGCGAGCTCCTCGACGAGGACCACATCCACATCACCACCGACGACGGCTCCTACGGCGAGCAGGGCGTTGTCACCGCTCCGCTGGAGCGCTTGCTGCAGGACAAGGCCGTGAGCCAGGTCTTCTGCGTCGGCCCCGTTCCGATGATGAAGTTCTCGACCCTCACCGCCCAGAAGTACGACACCCCCATCACCGCGTCGCTCAACCCCATCATGGTTGACGGCACCGGCATGTGCGGCTGCTGCCGCGTCGAGGTGGGCGGCGTGACCAAGTTCGCTTGCGTCGACGGCCCCGACTTCGATGCCACCCTGGTCGACTGGGATGACCTTCGTGCCCGCCAGGCCGCTTACCGTTCCGAAGAGGGCGAGTCCCTCAAGGCCTATGAGGAAAAGAGCTGCGCATGCCACTAGTTAACGGTCGTTTCGTTGCCGATATGAAGTCGCCCCGCACCCCCGATAACGAGGAGCCGGCTGCCGAGCGCGCCTGCGACTTCCGCCCCGTCGACAAGGGCTTCACCGAGGAGATGGCGCTGGCCGAGGCCGAGCGCTGCCTCAACTGCAAGAAGCCGTTCTGTGTTGAGGGCTGCCCCGTCAACATCAACATCCCCCGCTTTATCGAGCAGATCCGCGAGAAGGACTTCGGCGGCGCTCTCGATACCATCCGCGAGGACTCCATGCTTCCCGCCATCTGCGGCCGCGTCTGCCCGCAGGAGAACCAGTGCGAGGGCAAGTGCATCCGTGGTAAGAAGTCCGAGCCCGTGGCCATCGGCCAGCTCGAGCGCTTCCTGGGTGACCGCCCCGAGCTCGCCTCCACGCCCAAGATGGCCCCCAAGAACGGCAAGAAGGTCGCTGTCGTCGGCTCCGGTCCGTCCGGCATCACCTGCGCCGGCGAGCTCGCCCGCAACGGCTTTGACGTCACCGTCTTTGAGGCCTTCTTCACCGGCGGCGGCGTGCTGGTCTACGGCATCCCCGAGTTCCGTCTGCCCAAGGCAGTCGTCAAGCGCGAGATTGACGGCCTGGAGGACATGGGCGTCAAGTTTGAGTACAACTCCGTCGTGGGCAACATGGCCACGGCCGAGGAGCTGTTCGAGCAGGGCTTCGACGCCATCTACGTGGCGACCGGCGCTGGCCTGCCCAAGTTCCTCAACGTCCCCGGCGAGAACCTGCCCAACGTCTTCTTCGCTAACGAGTACCTCACCCGCGTGAACCTGATGAAGGCCAACAAGTACCCCGAGTACGACACCCCCACCAAGCACGGCAAGAACGTCGTCGTCTTTGGTGGCGGCAACGTGGCTATGGACGCCGTCCGTACCGCCAAGCGTCTGGGCGCCGAGCACGCCATCATCGCTTACCGCCGTACCGAGGACGAGATGCCCTGCCGTCGCGCCGAGCTGCACCATGCCAAGGCCGAGGGCGTCGAGGTTCTGCCGCTCGTCTCCCCGCTCGAGTTTGTCGCTGGCGAGGACGGCTCCGTGTGCGCCGTCAAGGTCCAGAAGATGGAGCTCGGCGAGCCCGACGAGTCCGGCCGTCGTCGCCCGGTGCCCATCGAGGGCGCCATCGAGGAGATTCCCTGCGACGTCGCGATCTCGGCTATCGGTACCAACGCCAACCCCTTCGCAAAGAAGATCGGCGGCAAGATGGAGCTCAACAAGTGGGGCTACATCGTCGCCGACGAGGAGACCGGCCAGACCACCGATCCCCGCATCTGGGCCGGCGGCGACATCGTCACCGGTGCCGCTACGGTCATTCTGGCGATGGGCGCCGGCAAGAAGGCCGCCGCTTCCATCACCAAGAGCCTGCTGGGCGAGTAATCACCTACAGCGCTAGCTACCAAACGGCAAAGTCCCCGTCGAGCACACGCCCGGCGGGGACTTTTTCTATGCCGATCGCCCGACCACCACGATGGGGACAGGCACCTTTGTGATGGTTTTGATCGGCTAGCCTTCGAGCTGCGCTGCCTTGTAGCGGTAGGCTGCGGCGATGACATCCTTGCAGCCCTCGCGGCCCAGCTTGGCGCGGTTGACGACGATATCCTTGCCGCTCGTCATCTTCCACTTGCCGGCACTGTAGCGCTTATAGAACGCCTCGCGCGCCTTCTGCTGCTGCTTGACCAGCTTGGCACCCTTCTTTTTGTTGAGGCCGCGCTTCTTGCGCACGATCTCGACGCGGTCCTCAAAGGGTGCGGTCACCAACACGGCAATGTGGTTGGGGTTGTTGCGCAGCAGGTAATCGGACAGGCGGCCTTCGATAATGCAGCTCTCGGTCTCGCCCAAATCCAAAATCACCTGGCTCATCTTTTGGAACAACTTATCCGAGTACGAACGCGCATCGTAGCGGTCGGGCAGAAACGCCATGTTCTCAACGGCCAGACGCTCGTCATAGGCGGCCATCTTATCGAGCGACTCGCCCGCGCGCAGCGACGCACGCACCAGCAGCTCGTTGTCGTACAGCGGAATCCCCAACTCGTCGGCAAGCATGCGGCCAATCTCGTGGCCCTCGGCGCCAAAGTCGCGCGCGATGGTAATGACCACAGGATTCTTCTTATTCTCCAGATCGCTCATCGCGATTCCTTTCTCTATGTGACAAAGGGGCTGTCCCTTTGCCACATTCTACGCTGCCACCATTCGCCTCTGATATGCGCGAACCAGCAGCGAAATACCAAAGTTGAGCACAAAGTACATCGCAAACACCAGGCCGTAGAGCATAAGCACCTGCGACAGGTCGATCGCGTGGGCCATCACGACGTTTGCCGTGTACATGAGCTCGGCCACGTTAATGCCCGAAAGATACGAGCTGTCCTTAATGACGGTCGTGCACTGGCTAAACAGCGCCGGAATGATCGTCTTAAACGTCTGCGGCAGAATGATGTAGCGCATGGTGGCAAAGAAGCCAAAGCCCTGGCTCTGCGCCGCCTCAAACTGGCCGCGCGGAATCGAGTTGAGGCCGCCGCGCACAATCTCGGCCATAACGGCGCTGGTAAACAGCGTAAAGGCGATGGTCGAAATCACAATGTCCAAACCCTGCACCGTAAAGTAGATAAAAAGGATCCACAGCAGGTTTGGCGTGCAACGGAACAGCTCGATATAGGCGCTCACCAAAATACGGAACGGGCGGGGCGCATAGCTTTTAACGAGCGCCAGTACCGTGCCAAAGATGAGCGAGAAAAAGATCGACAGCGCCGAGATCTCGATCGTCTTAACAAAGCCGCCCCAAATGTAGAGCAGGTTGGTCGCGTTGAAGATTTCCATGCGCTAGGCCTCCTCTACGTTGTCGAGCCCCAGCTCGGCCAGGCTCACACCGCGCGGACGCTCCTTGGAGCGGCGCTCGAGCCACTGCACCAGTATGGCGAGCGGAAAGCAGATGATGAAGTACATAAGGCAGCAGACGATGTATCCCTGCAGGTAACCGTACAGACTCACAAAGTTGTCGGAACGGTACATAAGGTCGCCGCCGGCCACAAGCGCCAGCACCGACGTATTCTTGACCAGGTTGAGCGCCTGGTTGCACAGCGGCGGCAGAATGATCTTGAATGTCTGGGGCAGTACGATGTACCAGTACGCCTGCGCACGGGTGAAGCCCTGGCTCTGGGCCGCCTCCATCTGACCGCGCGGAACCGCCTCGATACCAGTGAGGATGACCTCCGAAATGTAGGCCGCGTGATACAGACCCACGCCCAAGAAGCCCAGCACGAACGGCGCGATGCGCACCGGCTGGTCGGCACCGGTTATGGCCTGCAAAAACTGCGGACCGGCCATGTACATAAAGAGCACCTGCACGGGCAACGGGGTGTTCTGGTAAAACTCCACGTACACGCGGCTTATGGCGCGCAGCACGCGCGAGCGAGTGGTAGAGAACACGCCCAGCAGCGTGCCCAGCACCAGCGACAACAGCAGGCCGGCAACGACCACTTGCAGCGTCACGCCAAAGCCCTCCCAGAAGGGCCCCATATTTTGAAATGTCGTCGACCAACGGTCGGCGTCAAATAATCCTTCGAGCATTTGATTCCTTCCTTGGACGATGCGCCTATACAAGACCCCAGGTCTTGACCTCTTGGTCGAGCCAGCCGTCGGCCAGGCGATCGCAAATCACCTGATCGACCACGGCCGAAAGGTCGCAGCCCTTCTTGGTCGCCACGCCGTAGCCCTGCTCGCCAAACTTGACCTCGGGCTGCAGCAGCTCAACGGTCTCGTTCATGTAACCGGCCAGCGTGGAGCGGTCCATGGCAAAGACGTCGATATTGCCGGCGTCGAGCGAGCTCTTGATGATGGGATAGCCGCTAAAGGCCCTAAACTCTGGCTTGCAGCTAAAGCCGTTGTCCTTGATCATCTGCTCGATCAGGCCCTGCGTGGTAGCACCCTGGCTCACGCCGATGACCTTGCCGTCCAGATCCTCAATCGAGGTAAAGCCCGAACGCTTCTTGACCATGAGCCCCACGTAGTCGGTGCGGTACGGCGTCGAGAAATCCCAGCTCTTCTTGCGCTCGTCGGTGATGGTGTAGGTCGCCGCGACCACGTCGAGTTGGCCGTTATCGATCAGCGGGCCGCGTGTCTTGGGCGTTACGTCGGTAAACTCGACAAGCTCCTGGGCGCGGGCCTCCTTGTAGCTCACGCCAAAGACGGCAGCGGCGATCTGGTAGCACAAATCGACTTCCATGCCCTCAAAGCGGCCCTTAGCGGTGTCGTAATAGCCATAGCCGGGAACGTCCTTCTTAACGCCGGCATTCAGATGGCCACGCGACTTGCTGGCCGCAAGCTTGGACCCCTTGTCGGAACCCTCGCCGCCGGCGGAGTTGCCGCAACCGGTAAGCGCGGTCCCCGTCAGCGCGAGCATGCCGGCGCCCGCCAGCTGCAAAAAGTGGCGGCGCGACACGGCCGCCCTCGTCATATCCGTCATGTCCATCACCGCGCCTAGTGCAGAATCTTGGACAGGAACTCGCGGCAGCGCGGGTTCTCGGGGTTATCGAAGAAGTGCTCGGGCGTGCCCTCCTCCAGAATGCGGCCGTCCTCCATAAAGATGACGCGGTCGGCCACCTGACGCGCAAAACCCATCTCGTGCGTCACGCAGATCATGGTGATGTCCTCCTGCGCGAGCTCAATCATAACGTCCAGAACCTCCTGGACCATCTCGGGGTCGAGCGCCGAGGTCGGCTCGTCAAACAGGATGATGGGCTGCTTGGTGCACAGGGCACGGGCGATGGCGATGCGCTGCTGCTGACCACCCGAGAGATTCTGCGGATACTCGCCGGCCTTATGTGCCATGCCGACGCGCTTGAGCGCAGCGATGGCGATCTCGGTCGCCTCCTCCTTGCTCTTCTTTTGCAGCTTGATGGGCGCGAGCGTCAGGTTGCCGAGCACCGTCATGTTGGGATACAGGTTGAACTGCTGAAACACCATGGAACTATACTTGCGAGCCATCTCCAGGTGATTTTTTTTGGTGAGCGGCGTACCGTCGATGACGCCCTCGCCCGACGTGGGCTCCTCCAGATAATCGACGCAACGGATGAGCGTCGACTTACCCGAGCCGGAAGGCCCGATCATTACGAGCTTCTCGCCGCGCTTGACGGTGAGATTGATATCTTTGAGCACATGCAGGTCGCCAAAGTACTTGTTGAGATGCTTGATCTCGATCATGTCTGCCATGAATGTCCCTTCCCTGCGTTTACACGAGTTGAACTATTGTACGGAAAGAACCGCGTTTCCGCAGCCCACACTACATTCCCGTAAAGAACCCGCAACCTTCCACCCACTCATTGGGGACAGACTTAAATGAGTACCTGCTCATTGGGCACTCATTTAAGCCTGTCCCCAATGAGTGCCCAGCCCAGCAAAAAGGGGCGCGACCATGACGGCCACGCCCCCTCAGCCTCAACTGTGTGCCACTCGGCCCCTACGCGAGGCGGGCTCCGACGATCTTTGCCGCGGCAGGCTTATCGAAGTTGCCGCCGGTGGCCTTGCCCAGGGCACCCATGACCTGACCCATCTGCTTCTTGGACGTGGCACCCAGCTCGGCGATGACCTGCTCAATCAGGGCCTCGAGCTCCTCGCCCGAAACCTGCGCGGGCAGCAGGCTCTCCAGAATCTTGACCTGCTCGGTCAGGTTGTCGGTACGCTCTTGGTCGGTGCCGGCCTTGATGGACATCTCCAGCGTCTCGCTCGTCTGCTTGATCAGACGCTTGATCATGCTGTTGACGTCTTCCTCGGTCACATCGCGGCGCTCGTTGACCTCGATATTCTTCACCTCGGCCTTAACCTGGCGAATGATGGACAGGCGAACCTTGTCCTTGGCCTTCATGGCCGCGATCATTTCTTTCTGCAGCTCTTCGTTGGTCATCTGCAAATCCTCTCTAATAGCGTGGGCGGCACTCACGCGAGCACCGCCCCATGGTTACTCAGTCTTCGACGAATCGTCGGTCGAACTCTTGGTGACGCCCTTCAGACTCACGTTATAGGGTACGTCCTTGGGCATGGGGTTGACGGTGATGTCGGCATCCTTCTTGTACTGCTCCAGCCACTCGCTGTACGCGGTGCTGGCCGCTTGCGTCTTCACCACGTTGGAGACGTACTTTTTGATGTCCTTGGGCACCTGGTTGATGTCATCAACCTGATTATCGACATGGAAGTAGTCGGTGCACTTGATGATGTGGTAGCCATAGGTCGACTCGACGACTTCGCTCACGTCGCCCTTGTTGAGTCCCTCGAGCGCCGTCTGGTAGCTGTCGACGAAAGTGGTGAGCTTATCCCAGCCCACATCGCCCTTCTTCTCCTTGGAACCGGTGTCCTCGGAGTACTGCTCAACGGCGTCCTCAAAGCTCAGCTCACCGGAGTTGATCTTGCCCAGGCACTCCTGCGCCTTGGCCTTGGCGGCAGCCTTGTCCTCGTCGGAAGCGTCGGAATCAACCTTGATCAGGATGTTCGACGAGCGGCGGGCGTCGTTGTAGCTGGACAGGTTTTCGTTGATGTAATCGACAATCTCGCTGTCCTTGGGCTTGCTCGTGGGCGCGACGGCATCCTTGAGTTTCTGCTGCGCCAGACTCTCCTTGAGTGAGTCCTTGTAGGTGTCCTCGGTATAGCCGTAGGTCTTGAGGGTCTTCTTAAAAGCCTTGGCGCCGCCCGCGCTCTTGCACGCGTCCTTCCAAGCCTTCTCGACCTCCTCGTCCGACACCGTAACGCCGTTTTCCTTCTGTGCCTGTTGAAGCAGAATCTGCTGCGTGTAGGAGTCGATGAGTTGCTTGCGGTACTTCTTGGGCGTGAGGTCGTTGTCAACCAGATACTGCGCCCAGTCCTTGTCCTTGGTGTAGCCGTAGGACGTGCGCATGCTCATGATCTGCTTGGTCACGGTGTCCTCGGTGAGGTTGGTGCCGTTGATAGTTGCAGCAACACCGCCGGTCAGCTTGTAGCCCGAGGTGTCCTCGGCCTGCGACATAAGGCCGGAGCACGCCATCGCCGAGACGGAAAGCAGCATCGCCAGCACGCCGATGACCACCAGAACGATCTTGACGGTCTTAGACACGTACGTCTTGCGCTGCTTCTTGCGAGAGCTGGAGGCAGCGCGGGCCTGCTGCTCGGGCGTCGGCGCGACCTCGGGGTTCTTTTTCTTATTTGCCATAGTTGGCCTTTCGCATAACGAATCGAACAAACGCCATTGTGTCACAACGCAGCCCCCGCGGCACGCTTGGTGCATTGGGGACAGGTTAATCTGCACCATTTTGGTGCAAAGGGGACAGATGTGGCAGCCGGCAGTTAGGGACAGTCCCCAAGTGCCGGCTCAGCCATACCTTAGAAGTGACGGCGGATGGCGTCGACCATGCCCTGGAGCGTGGTCTGGCCGAGCACGTCGGCTGCGGCATCGGCGTCCATAAAGATGTTCATGAGCGCCTGCAGGGCCTCGACCTGGCCGCCCGGCTCGGCGATGCCCAGATTGATGACGATCTGCGCCGGCACCGGAGCGCCCATGCCAGCCATAGCGTTAAATGTCACGGGCGCGGCGGGCTTCACCACCGCGATATAGGGCTTGGCCACAAATCCCGGATCGGTATGCGGAATGGCAATGTTTGCCGCCGGCATGGCTAGACCCGTGGGATAGGCATCCTCGCGCGTGCGAACGGCGTCGAGCCAACCGTCGGCAATGTAGCCACGTGGTGCAAGCTCGCCCTCGAGCCGCGCAAACACCTCATCCGGCGTTGCGCACTCCCAATCAAAAAACACCAGCTCAGGCGTAAACAGCGCTTCGTTATCCGCCATGCGCTCACCTCTCTCACCTAGTCACCTGGGACGTTCTTGAATGACCAGTCGTTAAAGACCGTCCCCGATGACTACCCAAAACAAAAGGTGGCCACGCGCGCCTTGGCGCCAATGACCACCCTGACTACTCGGCTAAATTGTACTGTGCGCCGCTAGCCGCGAGGCGCGTCAATTGCGACCTTGCCGCTCTCCAGCACGTGGACGCGGCCGTCGGCGAGCATCTGCACGACCTCGGGATACAACACGTGCTCAATCGCGTGGATGTGCTCCTCGAGCGTGTCGACATCCCAACCTTCCTCGACAGCCAGCGCGCGCTGGGCGATGATGGGGCCGTTGTCGTAGATCTCGTTGGCAAAGTGCACGGTCACGCCGGTCACCTTGACACCGCGCGCAAAGGCATCGTCAATCGCATGCGCACCGGTAAAGCTCGGCAGCAGTGCCGGATGCAAGTTGACCACGCGGTTGGGAAACGCCGCCAGCAGCGGCGTGTGCACCATGCGCATGTAGCCGGCCATGACCACATACTCGCAGCCGCGTTCGAGCAGCTCGTGCGCGATGATCTCGTCGGCGGCAATAGGGTCGGCGTAGACATCCTTGGACAGCGTGAGCGTCTGGATGCCCGCGCGCTCAGCGCGCTGCAAACCCTTAGCCGAAGGACGGCTCGACACCACAAGCTCAATCGAAGCGTTGAGTTTGCCGGCAGCGATCAGATCGATCAGCGCCTGCAGGTTGGTACCCGAACCGCTGATGAGCACACCGATCTTGAGCGGCTCGGCCGTATCGGTGCCGGTCGGACGGGTATAGGGCACAAAGCCCAGGCTCTCGGCAGCAGCCATCTGCTCGTTAGCGCTCATCGGAGTACACGACCTTACCGGAGCCCTCGACGCACTCGCCCACGCGGAACGGCTTCTCGCCCAGCGCGACCAGGGCCTCGGTCACGGCAGCCTCGTCCTCGGGGGCGACGATCAGGCACAGGCCAACGCCCATGTTGAAGGTCTTGCATGCCTCGTTGGGCGCGAGCTCGGCCTGGCGCGACACGTAGGTGATGACGGGCGGAACGTCCCAACCCATCTCGGCGCCGTTGCGGGTGACCACGGCGTCGACGTCGTCGGCGAGCGCGCGGTTGAGGTTCTCGGTAATACCGCCGCCAGTGATATGGGCGATGGCGTGCACCGGAGCGCCACCGCGCAGCAGCTCCAGAATCGGCTTGACATAGATGCGCGTGGGGGCCAACAGGGCGTCTGCCAGCGATGCGCCGCCGAGTTCCTCGAGCGGACGGCTCAGCTCCTCGGCCTTAGCGGCGGCCTCGGGCGTGCCCGGCTTAATACCGTCGACGCCAATGACCTTACGCACGAGCGAGTAGCCGTTGGAGTGCACGCCGGTGGAAGGCAGGCCCAGGATCACGTCGCCGGGACGGACATTCGCGGGGTCGAGCATCTTGGGACGGTCGACGACGCCCACGGTAAATCCGGCAAGGTCGTAGTCGGCAGGAGCCATGACGCCGGGGTGCTCGGCCATCTCGCCGCCCACGAGCGCGCAGCCCGCGAGCTTGCAGCCGTCGGCCACACCCTTGATGATCTTTGCCATGTGCTCGGCCTCGATGTGGCCGATGGCAACGTAGTCCAGGAAGAACAGCGGCTCGGCACCCGAAGCCAGAATGTCGTTGACGCACATAGCAACCAGGTCCTGGCCCACCGTCTCGTGACGGTCCATGATCTGGGCGAGCACGAGCTTGGTGCCCACGCCGTCGGTACCGCTAATCAGAATCGGGTCTTCCATATCCTTAAGCGCGGCAGCCGAGAACAGGCCACCAAAGCCACCGATGCCGCCGATGACCTCGGGACGGTTGGTGTCCTTAACCATCTGCTTAATAGCGTCAACGGCGCGGCCGCCCTCGGCGGTATCGACGCCGGCATCCTCATACGTCACATGCTTGCTGTCGCTCATCTGAGCCTTCCTCTCCCACTACCGTGGCGCCGCCCGGGCGCCAAACGGTGCTCATAGTTGCGTTCATTTCGGCGCGCGCCATAACAACGCGCGCCGTCATATCAACAAAACAGCAGGTAAAACCTACCAAAATAAACCTGTCCCTTTTTGGCAGGTTTTAGGCCTCGCCGTGTTCCTCTTCCCAGCTGCGATCGTCGTATTTCTCGACCACGGCGTCGTCATCAAAGTGCAGCGGCTTGTCCAGGTTGCGGGGCTTAAAGCCCTCCATGAACTTGTCGCGGCCAAAGCTCTCGGGAATCGCCACGGGGTAGCGGCCGGTAAAGCACGCATCGCAGTAACCGCCCTTGGGCATGACCTTAAGCAGGCCCTCGACCGAAAGGAAGGCCAGCGAATCGGCGCCGATATACTCGCAAATCTCGTCGACCGTCTTGTTGGCGCTGATAAGCTGCGACTGCACGTCGGTATCGATACCGTAGAAGCACGGCCAGATGACCTCGGGCGAGTTGATGCGGATATGAATCTCCTTGGCGCCGGCGTTGCGCAGCATCTTGACGAGCTGCACCATGGTGGTGCCGCGCACGATGGAGTCGTCGATGACGACCAGGCGCTTGCCCTCGATGTTGTCACGCAGCGGGTTGAGCTTCATACGCACGCCCATGGCACGCAGCTCCTGCGTAGGCTCGATAAACGTACGGCCCACATAGCGGTTCTTGATGAGGCCCTCGCCAAAGGGAATGCCACTCTCGTGCGAATAGCCCTCCGCGGGCGGCAGGCCGGAGTCGGGCACGCCGATGACCAGGTCGGCCTCGACGGGCTCCTCATGTGCCAGCTGACGACCCATGTCATAACGGCAGGCGTAGACGCTCTTGCCGTTCATGATGGAATCGGGGCGAGCAAAGTAGACCTGCTCAAAAATGCAGTTAGCAGGCTCTTCGGCGGCAGGCACGCCCTGCTCGGACACAAGGCCCTCGGCGCTGATGCGCAAAATCTCACCGGGACGGATATCGCGGACGTACTCGGCGCCCACGATATCGAGCGCGCAGGTCTCGGAGGCAACGACCCAGCCGCCGGCGCGCGTGACATGGGTGGTGGCGTCGACCGTCGCGGCGCCGTCCTGCGACGGCAGCTGCGAAACGGATGCGGCATCGGCCTGGTCCAGGCCCTCATCCACCAGCTTGCCCAGCACGAGCGGGCGAATGCCGTGCGGATCGCGGAATGCGTAGAGCGCCTGCTCGTTGATGAGCGTCATGGCGTAGCCGCCGCGCACGAGCTCCATGGTCTTGCGAATGCCCTCGCGCAGATGGCCAGTACGCTGAGTAAAGTAGCCGATGAGTTTGGTCGCGACCTCGGAATCCGAGTTGGAGAGGAACGGTACGCCCAGCTCGATCAGCTGGCGACGCAGCTCGTCGGTGTTGACGAGGGTGCCGTTGTGCGCGAGCGCGATAATGACGCTATTGATGGTAGAGAGGTGCGGCTGAGAGGCTTCCCAGCTCTTGGCGCCGGCGGTGCCGTAGCGCACATGACCCACGGCCAGCTGACCGGAGAGCGTCGACAAGTCGGCATTGGAGAACACGCGGTCGAGCAGGCCCAGATCCTTGCGGACCATAACCGTACCGCCGTCACCAACGGCGATTCCCGCCGATTCTTGGCCGCGATGCTGCAGTGCACGCAGGCCAAAGTACGTCAGTCGAGCCACGTCGCGATCGGGCGCCCAGACACCAAAAACGCCGCATTCCTCATGCAGCTGGTCAGAGTCCGGATCATACGTCGACATGGCGTTCACCTGTCCCGCGGCACGCTCGGCCGCGCGGATGGTTTCTTGAGACATGGCATCCCCTCAGAGCCTCGTATTTTGGCGTTACCCGCCTTATTATACGCACGGCGCGACGCGCTCCCCCGCGCATGAGCAGCGCTTTTTAAAAGCCCACCGAGCTTATTATCCGTTTTGCGACCAAACATTTTATTGGGCAACCGCCTCGGGGCCGACGATCCCGCATACTTCCGTTGCGACGTGTCTCGCCCGCCGTTAGGACTTACATTGTTGCAATTGGGACGTTCGTCCTGTCTTTTGGCAGGTCGGCGGCGTATCCTTGTACCTACAGCAAAACGAGAAAGGTTATGTATGGATCGAAACGAACTCGACCCCAGCGTCCCCAGCGCCACGGAGGTCAAGAAGATCCCCCTCATCATTAAGGTATACGCCGTCCTGTGCATCCTGTCCGGCGTGGGCACGCTCCCGTCGGTCGGCGCCTTTATGTGGCAGGTCATCACCGCACTCATCAACGGCAACGCCGCCGCCAAGCTCGGCGACAACACGCTCGTCGCGGTCGGACTGATTGTCGCCGGCATCATGCTCTCGGCTGCCAGTGCCGTCATCTTGATCATCTTTGGCCTGGACCTCATCAAGAACCAGCGCCGCAATGCCGCCCGTCTGTCCTATATCCTTATCGCGTTTACCGTCGTCGAGCTTTTGGTTGACGTGATGCTCCAGGGCATCGGGCCCTTCTTGCTGCGCCCTGCCATCCAGCTCGGCATCCTCGTCGCGCTTTCGGCCACCGTCGACCCCACACTGCGCCAGGAGCGCGAGCTGCAGCGCCGCCTGCAGGAGATGCTCGACCGCGACGCCGCCGCCGAGGGCATGCTCGGGCGCGATGAAACCGGCGAGGGCTACATCAAGCTCAACTACTTCAACCTGTTCTGGGTATTCTTTGTCTGCTGCGTGCTCGGCCTGGTCCTGGAGGATATCTGGCATATGACCGTCAACGATCCGGGTGTCTACCAGGACCGCGCCGGTATGCTGTTTGGCCCCTTCAGCCCCATCTACGGCTTTGGTGCCGTGCTCATGACCATGGTGCTCAACCGCTTCTATAAAAAGAACCCCATCATCATTTTCCTGGTGAGCGCCCTGCTCGGCGCCAGCTTTGAGGTGTTCGTGGGCTGGTTTATGCAGACCGCGTTTGGCGTGGTCTCGTGGAGCTACTCGCACATAACGCTGTTCGGTATGCCCGACCCGCTCGTGGTCCTCACGGGCGGACGCACCTGCACGGGCTTCGCCTGTCTGTGGGGCCTGGGTGGCCTCATCTGGATCAAGCTGCTGCTGCCGAGGCTGCTCAAGCTCATCAACATGATTCCGTGGAAGAGCCGCTACTCGGCTACCGTCATCTTCACCATCATTATGCTGGTCGATGGCGTTATGACGCTGCAGTCGCTCGATTATTGGTATCAGCGCGTCAACGGCACGGAACCGGATATTCCCGTTGCGCAGTTCTACGGCAAGTACTTCGATAATGACTTTATGGAAAACCGCTTCCAGAGCATGACCATGAGCCCCAAGGATGCGACGCGCGTGTAGCGCCCACCGCGCCCAAAACGCAAAATGCCCGCCGGTATCACACGTACCGGCGGGCATTTTTATAAACGAGCCTTCTATCGACGCAAGCCTCTACGCCTCGCGCTCGACCTCACTCACGCATTCATTCTTGATGGTGCCAACGAGCGCCTGCAGCGCATCGACCACGTGCGGGCGAATGTCCCCGCCGATGAGCACGAGCATGATGTCGTCACCTACGGCAAGCTCGCCGCTTGCCAGCCACACGCGCACATAGCCGATACCCGGCATCGCGCGCGTCGCCTCGATGGCGGCCTGTACCTTGCTGGCGTCGTAGCCGAACACCATGCTGCCCACCTTGTGGCCCGGCGCCACGCCATCGGTCTCGACACCGCGCGCCTCGGCCTTGGGCGTCGCGCGCACCACACCGTTATGTGTCAGATACATACCGCACGCAGGTGCCGACGAATCGGCCTTGGCCTCGCGCAGCCAAGCATCAATCGAAGGCATCGTTTTGCCATTCTCGAGCATCATTTCTCCCTTACCGTCGTCGAGTAGCCAATTTGGAACGGGGCTTTTTTAGCTACTCTCGAACAACTTATTCCTCGACCGGCGTGAGCACCATGACGGCACGCGTGTTGCTCAGCGATAACGAACGACAGGTCACAAGCGTTACGACCTTGGTTGCCGAAGCAGCACGATCAGTGGCATCGCTCGCCACGGCAGAGGCACCGTCGAGCATCTCGGACAGGTAGTTCTTGAGCCCGTCGTCGCCCTCAAAATTGGGCGTGCGCGCCTTGGAGTACGTATCCTCAACGACCTTGGTCGCCAGCGGACGCAGCTTATACGTAGCATCCCGTGTGATGTAGTACACATATTCAATGCTATCGAACGTTGCCTGGTCAGTCGTATCCGAAATCACGTTGAACATCGACCCATCGTTCATATGGTGGCCGTAGATCGTGGTCTGCTGGTCAACCATTCCCGGCGCGGTGTCATCGCTATCCAGGAAAATGGCCCCAGATGCATTGGCCGTACCGTCGAACAGCGTGTTGAGGTATTTGGAGTTGTTGTTGGTCTGCACGACGGGATAGTTGATGTTGGTGCCGGGCGCGTAAATCCAACCCACAACCTCGGGATTCGTCTGGGCAAGTGCATCAAAGTCGATAATCGGCACGCCGCTGGCGTCCTTGTCGCTTATATATTGCTTCTCGATTTTCTGATACGAATCGCTCGCCTGCTTATAGCCAATCTGAGCATTGATAAAGATGGCAGCGGCGGCAACAATCAGACCGATGCCCACGATAATGAGCAGAATAGGAATAATGGAGCGGCGCTTTTTGCGCGGCGGTTCGGTGTAATCCGACGGCGCGGCATGCGATGAAGACCGGGGCGGCTTCTTAGCGGTGCTATAAGACGAAGGGCGATACGCAGCCGGCGCGTCATGTCGACGATGCGTCGCCGGTGTCACGGGACGCGGCGCGCGCGGCTGCTGAGGAGAGGATGTCCGACCCTGCTGCGCCGCATGGGCAGCACCCGGCTTCGACGGATCGGGAATCTGAGAAGCCTTGAATCGTTTTCCCTGATAGTCGGACATGGCTCTCCTTATACTGCGGCGAAACGGCGGAACGTCTAGGCGTCGGCCATCTCCTGCTTCATCTTCTCGATAACCTTGCGGTACTCGGGGTCGCATGCGCCCAGAATCTGCGTGGCGTAGATGGCGGCGTTCTTGGCGCCGTTGATGGCAACGCAGGCCACGGGCACGCCCGAAGGCATCTGCACCATTGACAGCAGCGAATCCATGCCGCCCAGGTCACTCGTCTTCATAGGCACACCGATGACCGGCAGCGGCGTAAAGGCAGCCACGACACCACCCAGGTGAGCGGCCTTGCCGGCGGCGGCGATAATCACTTTGATACCGCGATCGGCGGCAGTCGAAGCCCACTCGTGGACCTTCGCCGGCGTGCGATGTGCGCTCGCAATGACGAGCTCATAGGGCACACCGAGCTCCTCGAGCTCGGCGGTGCAGCCTTCCATAACGCCCAGATCGGACTTGGAGCCCATAATGATCCCGACAACCGGCTTCTGATCTGCCATAAACAAAGACCTCCTGTTGAGAGCGGTGACGCGGCGGATCCGCGACCCTTAACTACTGAGAGTAGTATAGCCGCTCCCGTCCCTGCGGTCTTTGTGGTGGCGGCTGAGCCTTTCCCTCGGGAACTGGGCTTCGCGAAGTTTCCCGAGGGAAAGGCTCAGCCGCCACCCTGCGACCTACCGGGGATTGCCATGACGTACGTTGGCTGATGAATTGGAAAGAAAGGTTAACGGAGGCTGAAAGGCAATTGGTCCAGAAAAAACCCTGACGAATCTAATTCGTCAGGGCCCTACCAACGCTCACTCGTCGTTCATCGTTAAAGCTAGATATTCTCTTCCGCCCATTTCTCGAAATCGAGTGTTCGTCTCTGAACAGTTCGGTAGACTTCCATGTCTTCGCGAGCGCCTACCACTACGATGGCCATTTTTTCTTTAATTCTGATGAGACGGTACACGATTCGAATGCCACTTCCCCTGAGCTTGATTTTCATAAAGCCAGTCAAATCCGTACCCGCCTTGTTTCCAAGAGGCTTGCCAAATCCACCCTCGTTCTGTGGCAATGGGTTCGTTCTGATTTTTTCTATAGCCTTAAGGACAATCTTTCGTTGGGAGCCGTCCAGACGCTTAATATCCTTGAGAGCATCTGGGTAGAAAGCGACTTCGTACCCACTCATTCAAACTCGACCTCATCCATCTGATCGAGTTCGTCCTGGCTCACACCCAGCTCTTCCATAACATCAGACAGGGAAACAAGCGCATCGTCACCTGTCGCAGCCACTCTCTTAAGCGCCAACGTTAACAAGGCGAGGTCCTCCTCCGCTTGCTTCGCTTCCCTGTATTCATCGGGTGTCACAATCACAAATGCTGGCTTGTTGTGTTTGAGGACCACAACAGGATTGTCGTCCCCAACCTTCGAAAAGGCAGCCGAGCCCTTACCGTGGCTGAAATCGCTAATTGGAACAAGGTTGTCGAGCATCTGCAAGGCAGGCATACATACCTCCTAAAAATGAATTCTTTTTCGAATTCATTTTATCATTCTTTTTTGCTATATTGTGCCGCGCAACAGAAACAACCTTTTAGGATACGAATCCGAGCTTAGAATGACTGTTGGCCCTCGCACCGCCCTTGCCTCTTTTATTACGTCAAGTGGTATACAGCGAAGCAAAATGGCAATCTAAAGCACGCGGCATTCGCCTCGCATCGCTACAAAAAACAAACTGCTCCCCACCCATTCGGGCAAGGAGCAAGCCTCATTTTTATAATCAGACCGAGAACCACAAACGCAGAAACACAGGCGACTTCAGTCCCTTATCGCCGAGAGACGTTATTGTGCAGCCATTTCTTTAAGCTTCTCGGCCATCAACAAACACACGTCTTCCGATTGCGGGTACACGCCAAAATGATCGAAAAAACCATGGTCACACCCGGCATATTCGATGACCTCAACATCGATTCCTGAAGACCGTAATTTTGTAGCCCATTTTTCATCGGGGATACGAAGCGGATCGTATTCGGATGTCACGATAGTCACCGGGGAGAAATCAGTGCAGTCCTCAAGCATTAGCGCAGAAATCAACGGGTCATGAGGAGACATTTTTCCGTGTGCGCAAAGTTCGACCATCGGACCGTCCGAATCGCGAAGATGGTCGATGCGAAAACGCGCAACGTCCTCCTGATCGGCTATCGCAGGAAAATCCTCATATCCCTCGCCCTGTTCGCCCGCAAGGTCGACTTCGGGATAGATTTCGAAGGCATGGGCTACAGCTCCAGCACCCCTGAGCTGAACACACGCATTAGTAAGGCTTCCTCCCGCGGAGTCGCCGGCGACCATTATTTTATGAAGATCGATTCCGAGATCCGCGGCATGCTCGCGCACATAATCAAGAGCAAGAACGCAATCCTCGATCTGCCCCGGAAATGCCGTCTCCGGCGCCAAGCGGTATTCCGGATAAACCACCACTGCACCAGACTTTTCGGCGATGAACTCGAGCTGATGTTCAAATTGCAGAACATTCCCCGCCATAAACGCGCCGCCGTGCAGGTAAACAAGCGCCGGACTTGCCTCCTTATGATTTGGTGGCGTCCAGACGAATAAATCTATATAGCGATCGGCCGCCTCCATGAGGATCTCATCGCGCTGAACCTCACCATCGAGTAGGCGGTATGTCGGCTTATCCGGGCGATGACGCATTCCAATAAGGCTCGTCCAGCTCGGAGACATGCTAACATTCCGCATCTTCTTGCGGGATACCTCGAGAATTCGTGGGTCAAGCACATGCTCTCTTTCATCATCAGGAACCGGACGAATTTGAACCTCGAGCCCTCTCTTCTCGGTTATAAACGAGCGACTGGAAATGGCACCAATCAACGCCTCGTCGTATTGTCTACCCATCTTAAATCCCCTCTCGGCAATAACGCCAAATCGATATTTCCATAACTTTTGAGATAACGGCTTATGATGTCCTCAGTTGTCGTATATCTATGTACTAAAGAAACTGAAAACCAAGGGGTCCACCATGCCTGCAGCAAAAGACGAGTTCACTCAGCCAGAACTTCTCTATCAGACCGTTGAAAACGACATCCTCAAGAAAATAGTTTCTGGCGAACTCCCCGGCGGCAGTCAGATTCCCACCGAAACCGAGCTTTGCAAGCAATACAAAGTAAGCAGGATCACCGTAAGACGCGCCGTACAGAATCTCATTGACCAAAGCTTGCTCTACCGCCTGCGAGGCAAGGGAACATTCGTAAACCCATCGAAGCTCACCCTGAAACGAGGAACAAGCACCATTTTCAATTTGAGCGCCGACCCCCAATACGGCGATAAAACAACCAAGTCCATCTTGGAAACAGGCTTAATCAAGGCTGATGCCCACATTGCACGGGAGCTCAAAATTGACAACGGAACCGTAGTGCAACGAGTTGCGCGCTTGGTTTATATCGAAAATGCCCCCTGCGCCATCGACACCGTTTATGCAACGCAGAGCACTCTACCCGGACTGCTGGAGCTTCTCACAGACAATGCCAGGCTTTTCGACCTGATCGCCAACCATTACAGCATCGCAACCGGTATTGAGAAGCTCAAAATCACCGCAGGAATAGCGGGGCTCCAAGAAGCAAGCCTTCTCGGTTATATCGTTGGAGCCCCCGTGAGCGTTGTCGAGCACGTCACATATGCCTGCGATGAGATGCCGCTCCACTATTCAAAAACCGTTTGGCGAGCAGACGCATCGTCCTTCGAGTACAGCATCTCAAAAGATGGACGCCTTCTCTAGCCCAAAATCCCCAGGACGCCGACCTCAATACCAGCAGCGAGAATGCCCACAATCAGCCAAATTATTTTGACCTGTTTCTTATTGCAAAGACACATGATTCCGAACGCGCAGAGCGGCAAAAGAGCCGGGAATATCCCGTCGAGCGTTTCCTGCAACTTAAACGCGGTGTCGCCGAAGTTAAGAGCGAGCGGAGTGGTAACTGCAACGGTGGTCGCTACCATTCCACCAACTACCATTAGTCCCACAATCGCCAGGCCGGACGTAACTTTGCGCATTACATCAGAATCGTTCAGCTTTGAAATCATGCCACTGCCAAGCGAATAACCATACTGAAGCCCAAACCAGCGGATCAGGATCGTTGGGACATTATAAAGAAGCAGGAACAGGATTGGGCCGAGCAGACTGCCCGAAAGGCAAAGTCCCGTCACAACGCCCGTCGCAATCATGCGAAGCGTACTGGCGATCAGCGAATCTCCAATACCGGAAAGCGGAGCCATAAGCGATGCTTTCATGGCGTTAATTGAGGCGGCGTCAAAGTCCTGATTGTTGGCGTTCTCCTCCTCCATGGAGGCCACAATGCCGGCGACCAGAGGATTAAACGTAACTTGAATATTGTAGAACTCAAGATGACGCTTATATGCCTCGATCCGATCTTCGGGCTTATCGTATAACCGCTTGATTACCGGAATCATGTCGTAGCAGAAACCAACGTTCATTTGTCGGTCAAAGCTCCACATGATGTTGAGTGGAAAGCTACGCCAAAATAACGCCTTTAAGTCTTTCTTGGTTATTCTCTTATCGGTCGATTTATTTGACTCCGGCGAGAGCTCAAGAACATCATTAGAATTCGTTGTCATCGTCAACCTCCTTAGCGACCGCCGCACTGGCAGGCATAAAAATGTGAGCCATATTGAGGATCCCAATCAGGATCAGCGAAAACGCCACGATACCGATCGTCGGAATATTTAGATAGGCACTCAGCAAGAAGCCTCCAAAGAATAGGAAGCTCAGCTCCTTGGTGGACAGGATTGACATAAGCTGCGCAAATCCAAGCGCGGGCAGAATACCCGTTGCGATCGTAAGCCCATTCGTAAGCCAATCAGGGATGGCGTCAATCAGCGCCTGAACAGCATCATTTCCAACGTAAAAAGCCACGCCGCAAATCAAGCCAAGCGCAATGATGTAGAGAATTCCATTGGTCCACATAGCGGCTGCAATCGTTTTGGGGTCGTCCTTTTCGGCACCACGATCAGCCCAGACAGCCATAGGAGGCGTAACAACGCTATACATAAGGCTGTCAAACATGCCGGCAAGCACCGCAGTGGGCATAGCAATAGTCAGAGCGGTCTCGGGACCCGCACCCATAGTAATCGCAAAGGCTGTTCCCAAAACTGAACCAACAATTACGTTGGGCGGCACGGCAGCACCAACCTGCCAGACCCCCATAAACGCGAGTTCGAGCTGGAAACCAACAATAACGCCAGTCGGAATATCACCCAAAAAAATACCGACAATCGCTCCGAGGACAATCGGACGCTCGACCATCGCGGTACCGAGCAAATAATCCGATTGACCTATAGCAGCAGCAAGACCAACCAGAAAAGCCTGAAGCAGCATATTTCTCTCTCTTCCTACAAATCAAAACTTGTTACGATGCGTTTTTTCTCACTAGCAACCTGCCTTACCTCGAACTCGATTCCATCAGCCATGGCTTTCTTAATTTCATTAATATCGGATTGGGAAAGGCGCACAGCAGGGCCAAGCTCCTTTACGCTATCCCCCAACGGTCGAGCGCCGCCTAAATTCACAGACGTTATTTTTGGACACGCACGCGCAACTTCACAGGCGTCATGTACATTTCCCGTAACAACAATTAGCTCGTATTTATCCACCGCGCTTCCGTTAAGGGCCACGATGGAATCTTCTACACTTTTGACAACCAATTTGGCATCAGCGGGTTTTGCAATTCGCAGCGCTTGAATTCGCTCTTTGCTTGCGGCGTACTCATCTGAAACCACAAGAATAGCGTTTGCTTTAAGCGCTGGATACCAAGAGAACACGGTCTGCCCATGCACTAACCGGCTATCGACGCGGCACAGTTTAATCATTTTGCCCCTTTCTCGACTTGAACGCAGACAATCATCCTTGACTGCTTATGGCATATTACGTCATATGACGTAATATGCCATTACACAATATCTTGAACGGTTGAATATCACCGCTAAATGGTATTTATCTCTAGAAACAGGGGAAGGTGCAATCCGTCTAGACACAGTGCGGCGGGGGCGGGCGGGGTTTTTATCTTCGCTCCCCTTGCTTCGCAAAGTCGCTCAGCTAAATAACCCAGCCCGCCGCGGGACACCCTGCGACCTACCGGATATTGCCATGACGTACGTTGGCTGATTTGGTTTGGAATGGGAGGTTGACGAGGCTGAAAGTCCCTCCTATATAACGTGGGCGCCGTCGTTCGAAT
>URYU01000012.1 GCA_900552155.1 uncultured Collinsella sp.
GTCGCCAATGCGCACTATGTTGAGAAGATCAACAAGAGCGACCGCGACGCCATCGAGGACATTCAGACCATCCAGGAAGAGCTCGATGCGCAAAAGACCGAGCTTGAGTCGCAGAAAGCTGACTTAGAGAAGCTCAAGGATCAGCAGACTGCTCAGATGCAGGATATGCAGGCCAAGCAGCAAGAAGTCCAGACTGTGCTGAACGGTCTTTCCGACGACGTCAAGGAGCTCATGGCTCAGCGCGATTCCGAGATCCTCGCTGCTGCCCAGGCTGAGGAGGCCGCTAGGAAGGCTGCCGCTGCCGCGGCTGCCGCGAACAAGAACAATTCCTACTCGGGTGGTTCGAGCTCGGGTGGTGGATCGTACGCGCCCGGAACTCCGCAGCAGAATGCCGGCTCGGGCAAGCAGCAGGCTGTCGTCAACGCGTGCTACTCCACGCCTTCGCCGGGTCAGAACTGGTGCGCGGCGTGGGTCACCAATGTCTTCCGTAACGCCGGCGTTGGCTACTTTGGAGGCAATGCGTGCGACATGTTTAACGCCTGGTGCTATAGCTCCGACCGCTCGGCGCTGCAGGTGGGCATGATCGTGGCCGATTCCTCGCACAGCGGCACGGGTGCTCCGGGCCTTATCTACGGTCATGTGGGTATCTACGTTGGCGGCGGCATCGTTATGAGCAACGAGGGTGCCATTACATCGAAGTCGCTCGATTCGTTCATTAGCTTTTATGGTACTGGCTCTGGCGTGCGCTGGGGCTGGCTTGGCGGTATTGCACTGTCGTAACGGCGGTTTGGTCCGGGACAGTCCGAGAGGCATAAGGTTGCCTGCTCGGGCAGTCCTGCTCGCACGGAGAGCACATTAAGTGCTCTCCGGCTCGTGCGGAACTCGCGATCAACCTTATGCCTCTCGGACTGTCCCGGCCCTCTCGGGTCCTGAGCGCGACACACCGGACTGGGTTATCTGAATAAATATGGTGAAGGCCCCTTTCGGGGCCTTCTTTTTTATAAAAATTCGCCGACTCGGTGGACTTCGGGTTCTAGGTCTACGTTGAATTGGTCTTTGACGGTTGTCTGGATGTGGCGGATGAGTTCGTCGACGTCGGCGGCGGTGGCGTGGTCGGCGTTGACGATGAAGCCGCAGTGCTTCTCGCTCACCTGCGCGCCGCCAACGGCGTGTCCTCGCAGGCCGGCGTCCATGATGAGCTTGCCGGCAAAGTAGCCCTCGGGGCGTTTGAAAGTGGAGCCGGCACTCGGCATATCGAGCGGCTGCTTGTCTTCGCGACGCTGACGGTAGTCGTCCATGTCGGCCTTGATCATCGCGGCGTTGCCCGGGGCGAGATTGAAAGTGGCCGAAAGCACGACGAAGCCGTCGTCGGCAATGCGGCTCTTGCGATAACCCAGGTTGAGCTCGTCGACATCGAACTCGATGATGCTGCCGCTGCCGCGGGTGCCGTCGTCGAGCATGCGGGCGGGCTTGTAGACGCGCACAGACCCCAGCACATCGGCCATGCAGGCACCGTAGGCGCCGGCGTTCATGTAGCAGGCGCCGCCGACCGATCCGGGGATGCCCGAGATGGGCTCCATGCCGGTGAGACCGGCCTCGGCTGCCGCCGCGGCGACATCGGAAAGCAAGGCGCCGGCTGCCGCCGTGACGTGCGTGCCGTCGACGGTGATGTCGGAGAGGCCCTCGCCCAGCGCCACGACGACGCCGCGGATGCCCTTGTCGCCGACAAGCAGGTCGGAGCCGTTGCCCACGATGGTGAGTGGCAGATCGCAACGATAGCAGGTATCGAGTGTGGCGACGAGTCCCTGCTCGGTATCGGGCGTGACAAAGACGTCAGCCGGGCCGCCGATCTTAAACGTGGTGTGTTCGCGCATGGGCTCGCTCATCAGCACGTTGTCCTCGCCGGCAACGCCAGCAAGCGCGCACAGCAGGTCCTCGTTAAAAAAGTCGTTCTCGTGCATACGAATATCCGCCTTTTGGTGGTCGTTGTCATCAATCGATTGCAATATACCCCACCCGGACGGATTTGGTGCGCTGGCGGCGATAAAACAGCCGTCCACCGGATTGGTAAAGTGTTTATCACCGAGGTAGAGGGGCAGTCGCTATACTTTCAAGAGATTGCGCGTAAACCTGGAAGGAGCGAGATGGCCAACAAAGTCACCCTCAAGCAGATCGCCCAGGAGGTGGGGCTTTCCCCCTCGTCGGTCTCGCTTGTTCTCAATAATCGGCCTTGTCGCATCTCGGAAGAAAACCGCAAGCTCATCAAAGAGGTCGCGGCGCGCAACCACTATGTTCCTAACCAGATTGCGCGTAGCTTGGTCATGCGCGAGTCGCGCACGCTGGGTCTTATCGTCCCTAACATCGAGAGCCGCTTTTTTGCCTCGCTCGCCGGCAGTTTGGAAAAGCGCTGCCGTGAGGACGGTTACGCACTCTTTATTACCAGCTCGGGCGGAAGCGCCGATGACGATCTTGAGCTGCTGCGCCAGTTGGTGACGCGCGGCGTTGACGGCGTCTTTTTGGTGGTGGGTGACGAGTTCTCCGACGACCGTGCCCTGCGCGAAGAAGTCAGCCACCTGCCCATCCCGGCCGTAATGGTCGACCGTGCCATTGAGGGGCTCGAGTGCGACAAGGTGATGTTCGACCACGAGCTGGGTGGCTACATGGCCACCCGCTATCTGATCGAGCAGGGCCACCGTCGCATTGCCTGCTTGGTTAACGCGCGCCGCTCCAATACGGGCCGCAAGCGACTCGCCGGTTACGAGCGCGCGCTGCGCGAGGTGGGACTGCCCATCGACGCGCGCCTGGAGTTTGAGAGCGAGTACTACATTCCGAGTGCCTACGAGGCCTCGGAGGCGGTGCTCGCAACTGATGCCACCGCTGTGTTCGCAAGCTCGGATAACATCGCCCTCGGTCTGCTCAAGCGCTTGCACGAGATGGGGAAGAGCATCCCGGGCGACATCTCGGTGGTGAGTTACGACAACTCGGCCGCCGACGTTCTCTTTGAGCCGGCGCTGACCGCGATCGAGCAGGATCCTGGTGTCCTTGCGGAGCATGCTTTTGGCTGTATGTCCAAGCGTCTTGCCGGTAGGGGCGGCAGGCGTGCCGAAGAAGTCGTTCTGGAGCCGGCGCTTATCGTGAAGGGCAGCGTGCTCGATCTTACCGAATGTAGCTAAGCGTACTTGTTTGTTTGCATAGATTGCATGCGGAGTGTCCGCTATTTACCGGCAGGCACCCCGGCCCTCGTCCGTGAACTCTTCCGCTGGGCGAGCTATAGACGCCGCGCACCGATGCGGTAAAGCGGTGGCTTGAAATTGGTGCTATATTCGGCTTGAGTTGTTTAATGCTAGTACGGGAGGCTGATATGGGGCTGTTCAAGAAGAAAAACCCGCAGGATGCCTTTGATTCCGATGTGTTTACCATCACGGATACGATTTTGGACCCGCCGCGGTTTACATTTTTGCCGGCTATCTACCAGGACGCCACGCGCCGCAAGTGGGCCGTGCACCAGCGCGGCGGCGAGCCGAAGATTTTTGACTATGCGGACGTGTTGCAGTGCGAAGTGGCCGAGGCGGGCGATCCGGAGGCCGAAGAAGCGGTCTCTAAACAGGAATTTGCCCAGCGTATCCTGGCAAATCCTGCCAAGGCAGCAAAAATAAATGCTGCCAAGCGTAATATGTGTCTTGGTATGGGCGTTGTTGTGGCGGTTCAGACGGGAAAAGACGAGGTTTCCAAATTAGAGATTCCCGTTATGACCGACGAGGTCAAACGCGATTCAAGTCTATATAAGTCGTATCGGAATGTCGCCGAGAAGATCAAGGCCGAATTTGATGCCATGGGAGGGCTGACCTAATTTTGGCGGCATACGTGTCTGAATGAGGAGTCTGTGCAATGGCAGGCGAATCTTATGCAATTCCCCCCAAAGATCGTGCTGTTGAGGGAATTCTTTGGTATATCCAGCACCATCAGCTTGTCGGCGGTGATCGCCTACCGGCCGAGCGCGTGCTGTGCGAAGAGATTGGCGTTTCGCGTACGGCGTTGCGTGCCGGTATCACGCGGCTCATCTCTTGTGGAACGCTCGAGAGCCGTCGCGGATCGGGTACGTATGTGTGTCCTCCCAAGCCGCTGAACATCTTCCAGGAAACGTATAACTTTTCCGATGCTGTGCGGACTGCCGGCCTGCACCCCTCTTCTCGTCTGGTTACCACCGGGACCATCGAGGCGGATGAGGCGCTTGCCGACAAGCTTGGGGTGTCTGTAGGCGCTCCTTTGCTTCGCCTGCAGCGCGTTCGACTTATTGAGGGCGAGCCGGCGTCAATCGAGACGGCTCACGTTAACCTGTCCCTGTGCCCATCGCTTACCGAGCACGATTTTGAGTGCGAGAGCCTTTACGATGTCTTGCTCAAAGAAGGTGGCGTGCGTGTTGAGCATGGACGTGAGCATATCTCCATCTCGCGTTTGAACGTCGAAGAGGCCGAGCTGCTCCAGCAAGAAGAGGGAACGCCGGTGTTCTATGAGAGCTCGATCGAATATGATAAGGACATGCGTTTTGTGGAGCATTGCAAATCGGTGATTTTGCCCACAAAGTTCCGCTTTGCCGATAACGGCGAAGAGAACGGCATGAGGAGCGTGGCAGGTGAACAATGGCTGAAACAGTAGATGCCACCCCGGTTTATATGCGCATTCGACGCCGCATCGAGGAACGTATCGAGCGCGGTATATATCCCACGGGTTCCATGATTCCGTCCGAAAAAGACCTCGCCGAGGAATTTGGTACGACACGCTTGACCATCCGAAGCGCTGTCGATGAGCTGGTTCGGCGCGGGCAGATTCGCCGTGTTCGGGGAAAAGGTGCCTTTGTGGCGCAGAAAGTACCTGCTTTTTTTGAACGCACGGTCGGTTTCCGTGAATCGGTCCGTGCTTCGGGCGGCGAGCCGTCCGTCCGTATTCTCGCGCGTTCCAAGCGTTATGCGGGGCCATATTACGCCGACCTGTTTGGCATCGCCGAGGACGACCTGCTCTATTCCGTTCGACGCCTGAACTGCATAAACGGTAGCCCCGTATCGATTGAGACGGCGCTGATTCCCTGCCTGCTGTTCACAACCATCGAAGATATTGACGTGTCGGTCTTCAGTTTGTACGAGACCTATGAGATGCTGGGCCGAAAGCCAGTCATGGCACAGGAAAAGCTCGATATCGAAGCGCTGGGCGCACGAGATGCCGGCCTCCTTGGACTGGAACAGGGCGATCTTGTTTTGCTTTTGGAATGCGTGAGCTATGACGCGAGCGGTCAGGCTATCGAGTATGTAAAGTCCTTCAATCGTGGCGATACGGGCGGCTACACCTATACGTACTAGCTGGTATTTTGTGAATAACGGCTGGGAAACTAACCAGTTTTGATCGTTGGGTCAGCTGTATATACAACCTTACAGGGCTCAAAATCGACCGTTCGCCGATGGGGATAAATTAATCGACAAAGAGGTATCAAAAAGCCGTAACCTATAACTGTGATTGGTATCAAATACTAATGATTTGTTACGAGGTGAGACGATGAAGATGCTCGATTACGTTCAGCTTGCCCATGTGCGTATGGGAGAGAACCTCGAGCGTTCGTCTGAGCTGGTAGCGCAGCTCGTTGATATTTTCCAGTCCGGTTCTTTTGACGCGCTGCGCATCGTTGCTTCGGGTTCGTCGCGCCATGCTGCGGATTGCGCCCGCGATTACCTGCAAGATGCGCTGCAGATGCAGGTGTCCGTCGTGACGCCCGAGGCCTTCGTCGATTTTGAACACACCTATCCACAGTATGCGCTTAACATTGCCGTCTCGCAGAGCGGCTATTCAACCAATACGATTGCGGCGCTCGATTACATGCGCGCACACGATATGGCTGCAGTTGCGCTCACGGCAAACGTCGAGGCACCCATCAAGGAACACGCTGACATCGTTCTTGACTACGGTGTGGGCGTCGAGTCGGTGGACTTTGTGACTCTGGGCGTCGAGGTTCTCGTTGAGTACCTGGTGCTCTTTGGTGTTTACGGCGGTCAGGCGCGCGGAACGATTGACGCCAAGGGCGTTGCCCAGCGTCTTGACGACCTGCGCGAGGCTATCCAGGCCAATGCCGTGATGTGCAAGACCGCCGAGGCATATGTCCAAGACCACATGCTCGAGCTTTCTGAGCACACGCCCGCTATGGTCGTCGGCAACGGCCCCAACTATGGTGTTGCCGAGGAGGCAGCGCTCAAGCTGAGCGAGACCATCAAGATTCCTGCCATGCATCACGAAGGCGAGGAGTTCGTCCACGGTCCCGAGATGCAGATCGTTCCGGGCTATCTGGTGTTTATCGTCGACGATCCGCAGGGGTCGGAGCGTCTTGCGAATATCGCTGATGCGCTATCGAACGTTACGACAAAAACGGTGCTGCTCACGGCCCATCCCAAGGGTAGGGCTCACGAGGTTGCGGTGCCTCAGGTGGCTCCGCTGCTCAGCGCAATTCCCAATCTTGTGTTCTTCCAGACGATTGCGGCCATGATAGCCGAGCGTCTGAAGTCATGGGACGTGCACCCGTATCTTGATGCCGTCTCCAAGCAAATGGAGGTCAAGGCAGAGGGCTACGAAGAGTCAGTCAATGCGCTTAAGGCCAAAGCGGCCGAGTGTTACGGAATGTAAGCGGGTTTTGATGCCCGTTGGCATGGGGGATGTGGAAACAACCCCAGAAAGGAGAGACAAATGAAGGAAACCGAGAAGATCGAGATCATGCATTTCGACCAGGAGGGCTATCTCGAGGACGGCAAGGCGCTCTACGAGACCGGCAAGAAGATGACCGCGCTCGCCGACAAGGTCGCCGACGAGGGCTACGACGCCGTGTTCCTGATGGGCGTCGGCGGCACCTGGGACGAGCTCATGCAGCTCGAGTACCTCATGAACAAGTTCGGCGACCGCGACCTCGAGGTCTACCTGATCCACGCCGCCGAGTGGAACGTCATGGGCCACAAGCGCATGACCGAGAAGTCCGTCGTGCTCACCGCCTCCGAGTCCGGCACCACCCCCGAGGTCCTCGAGGCCGTCAAGAAGATGAAGGAAAAGGGCATTCGTGTCTACGCCATGACCAAGCCCGAGGGCCCCATCGGCCAGGCTGTCGGCGCCGAGAACTGCGTCAAGATGGCTTCCGATCACGGTAACGGCGGCTGCGAGATGGGCTACTACCTCGCCGACTGCTTCGGCCTGCGCCTGCTCAACCGCCGCGGCTGCTTCCCGCAGTTCGATAAGTTCATCGAGCAGACCAAGGATGTTTGGACCCACCTGGTCGACATCCGCAAGAGCTTCGAGCCGCGCGCCGAGGAGCTCGCCAAGAAGTACGCCCTGGCCCCCTACACCATGTTCATCGGCTCCGGCGCCCTGTGGGGCGAGACCATCCTGTTCTCGATGTGCATCCTCGAGGAGATGCAGTGGAAGCGCACCCGCTACATCACCTCGGCCGACTTCTTCCACGGCACCCTCGAGCTCGTGGAGCCGGGCGTCCCCGTGTTCCTGTTCATGGGCGAGGACGAGAACCGCAAGCTCGACGAGCGCGCCCGCGCGTTCCTGACCCGCGGCGTGACCGGCGACACCGACATCAACATCATCGACACCGCCGAGTTCGCGATCCCCGGCCTTGACGACGAGTTCCGCGTCATCGTGTCTCCGTGGATCCTCTCCTCGCTGATCACCGATCGCCTTGCCGCTTACTACGAGACGGTCACCAAGCACAACCTCAACTACCGTCGCTACTATCACCAGTTCGACTACTAAGAGCAAATAACGTTTGTGTAATTGGGCCTCGCTCCTATATGGAACGGGGCCTCGCTTGGGTTGGAGAGTAATTATGAGCTATCCCCAGCTTGCCGTCATGAATATCAGCCATCGTTATTTTGACCTTGAGGAATTCTTTTCTTCGGCAGCGGCCTCGGGTTACACGTGTTGCGAGCTTTGGACCGGAGCGATGCATCTGTATGTCGATTGCCATGGATACGATTCGCTCGAGCAGGTGCGGGAGCTGTCGCAGCGGTATGGGGTTCGGATTGTGGGGCTTTGTCCCGAACAGAACAACCCCAAGCCGTGGAATATCGCGGCGCGCGGGAATGAGGCGCGCACCCGCACGCTCGCGTACTTTAAGAACGTTGTGGATATCGCGGCGGAACTTGGAGCCGAGCAGGTCATGGTCTCGAGCGGCTGGGCATTTTTGAACGAGCCGATCGAGGACGCGTGGGGTCGCAGCGCCTCGATGCTGCGTGCGATTGCCGAGCATGCGAGAGAGCGCGGCGTGCGACTGGTGCTCGAGGCCCTACAGCCGGTTGAGTCGATGATCGTGAACTCGGCGGCCGACACGAAGCGCATGATCGAGGCAGTTGATCATCCGGCACTTAAGGCGTGTCTGGATTTGGGCGCTATGGCGGTGGCAGGGGATACCATCGACGATTATTTCGATCTGCTTGGCGATGATGTCGCCCACGTGCATTTTGTCGATGTTGCGGCAGATGGCACGACGCATCTTGCCTGGGGTGACGGCGACCGCGATATGCGCGCCGACCTGGATAGGCTGGTGGCGCGCGGCTATCGCGGAGTTGTTTCGGCCGAGACCTATGACGGGCGCTATTTTGCCGACCCCGCAGCTGCCGATGCGCAGGTAATGGCAGAGTATCGTCGTGCGATTGGCGCCTAGGCGGGTTTGGGTTGCGGCGATCTGCCCTATGTTTCCAAATGAATACGGCGTGAGCGGCTGCGATGGATTTTCCCCGCAAACACTCTAGTATGCTAAAGTACCCAGAAGACCGGCGGAACTATGCCGGTCTTCTGCTCTATATGAAACACAGCATGAGGAGGCTCACCAGATGACGGCCACACCGTGGGGATTCCGGGACATATTGCCCGAGGAGGCTCAGGCGCGCGAGGAGATTGCGCTGACGGTGAAGGGCTGCTTTAGGGAGCATCATTACCTGCCGGTCGAAACGCCACTGCTCGAGGACAAGGGTTCGCTCGAGGAGGGCGGCCGCATTGCGGACACGCCGTTTAAGCTCTTTGACGATGATGGCCGCCTGCTGGTGGTTCGTCCCGACAACACATTGCCGATCGTGCGTCTGGTTTCGACCCGCATGCGCGCGGCCGACCTGCCCCTACGCCTTCGCTACGAGGCGCCGGTGGTTCGCGAGTGTCAGCGCAATGCCGGTGGCTCGCGCCAGTTTACACAGCTGGGCTTTGAGCTTATCGGAGCGGGCGATACCGCGGGCGATGTCGAGATCGTCTCGCTCGTGGCCGAGGCGGTGCGCAAGCTCGCGCTGCCCGATGCGCGCATTATCGCAGGTAGCGTCCGTCCGTTTAAGGAGCTGCTTGCGGCGTGCGAGGATCGCGAGCTGGCCGCTGAGGCCCTGCGCTGCGTGCACGCCAACGACTTTGTGGGCCTCGATGCCCGCGTGGCGGCAAGCACCGAGTCCGATGCCGTCAAGGCCGCCATTAGCGAGCTGCCGCGTCTGCACGGCGGTGCCGAGGTGCTCAACCGCGTGGACGCGCTGCTGGAGGCTGCCGGTATCGTCGCGCCGCTGACGCGCGAGCTGCGTGCCCTGGTTGAGGGCCTGGCACCCGAGGACGCCCAGGTGCTGTCGTTCGACTTCTCTATCATGAACTCTTTCGATTACTACACGGGCCTGGTCTTTAAGGCTTATGCCGGCGGACTGCCCGATCCGGTCGGTTCGGGCGGACGCTATGACTCCATCTTTACCGGCGCATTTGGCGACGGTATCGAGGTGCCGGCGGCGGGCTTCGCCTTTTCGCTCGAGCGCCTGGAGGCCGCGCGCACCTCGGCCGAGGATGCCGCTTCCGATGGCGATCACGCCGCGGGCCGTGGCGCCGAGGGTCCGCTGCGCATTGCCGTGCCCAAGGGCTCGCTCAAGGCCGACACGCTCGACGTGCTTGAATCCGCGGGCTTGGATGTCTCTGAGCTGCGCGATCCCGGTCGTCATCTCATCGTGCGCGGTCGCGACACGCGTGCCGGCGAGGGCGCGGTCGGCGATATCGAGTTTGTCATCGTGCGTCCCAGCGATGCGCCTGCCTTTGTGGGCTGCGGTGGTGCCGATTGCGGCATCTGCGGTTGGGACTCGCTCATCGAGGCGGACCTCAACCTGCTGCAGCTGGTAGACCTGGGCTATGGTCTGTGCACCTTTATCGAGGCGGAGCCCGCGTGGCGCGCCGGCCAGGCCGAGCGCAACTATGCCCGCCGCGGTTCGCTTCGCGTGGCCACCAAGTACCCGCGCATTGCGAGTGCCTGGTATGCCGAGCGCGGCGTGAACGCCGATATCGTTTCACTGCACGGTAACATCGAGCTGGGCCCCATTGTCGGCATGACCGATCGCATCGTGGACATCACCGCCACGGGCGCCACGCTGCGCGACAACGACCTGGTCATCACCGGCTGCATCATGGACTGCACGGCCCGCTTCTTTGTCAATCCGGGTGCTGCGCGCCTGGATCCGCGCGTACGCAATCTGGCAGATCGCTTGGCCGCGGCCGTTAAGGACAAGCATTTTGAGCCCGTCGCGGGCTCGGCACAATAGCGCGAGCGCGCACGGGCGCCCCAACGTACGGGCTGCGGGCCGATTGGCGCCGCCGCCCGGCCTCTCGTTTTTCGAACACAACCTCGACCGGTAGGGGATACCGATATGAAGACCATCAAGCTTGCTCCCGGTGAGCGCCTCGTTACCAACCAGCTCAACCGCAAGGGTGTGCTGCCGCAAAACATCGTCGACACCGCCCGCGATATCGTGGCCAACGTGCGTGCCAACGGCGATGCCGCGGTGCGCGATTACTGTCAGCGTTTTGACGGCGTCGAGCTGCAGAGCTTCCGCTTGCCGCAAGAGCAGATCGATGCCGCGCTCGAAGGTCTCGATCCGGCCTTTGTCGCCGCGCTCGAGAAGGCCGCGCGTCAGATTCGCGAGTTCCACCAACGCGAGGTCGAGCAGAGCTGGTTTACCACGCGTGCGGACGGCACGATGCTCGGCGTTAAGGTGACCCCGCTCGCGGCGGCCGGCATCTACGTGCCGGGCGGTCGCGCTCAGTATCCCTCCACCGTGCTCATGAACGCCATTCCCGCCAAGGTTGCTGGTGTCAAGCGCGTGGTCATGGTGACTCCGCCGCAAAAGGATGGCCTGATCAGCCCCTACACGCTCGCGGCGGCCAAGCTCGGCGGCGTGGACGAGATCTATATGGTGGGCGGCGCTCAGGCCGTGGCCGCGCTGGCGTACGGTACCGAGACCATTCCGCGCGTCGACAAGATCACCGGCCCGGGCAACGCTTTTGTCGCCGCGGCTAAGCAGATTGTCTCGGGCGATGTGGGAATCGACATGGTCGCTGGCCCGTCCGAGGTCTGCGTGCTGGCCGATGCCACGGCCAAGCCTATGGTGGTCGCTGCCGACCTGATGGCGCAGGCCGAGCACGATCCGCTGGCTGCCTGCTACCTGGTGACTTGCGACGAGCAGTTTGCGCGTGAGGTCGAGGCGGGTATCGACATTCTGGTGACGCAGTCCCCGCGTGCCGAGATCACGCGCGCTTCGCTCGACAACGAAGGCACCATCGTGGTGGCCGCCGATATGGCTGCCGCCGCCGAGGCCGTGAACACCGTGGCGCCCGAGCACCTGGAGCTGCACTGCAAGGATGCGATGGGCCTGCTCGGCGGCATTCGCAACGCCGGCGCCATCTTTGTGGGCGCTTGGAGCTCCGAGCCGCTTGGCGATTATGTTGCCGGCCCCAACCACACGCTGCCGACCGGCGGCACGGCCATGTTCTCCAACCCGCTTTCGGTCGAAGAGTTCGTTAAGCGCTCGAGCGTCATTTGCTATACGCCCGAGGGTCTGCTCTCCGATGCTCCCGCGACGCAGCGCCTGGCCGAGGCCGAGGGCCTGTGGGCGCACGCGCTTTCGGCCGCACTGCGCCGCCGCGTGCTGGAGCAGGGCGAGGGTGCCGTGAGTGCCGAGTCGCTGGCCGCGGCCGACCTGACCAAGGTCGCCTGGCCGGGTGATACGACCGCGACGGTCGCCGAGGGCGTGGACCTGACTTCCGCTGGCGCGACCGGCGAGGAGGCTTAACATGGCCGAACTCACGCCGCGCATGAAGGAGCTCGTCCAGCCCTACTTGGCCGGTATCGAGCCCTACGATCCCAACTTTACGCCCACGCGCATCAATCTTTCGGCCAACGAGAACACCTATCCCGTGCCGGCCGGCGTGCGCGAGGCAATCGATGCAGCCCTAGCTGTCACGCCGCTCAACCGCTATCCCGATCCCATGTCCAACGACCTGCGCGATGAGCTTGCTGCCTGGCATGGCGTGGCGCGTGAGAATATTTGCGTGGGAAACGGCGGCGACGAGCTGCTCTATAACTACCTGCTGGCGTTTGGCGGCGCGGGACGGACCCTGCTCAACTGCCCGCCGTGCTATAGCGAGTATGCGTTCTTTGCATCGCTCTGTCAGACCGAGGTGCGCGACGTGTGGCGCGACCCGGCGACCTTTGAGCTCGACCAGGCGGCGGTGCTTGCGGCGGCTCCCGAGTGCAATCTGGCGATCGTGACCTCGCCCAATAATCCCACGGGCGACGTGGCGCCGCTCGACTTTGTCGCGGCGCTGTGCGATGCGTGCCCCGGTATGGTAATGGTCGACGAGGCCTACATTGAGTTTGCCGACGATTCGTTTGGCGCGGACACCACGGCGCAAGGCCTTATCGCCGAGCACCCCAACCTGGTGATTCTACATACGCTGTCCAAGGCGTTTGGCGCCGCCGGCATGCGTCTGGGCTATGTGATCGCGGCGCCCGAGGTCATCGATGTGTTTGCGGCGATTCGCCAAATCTACTCGGTCAACGTGCTGAGCCAGGCCGCCGCGCTTGCCTGTGTGCGTGCCCGCGATGCGTACGCACCCGTGGTGGCACAGGTTGCATCCGAGCGCGAGCGCGAACTGTGTGCCCTGCACGCAATGGCTGCCGAGGGTCTGCCCGTGGAGGCGTGGCCGAGCGCGGCGAACTTTGTGCTCGTGCGCACGCCACACGCCACGCGCGTGCGCGAGCGTCTGCGCGACGAGTATTCGATTTTGGTGCGCGACTTTAGCTACGCGCCGGGGCTCGCGGACTGCCTACGCATTACCGTGGGCACCCCGCAGGAAAACGATGAGGTGCTGGCTGCGTTTGCCGCGCTGGTGAAGGAGGAGATGTAGATGGGCCGCTATGCCGAGGTAACCCGTAAGACGGGGGAGACCGATATTGTCGTCAAGCTCGACCTGGATGGAACCGGTGCGTGCGATATCTCGACCGGCGTGCCGTTTTTCGACCACATGCTCAACGCCTTTGGCCGCCATGGCCTGTTCGATCTGACGGTACGCGCGGTGGGCGACGTGGAGGTCGATGCACACCACACCGTCGAGGACACGGGCATTGTGCTGGGCGAGGCGTTCTGCCAGGCGCTGGGCGACAAGGCAGGCATTACGCGCTTTGCCGATGCAGCGATCGCCATGGACGAGACGCTTGTGATGGCCGCCGTTGACATCTCGGGTCGCGGGCAGGCCTACTGCGAGCTGCCCGTGCCGACCGAGCGCGTGGGCAGCTTCGATACCGAGCTGGCCGTCGAGTTCTTCTACGCCTTTGCGCGCGATGCCAAGCTCACACTGCACGTGCGCGAGCTGGCGGGCGGCAACTCGCACCACATTATCGAGGCCGCCTTTAAGGCCGTGGGCCGCACGATGCGTCGCGCCTGCGAGCTCGATCCCCGCGTGCAAGGCATCCCCAGCACCAAGGGCTCACTGTAACCGTCACAAGGGTAAAGCCACCACAAAGGGGACAGGCACCTTCGTGGTGGTTTTGGACGATGAGATAAGGGAGGGGTCGCATGGGCGAACCGAAGATCGTGGTGGTCGACTACCACAAGGGCAACTTGTCGAGCGTTGTGCGCGGGCTTGCGCGCGCCGGTGCCGTCGCCTGCACGTCGGACGACCCGGAGCAGATCCGTAACGCCGACGGCCTGGTCATCCCAGGCGTGGGTGCGTTCTACGACGCGATTGCCTTTATGCGCGAGAGCGGCGAGGCGGACGCGGTGCTCGACGCCGTTGCCGCTGGAACTCCGCTGCTCGGCATCTGCCTGGGCCTTCAGCTGTTTTTTGAGCGCGGCGACGAGGGCGTGCCTGTGGACGAGGGTGCGGACGCGGACGACGATGCCTCTGAGCAGGCTGGCGGCCCCTGGGTCGATGGCCTGGGCATCATGCGCGGCTCGTGCACGCGCCTGGAGTCGAGCCGCCTGAAGGTGCCGCACGTGGGTTGGGACCAGGTGCACATGACGCCCGCCGGTGCGGCCGATTCGCTGCTCGACGGTTTTGCCGAGGGTGCCAACATGTACTTCACCCACAGCTACGCGGTGGCAGACGATGCCGATGCCGCCGATGTGCTGGCGCGCACACACTACACGCGGAGCTTCCCGTGCATCGTGCGCCACGGTAACGTGTGGGGCTGCCAGTTCCATCCCGAGAAATCTTCTGCGCTGGGTCAGCGCATTCTTAAGAACTTCGTGAGCATCGTCGAGGAGGTCGGCAGATGATTCTGTTTCCCGCAATCGATTTGATCGGCGGCAAGGTCGTGCGCTTGGAGCGCGGCGACCGGAGCCGCTGCAAGGTATACTCCGACGACCCCGTGGCTGTTGCCCGCTCCTTTGCCGAGCAGGGCGCGAGCTGGGTGCACGTCGTCGACCTGTCCGCTGCCTTTGGCGAGGACGAGGACGCGTGCGCTGCCAACTCGGCGGCGATCGAGGCCATCTGCGGCGTCGACGGTCTGTCCGTGGACGTGGGCGGCGGCGTTCGCTCGCTTGCACGCATCGACGAGCTGGCCGGCTACGGCGCACGTCGCATCGCACTAGGCACCGTGCTGGTGACCGAGCCGGGATTTGCCGAGGTGGCGGCTCGCGGCTTTGGCGAGCTGCTCGTGGCCGACATCGCCGCTCGCGACGGCCAGGTCAGGGTGAACGGCTGGCGTGACGGCGCGGGCGTGGCGCTCGACGACGCCGTGGCGCAGCTCACCGAGCTGGGCTTTAAACACCTGGTCTATACCGACATCGCGCGCGATGGCATGCAGACGGGCATCGATGTGGCGGCGTATCGTCATGTGGCCGAGGTCGCGGGCTTTCCCGTCGTGGCGTCGGGCGGTATCTCGACGCTCGACGATATCCGCGCACTGGCCGCGGTGGGTGAGGGCACGATTGAAGGTGCCATTACCGGTCGCGCGCTCTACGAGGGCAACTTTACGCTGGCCCAGGCGCTGGCCGCCGCCCGAGGGGAGGAGTAGCCCATGCTTACCAAACGCGTGATTCCCTGTCTGGATGTTAAGGACGGCCGCGTGGTCAAGGGCGTCAACTTTGTGAGCCTGCGCGATGCGGGCGACCCGGTGGAGCTGGCCCGCGCCTACGACCGCGAGGGTGCGGACGAGGTCGTCTTTTTGGACATTACCGCCACGAGCGACAACCGTACGACGACTATCGAGATGGCGGCGCACGCGGCCGAGGAGCTCGCTATTCCCTATACCGTGGGCGGCGGTTTTCGCGACTTGGCGGGCATGCGGACCATGGTTGCCGCCGGCGCCGACAAGGTGTCGCTTAACTCGGCGGCCGTGCGCGACCCGTCGCTGATTAGCCAAGCTGCCGCGGCGTTTGGCAGTCAGGCCGTGGTCGTGGCGATCGCTGCCAAGCGCGTCGGCTTGCCCGGCGCATCAGGTGCCGACAAGTGGGAGGTCTTTACCGCGGGCGGTCGCAACGCCACGGGTATCGATGCGGTGGCGTGGGCCGAGGAGGCGGCTCGTCGCGGCGCCGGCGAGATCCTGCTCACCAGTATGGACCGTGACGGCACCAAGGCTGGCTTCGACCTGGCACTCACTCGCGCCGTGGCGCGCGCAGTGCCGATTCCCGTCATCGCGAGCGGCGGCGTGGGCACGCTCGAGCATTTTGCCGAGGGCGTGAGCGAGGGCGAGGCCGACGCCGTGCTGGCGGCCAGCGTCTTTCACTTTGGAACCTTCAGCATTCGCGAAGTCAAAGAGTATATGGCTTCTCAAGGCATCCCTGTGAGGTTGGACTTCTAGTGCTGCGGGCTGCGCTGCGGCTTGCCCAGGCACCGCATCTTGCCGCTCAAACCGTCGCTCGCGTACCAAAGTACGCGTCGCTCCTCTTTCGCGGCAACCTGCGGTACCTGGACAACCCTCGCCGACCGGCGATGTTTAAATTGGGGAATTGAAATGGAAGAAATTACTACTCCAGCGGATCTTAAATACGACGCCAGTGGGCTGATTCCTTGTGTGGTTCAGCAGTATGACACTGGTGAGGTGCTTATGGTTGCTTGGATGAACGAGGAGTCGGTGGGGCTGACGCTTAAGACCGGGACCACGTGGTTTTGGAGTCGCAGCCGCCAGGAGCTCTGGAACAAGGGCGCGACGAGCGGCAATATGCAGGAGGTCAAGGAACTCTGGGCCGACTGCGATAGCGATACGCTGCTGGTCAAGGTTGACTCGCCGGGCCCGGCTTGCCACACCGGCAACCGTACCTGCTTCTTTAAGAAACTCGCCTAAGGCGGGCGTCCTGTTGGGCGCTCGGTAAAACGGAAAGGATTGAACTATGGGTGTGCGCACCGCAAATGTTCAGGATGGAAATATCGGCGAGACGCTGACGGGGCTGGCCGAGGTGATTCACGGTCGTCGCGATGCGTCGCCACAGGAGAGCTACACCGCTCGTCTGTTGACCGACGTCGAGGACGAGCTGCTCAAGAAGCTTGCCGAGGAGGCGAGCGAGGTCATCATGGCTTGCAAGGATAACGATCACGACCACATCCGCTACGAGGCCGGTGACCTGATCTACCACCTGCTCGTAACCCTTGAGCGCTACGGTATCACCCTCGACGAGCTTGCCGGCGAACTCAACGCTCGCCGTCACTAGTCATTGGGGACGTTCTTAAACGACTAGTTAGGCGAGGGGTGTGGATTCCCATTCGCCGGTGGCGTGGGGGATGTCGAAGGTTCGATAGCCACAGTCGTAGGCGTGCGCCTGGGCCTCGCGGATGTTCCAGCAGATGTCGCAGGCGCGGTGTGCGTCCGAGCCAAAGGTAATGGGCACCTCGGCATGGGCAAAGCAGCGCAAGAGGCCGGTCGCGGGGTAGTAGTCGTCGAGCCCCTTGCGCGGCGCGGCGGTCGAGACCTCAACGCGGCGACCCATATCGTGGGCGCATTCGGCCATCTGCTCCCAAAACGGCGCGGGGTCAAAATCGGGCGCGAAGCCTTCCTTCGAAAAGCGCATGACCAGGTCGGGGTGGGCCATTACATCAAAGTTGAGTGAGCTTTCGCAGGCACGGCACCAGTCGTCGACGTAGCGCTCCCACACGCCGCGCACGCCTAAGTTTTCCCAAACGTGCAGGTTGGTGTCGTCGTCGATCCAACCGCAAAGGGAATCGGGTGTATCGGGGCGAGCGACGTTTTCCGTTCCCTCCGTGCCCGCAGCGCCTGCCGCAATATCGCCGGGGTTGCCAATCCAATGCACACTGCCCAGACGTACGACGGCGCCCTGGGACCAGCGCTCAACCAAAGGCTCGCAGCCCTCGTACCAATCGCATTCAAAGCCATAGATAAGCTCGAGCTCCGGCGCAATCTGCGCGGCAAGCTTGCGGGCGTCCTCAAATGCCAGACGATGCGTCGTCAGGTCGCCCTCGACAACCTGTACTTCGCAGTTGGCGTCCATGCTGGCGGGCAGGGTGAGGTGGTCAGTCGAGACCATAACGCGGCAGCCGGCCGCAGCAGCGGCGCGAACGTTGTCCTCAAACGAGGCGTGCCCGTCCGAAAACGAGGTGTGAGTATGGCAATCGACCAGCGGGCAAGCAGGCATGGCGGCTCCTTTGCGTCAAGCGAATCCGCTCCATTGTAATGGGGCGGCCCCCGATGCGACGAGCGCTCCGGGGCCGAAATCGACTGGAAAGGGCGCGCGGTGCGGCCCCGCTCCAAAACGTGTACGTCAGCCTCCAAAAGCTGCAAAAAATGACATGTTTGGAGGCTGATGTACACGTTTGGTTAGGAGCGAGGGCGGCGACGGACGAAAGTCACGCCTGTGCCACGTCCGATGTGCTAGCGTTTGGATGAACAAAACGAGCCCGTGCGGAAAGGAGCCGGACCGTATGCCATGCGATAGCAAATCTCCGCTGTCCCGCGAGACCGATGCGCCCGAGACCATCGTCAAGCTGGAGTGCGACATCGACGACGCGTCGCCTGAGGTGCTCGCCTACGCCGCCGACCGCCTGCGCGAGGCGGGTGCGCGCGAGGTGCATTGGCTGCCCCTCTATTGCAAGAAAGGCCGCCCCGGCTGGCAGCTGCAAGTAATCTGTACCCACGAGGATATCGAGCGCCTGCAGACGATTATCTTTTTGGAAACCACGACCAATGGCATCCGCCGTCAAGTTATGGAGCGCGTTTGCCTGCCACGCCGCTTTGAGCGCGTAACAACGCCTTGGGGCGAGGTATCCGTTAAGGTGGCGACTCTGCCCGACGGCAGCGAGCGTGCAGCGCCCGAGTACGAGGACTGCGCCCGTCTCGCCCGCGAGCATAACGTACCGCTCCAGCGCGTGATGCATACGGCACAAGCCGCGGCGCTGCGATTTGAGTAACGCGGCCGGTGGCACGCCACGCCCAGCCCCATCAGCCCCACCCCGAAAGGATCCCTCATGAAATACCTCATCGCCTCCGACATCCACGGCTCGGCATACTGGACCGAGCGCCTGGTCACCGCCATCGAATCCGAGCAGCCCGACCGCATCGTGCTGCTGGGCGACCTGCTCTACCACGGTCCGCGCAACGACTTGCCGCGCGATTACGCCCCCAAGCGCGTAATCCCGCTGCTCAACGCCCTGGCCGACCGCATCATCGCGGTGCGCGGCAACTGTGACGCCGAGGTCGACCAGATGGTGCTCGACTTTCCCGTTATGGCCGACTATGCCACGCTGTTTGACGAGGCCGACCGCGAGCTGTTCCTGACGCACGGCCACGTCTTTGGCGCCGGCATGCACAACAGCGTCGACCACGCGCCCGCGCTGCCCGAGGGCTCCGCGCTCGTCTACGGCCACACGCACATCAAGGTCAACGAGGAAAGCGCCGCGCACCCGGGCCTGTGGCTCTTCAACCCCGGCAGCGTGAGCATCCCCAAGGACGGCTCGCACAGCTACGGCATCTACGAGGGCGGCGCGTTCCGCCACGTGATCCTGGAGGAGGACTAACCATGGCGCAGCATATGGCTCAGCAAAATGCCGAGGGCTCGCGCGATCTGCCCACGCTGATAGACGCGTCGGCCGAGCTGCAGCATCTGGTGCAGACCATCTGGCGTCTGCGTCAGCCCGATGGCTGCCCGTGGGACCGCGAGCAGACGCACCGCAGCATCGGCAAGAACATGATCGAGGAGGCCTACGAGGCGCTCGACTGCATCGAGGCGGACGACGCGGTTCACCTGCGCGAGGAACTGGGTGACGTGCTCATGCAGGTCGTGCTGCATGCGCAGATTGCTGCCGACGCCGGCGAGTTTACGCTGGCCGACGTGGCGCGCGATATCGACGCCAAGCTCATTCGCCGCCACCCGCACGTGTTTGGCGATGCGGATGCCGAGAGCTCCGACGAGGTGCTCAAGATTTGGGACGAGGTCAAGCTTGCCGAGAAAGCCGCCAAGGACAAGGCCGTGGCGGCGGGCGAGGCCGCGCCCGAGGGTCTGCTCGATGGCGTGCCCACGCATCTGCCGGCGTTGATGCAGGCGCAGAAGGTGTCACGCAAGGCGGCCGCCGTAGGCTTTGAGTGGGAGACGGTCCAGGACGTGTGGGACGAGGTTGCCGAGGAGCGTGCCGAGTTTGAGGCCGAGGCCCCTGGCTCGCCCGAGCGCGAAATGGAGTTTGGCGATCTGCTCTTTGCCCTGGTCAACGTCGCGCGCAAGGAGGGTATCGACGCCGAGAGCGCCCTGCGCGCGAGCACGGCCAAGTTTCGCCGTCGCTGGGCTGCGATGGAACAGATGGCGGCCGATGCCCACGTTGATCTTGCCGAGCTTTCGACCCATGGGCTCAACGACCTGTGGGACGCAGCAAAGGCAGGGGAGTAAGACTGCGGGAACGACGGGCTGACACGCCTCATCGTTCCCGCTAAATTTTTCGAAAAACAAGTGTATCCCTCGGCTAACTTAGGGCATAATGCAAAAAGTGCGACAAGGCTAACTTACGGAGACGCACCGACGGTGCACAGTCGGCCAGTCGCTTGCATCAACTACGTTTCCAAGTGAGAGGGAGACAACATGAGTGACATTTTGGACGTCTACGGTCGTGAGGTGCTTGACAGCCGCGGCAACCCCACCGTCGAGGTCGAGGTCGTGCTCGAGGACGGTAGCTTCGGTCGCGCGATGGTGCCTTCGGGCGCTTCGACCGGCGCCTTTGAGGCATGTGAGCTGCGCGATGGCGACAAGGGTCGCTACCTGGGCAAGGGCGTTTCGCAGGCCGTCGAGCATGTCAACAACGAGTGCGCCGATGCCGTCGTGGGTCTCGATGCCTTCGACCAGCGCGCCGTCGATGCCGCGCTGATTGCCGCCGACGGTACGCCCAACAAGACCAAGCTCGGCGCCAACGCCATTCTGGGTGTGTCGCTGGCCGTTGCCCGCGCTGCGGCAGAGTCGGCGGGCCTGTCGCTGTACCAGTACCTGGGCGGCGTCAACGCCCACCTGCTGCCCACGCCCATGATGAATATCCTCAACGGTGGCGTGCATGCCGACAACAACGTTGACTTCCAGGAATTCATGATTATGCCCGTTGGCGCTGAGTCGTTCGCCGAGGGCCTGCGTTGGTGCGCCGAGATTTATCACACGTTGAAAAA
>URYU01000013.1 GCA_900552155.1 uncultured Collinsella sp.
CAGGGCGGCGTGCCCGTAATCATCGAAAAGGAGGCCGAATTGGGCGGCAAGCTCCGGGGATGGCATGTGCTGTTTCCGTCGTTCACCCCGGCGTCGGAGATACTCACCGAACTGCGCCGCCGCATTGGTTACATCCCGCAGCAGGGTCGCCTGTTCTCGGGCACTGTCGAGAGCAACCTCAAGTTTGCCGGCGACATGGTAAGCGACGATGACATGCACCAGGCCGCGCGCATCGCCCAGGCCGAGGACTTTATCGCCGAGCGCGAGGGCGGTTACGACTCCCCCATCAGCCAGGGTGGCTCCAATGTTTCGGGCGGTCAGCGCCAGCGTCTGGCCATCGCCCGCGCCCTGGCCAAAAAGCCCGAGGTCGTGGTGTTCGACGACTCGTTTAGCGCCCTCGACTACAAGACCGACGCGCGCCTGCGCGAGGAGCTGGCCAAAAACGTCACCGACGCCGCGCTCGTGGTCGTGGCACAACGCATCGCGACCATCATGCACGCCGACCAGATCATCGTACTCGACGACGGTCACGTAGTGGGCACCGGCACGCACGAGGAGCTGCTGCGCAGCTGCCCGGCGTACCTGGAAATCGCACAGTCGCAGCTTTCCGCCGAGGAGCTGGGGCTTACCCAAGAAGAAATTGCAGCCGTTACGGAAGGAGGCGAGCGCTAATGGCAGACGAGACCAAGACCCAAATTCCCAAGCCCACCCGTCAGCGTGGACCCATGGGCCGCATGGGCGGCATGCGTCGCGGCGAAAAGGCCAAGGACTTTAAGGGCACCATGAAGCAGCTGCTCGGCTATATCGGCCAGCACAAGATTGCCGTGTTTGCCGCCGTCGCCTTTGCCGTGTGCTCGGTCATCTTTAACATTGTGGGGCCCAAGGTGCTCGGCCAGGTTACCACCAAACTGTTCGAAGGCCTGGTTGCCAAGGTCAACGGCACCGGCGACGTCGACTTTGCCTGGATCGCCAAGACGCTCGGCTTTTTGCTCTGCCTGTATCTGGCAAGCTCTGTTTGCAGCCTCATCCAGGGCTGGCTCATGACCGGCGTCACGCAAAAGATCTGCTATCGCATGCGCAAGGAGATCGCCGCCAAAATCGCCGTCGTGCCGATGAGTTACTTTAACGGCCACAGCAAGGGCGACGTACTCAGCCGCATCACCAACGACGTCGACACGCTGGGTCAGTCGCTCAACCAGAGCGTGACGCAGCTCATCACGTCGGTGACGCAGATTATCGGCGTGCTCGTCATGATGCTTTCGATCAGCCTACCGCTTACCGGCGTCACCGTGCTCACGCTGCCGGCCGCCGCGATTATCTTGACCGTAATGATTCACTTCTCGCAGCCGTACTTCCGCGAGCAACAGCAGGTTCTGGGCGCCGTCAACGGCATTATCGAGGAGGACTTTGCCGGCCAGAACGTCATTCAGGTGTTCGACCGCGCCGAGGCCTCGATCGAGGAGTTCGACCGTCAAAACGACCGCCTCTTTATTAGTGGCTGGCGCTCGCAGTTCCTGTCGGGCCTGATGATGCCGCTTATGAGCTTGGTGGGCAACATGGGCTACGTGGGCGTCGTCGTGGTGGGCGCGCAGCTCGCGCTGACCGGCAATGCCACGCCCGGTGACATCCAGAGCTTTATCCAGTACGTGCGCAACTTTACGCAGCCCGTGCAGCAGCTGGGCAACGTGAGCAACACGATGCAGTCGATGGCAGCTGCCACCGAGCGTGTGTTTGAGTTCCTGGCCGCGCCCGAAGAGGAGCAGAAGGCCGACGCGCAGATTCCCGAAAAGCGCCCCGGCCACGTGGAGTTTGACCACGTCAAGTTTGGCTACACGCCCGACAAGACCATCATCCACGACTTTAGTTGCGAGGCTAAGCCCGGCCAGACCATCGCCATCGTCGGCCCCACCGGCGCCGGCAAGACCACGCTCATCAAGCTGCTGCAGCGCTTTTACGATGTGGACGGCGGTTCGCTACGTGTCGAGGGCGGCGACGTGCGCGATTGGGACCGCGCGGCACTGCGCGGCGAGTTTGCCATGGTGCTGCAGGATACCTGGCTGTTTAACGGCACGATCCGCGAGAACATCCGCTACGGACGCCCCGATGCGACTGACGCCGAGGTCGAGGCCGCTGCACGTGCCGCGCGCTGCGACCACTTTATCCATACGCTCGCCGGTGGCTACGACTTTATGATCAACGAGGAGGGTACCAACCTGTCGCAGGGTCAGCGCCAGCTCGTGACCATCGCCCGTGCCATTTTGGCCGACCGCCCGGCACTGATTCTGGACGAGGCGACTTCCAACGTCGATACCCGTACCGAGGAGCTCATTCAGCGCGCCATGGATGCGCTGATGCAGGGCCGCACCAGCTTTGTCATCGCGCACCGCCTGTCCACGATCCGCAACGCCGACGTGATCTTGGTGATTCGCGACGGCGACATCGTCGAGAAGGGCACGCACGACGAGCTGCTCGCCCAGGGCGGATTCTACGCCGACCTGTACAACTCGCAGTTCGACGAGGCGGCGTAAGCCCAATAACCATAGCTACAAAAAGATGGCCCGCTGATTACGTAGAATCGGCGGGTCATCTTTTGCCATTGTGCACTTTGCGCTTTAAAACAATCTAGAAGCAATCGCGATAACGTGGCCAGGCAAGGAGTGCCAAGGCCAGCGTCACGCCAATCTGGATGAACGTCTGTTTGATATCGAGCGTGCCAGTAATCGCTATGGTGCGCAGCAGCGTCACGAATGCCTGGGGCAGACCGCCCAAAAACCAAAGCGCGGCACCGAGCAGCATCTTGTCGCCCATCTCGGGTTCAGCGTCACACGCCTCCGTGAGCGCGCGATACGCGCGGACCTCAAATGCAATCACCAATGCGATACTGGCGATTGAAACGAGAAGCGAGATTGATGACGCCACGGGCACGAGCGCCGGCGCGACCGCACCCGTCGTCGCCTCCATAAGCACAAGCATCCCCGCATACGCGCAGGCCACGCCTGCAAGCGCCAACATGGACCGGCGAGCCTCCTGCCGGCGAACGATTGTCGTCACTCCACGAAACCCTCGAGCCATCGCCCTCTCCCCTCTCATCAAAGCCTTGCGATTACTCGCCGCAACCGCTCTCGATCAGCTCAACCAGTGCATCGACGGCGGCTTGCTCGTCGGCACCATCGGCCGCAATCTCGACATCGCATCCGCACGCCATCCCCAGACTCATAACCATGAGAATCGACTTAGCATCCTTGGGGTCGCTGCCCTTGGTAACGTTGCGCACGGTCACCTTGCTCCCAAACCCGGATGCCTTCTGAACAAACAATGAGGCAGGGCGGGCATGGATGCCGCTTGCATTTTCAACGGTCGTGGTCTTTGAATACATCCGAGTCCTTCTTTCGATCAAGGGTTCCAAAAGCCGCCGGGACACCCGCCCTACAGGCATCCCAGCGAAGGGGCCGAGCTACTCGACCACGATGTTGTCACTCGCGGTGTCGGCGCCGTTACTGGCGATGAGCTTCTTGTAGTAGAAGAAGCTCTTCTTCTTGCCACGCTTGCCGGTGCCGTCGCCATGGTCGTCCTGATCGACCGAAATCTGACCATAGCGTTTAGTCATCTCGGACGTACCGGAGCTGATGAGATCAATGGGGCCCCACCAGGCGTAACCGAAGCCGTCAACGCCGTCGAGAATTGCCTGATGCATCTGCTCGACATGCTCCTTCATGTATTCGATATGAGCATCGTCATCGCAATAACCGTTCTCGTCGCGGTTCTCGGTCATACCGTTACCGTTCTCGGCGATAAAGATCGGCAGGTGATAACGGTCGTAGATGTGGTTAAGCGTGATGCGGAAGCCCACCGGATCGATCGGCCAGCCCCACTCGGTCATCTCGAGGTACTGGTTCTTAATCTCGGTCAGCAACTTGCCGGAGGGCTCCGGGGACACCTTACCCTTGTAGCGCATGATGTAGGTCATATAGTAGCTGATCGAAATATAGTCGACGGTACCGGCCTTGAGGGTCTCGAGGTCACCGTCTTCCATCTTGATGTCTACGCCGTAATCGCGGAAGAAGCGCTTGACGTAGTAGGGATACTCGCCCTTGGCCTGGATATCGGTGAAGAACCAGTTGAAATGATCCTCGAACAGCACCTGGAGCTGGTCCTCGGGCTTGGAGGTCTCGGCGTAGTTCTCAAGACGGCAGAGCATGTTGCCGATATGTGCCTCGGGGTCGATCTCACGCAGCTTGATGACAGCTTTGGCGGACGCGACAAGCTGGTTGTGCGCGACCTGGAACTTCTCGGGCCAGCGTCCGGCATAGGGGTTGGAGCCGTCCTCGCTCTCATCCCAGATAACACCGCAGCAGGTGCAGGGGTTGGCATACACGTGGTTAATCTCGTTGAAGGTCATCCAGTACTTGACCTTACCCTTGTAGCGACGGAAGAGCGTCTCGGCGTAATGCTCGAAGGCGTCGACAACGTGACGGCTCGCGAAACCGTTATACTCCTCTGCCAGGTGGAGCGGCATATCGAAATGGTTGAGGGTAACCATGGGCTCAATGCCGTGCTTGTGGCACTCGTCGAACACCTTATCGTAGAAGGCCAGGCCCTCCTCGTTAGGCAGTGCGTCGTCACCGTTCGGGAAAATACGGCTCCAGGAGATGCTCATACGGAAGACGCCGAAGCCCATCTCGCCGAGGAGCGCAATGTCCTCCTTGTAGGTGTGGTAGAAATCAATGCCGCGACGCTTGGGAAAATCGTAGGCCATCTCGTTTGCCTTGCGAGCGGCAAGGGACTGACGCGTCACGGAGTTGAGCGGGCCGCCCTCGACAATACCTTCGCGGGCACACGTCTCGCGGTCGAGCAGGATGACGTAGTCCGAGACGGCCGGTCCGCGACCGCCCTCGTTCCAGGCGCCTTCGACCTGGTTGGCCGCCGTGGCGCCGCCCCAGAGGAAGCCCTCCGGGAAGGCATCGCCAAAGTCATAAGTAGAAAGATCAATCATGCTATGTCCTCATCTCTCAATGGTCGGAATCAATAGGTAACGGGTCGTTTTGGATTTAGAAACGCGCGCGGCTTCCACGGCGCTACTTCGCGGCGAGTGCACGCACGACGGGCATCATCTTCTTGGCCATGTGCAGCTCGGCACTGATGGTCATGAGCGTGTCTTGGGCGTGGACAAAGAGCAACGAGTACTCGACCTCCTCGCCACCAGCCTGACGCTGGATCATCTCGGTCTGGGACTTATGGGCCTCGAGGATCTTCTCGTCGGCCTCCGCCAGGTGGGCCTCTGCCGCGTCGAAATCGAACTCTGCCAGGGCGTCCATCGCCTTATCGATACAGGCACGGCCGTCGCCGGCGTTGATGATGACGCTCATCGCAACGGCGGGAATGTTAATGGGCTCTTCCTCGGCCATCGTGGCCTCCTTTCCTGTGACCCCGGTCGTTTCCACAACCGGGGCATCGAATGATTTCGCAATCCAGGGCAATGGGCCCCGGTGTCTTGCCTACTCGGCGACGGCGGCTGCGGCAGCAGCCTCTTTGGCGGCCTTCTTCGCCGCCTTCTTGGCTGCCTTTTCAGCTGCTTTCTCTTCCTCGACCTTGCATTGATAGTTGTCGGCCGCTTTGAAGAACGGGAACCAGAGAATCGCGGCGATCAGCAGGTTCACGCAAACCAGGGCAACGTTGCGAATGTCGCCACCGGACATAAAGAACGCCGAGACAGCATTGGGCAGGAAGTTCATGTCGAAATTCTCAACGTGAAGGCTCGCCCAGCCCATGCTCATCCACAGATAGGCGTTGGCCGGCAGGATGATGGCTTGAAGCACCATAGGGATGAACATGAAGGGGTTGGCAACGATCGTAGAGAACACGAGCGGCTCGTTGATGTTGAACAGAGACGGGACGATCGTGGCGCGACCGAGCGTTTTGTTCTTCTTAGACTTGGCGAAAAGCATGTAGAAAGCCAGCGGGAGCGTGGCGCCCTCGCCGCCGATCATGATGTAGCGAGTAATGCCGTAGGCGTTGATGTTCGTCGGGGTAAGACCGGCGGCATATGCAGCCATATTCTCGGCAAGGGCGGACTTTTGGATGGACTGCTGGATGGGTGAGAAGACCCAGCCGGAGATGCCGAAGAAATAGAAGGTGTCCATGACGAGCGGAATCGCAATAGTGCCAGGGAGCGTCTGGGCAAAGCCGGTGACGGGCGACAGAATGATCGCAACGGCGCCAAAGACGTCAACCTGAAGCATGTTGGTGAAAAGCCACGCAACGAAAAGCGACAGCAAGACGGCGATGATGTTATCGAACCAGTTCTTGACAAAGTCGGGGACCATGCTGTCCTCCGAGAAGAATGTCATGCGAGCCATGCGCTTGTAGATGAAGCCCACGACAAAGCCCACAACCATGGCGGTGAACATACCGCCGGCGCCGAACTTGGCCATCTGAAAAACGTAACCGTCTTCAGTGATCGTAGGATTCATACACAGCATGAAGGCGCCTATACCGGTGAAACCGGCAATCATGCTGCGGTCCTTGCGATCTTCCTTAACCGCGACGTTGTGCGGAATGATAAACGCCATGAACAGGCCAACGAGACCGAAGCTGAACGTCGTGAGCGGCGACAGATCGGGGAGTGTCGGGACAAAACGACGGATGATGTTCCAAAGGCTCGGGATTGCCGAAACCATAGAGAAGGGAACGATGTAGAGGACCGCGTCTGAGATGACGCCGAACCAATAAGTTGAGGTAAGCTTGTTCATCACGGGGACGACATGCTCGGTGATCCACGCCTGGACCGCTTCCATGAACTTTTGCAGCATGTTGTCCCCTCCTAGTCTTCGTCAAGCAGGTCGTAAGCATCCTCGAGGATGCTCTCGCCGTCGAGTGCCGCATAGTAATCCGGGTCGATGGCCATGACCTTCACGCCATGAGACGCCACCTGCGCCTGGATCTCGGGCACCTCGGAGGCGAAATGCGGACCAAGCAGAAGAACGTCAATCTTGTCGGCGTAATCCATAATCTCGGACTTGCTGACTGCCTTAATGGTGCAGTTGAGTCCCTTGGACTTTGCCACCTTGCGCATACCGGCGGCCATGAAACCCGTCGAAGCGCCGATACCGCAAGCGAGGAGAATTCGGACGCATCCGTTCTCGTCTGCCATGAGGGGTACTCCTTTCCCAATAAACGAGTCCGCAGCGGCTCGGTTGCCGCCTCGGTCCTCGTACGTTTGGGGAGACCGTGTCGACCCGGCTCCCCTTGACCGTGACTGCACTATACGGCCTGCCCCTACCCTGCCGCGAACCCTCTTTTTGCCGCATGGCGGCAAAGTGTCAGGTTTTCCGCCGTGGCGGCAATGCCACAGTCTTTCCGTTCATACGGCAAATTGGGACTTTTTCGCCCACGACCCTCTGCGATACCATGGCGCATGATGACAACATCGGGGCGCTTCATGCCCCGTGGGATGCGCCCTCGGCGGGCGCACGCTTCTATCTCGTTGGGAGTCGGCCGTGGCAAGCGCAAAGCAAAACCGAATCAACCGCATGGTCGATATTCTGGAGCATGCTACTTCATGGGTCTCCGCCTCCATGCTCGCCACCATGCTGGGCGCAAGCGAGCGTTCCATCCGCAACTATGTGACCGAGATCAACGGTCAGGGCGGCACAATCATCGAATCGTCTAAGGAAGGCTACCGCCTAGCACATGCCGACGAGGTCCTTTCCTCACCGGCGTGCGCCAGCATTAAGTCCGCACCCAAACGGGGCGGGGAGCCCACGGGCGGCATCGGCATCGATGCCCGCTGCAACTATGTGGCATCGCACCTGGTCAACGCTCGGGAACCGCTCTCGGTCTTCGATCTTGCCGCCGAGCTCTGCATATCCGAAAGCACGCTTGCGAGCGCCGTCATGCCCGAGGTTCGCGAACTCGCCGGCCGGTTCAATCTATTCGTCGAAACGCACGATTTCAAGGTGAGCCTCACTGGCCTCGAGCGCAACAAGCGCAAACTACTCGGGCACATCGCCACCCATAACTCTTACGGATATTTCTCATCGACGCGCACGCTCGAGAGCATGTTCCCCAATTTCGACGTCCAGCAGATCCTTGCGAGCCTCGTCGAAATCTGCCAGCGATCCGAACTCTTCATCAACGACTACGCGCTCTCCAACCTGCTCGTCCATCTCATGGTAATCATCATCCGCCTCACCTCGAACAACGAGCTCAGCGAAGTCGATGGCCCCATCGACGGTGACGGCCTCGTAGCGCAGCTCTCCCAACGCGACCAAATCGTTCGCTGTGCGGAGCGTATTTCGTCCTATTTCGAGCAGGAGTTCGGTTGCGAGATTCCCCGCGCTGACTTCCAGCAAATCCTCTTGCTGTTGGCGCTTTCGATCGAACGCGTCGAATACCGCGAGCTCGATTTTGAAAAGCTGGCAAGTATCATCGATCCAGCATTCGTGGATACCGTGCTCGAGATCCTCGACGAAACGGGCGCCCGCTATAACACTCCACACTTCTTCGTCGTACCCATGCGACGGCAACTCGTACATCACATGTTCAACGCCTTCCTTCGCGCCGTCTACCACGTAAGCTATCCCAACCCGCTCGCCTCACAGATCAAGAGCGAATACGCGCCCGTCTACGACATGGCCGTCTACTTAACGCACCGGTTCTCGACCGCCATGAATGTCGAAATCGGCGAAAATGAAATCGCGTTCGTTGCGTTTCACATTGGCGCGTATTTCGAGCGCGTCGCGGCGCCCAACAACCTTCTCACCTGCACAGTAATCGTCGAGGACTACCATGACTTCGCGCATAAACTCGTCGACGACCTAGAGATCGCACTCAAAGACGAAGCGCAGATTATCTCGATCATGAGCTGCGACCGCTATCTCTCCGAGCCACCCGGATGCGACGCCGTCATCACCACCATCGATGTGACCGTCCCCGCCGGATGTGAGAAGATTCTGATCGGACCCATCCTCACCAAGCAGAACCTGCGCAAGGTGCGCGACCGGCTGGCCCGCATCCAAGAAAAGCGTCGCCACAACTATGCGCGCACGCTGCTGCGTCATCTGATTAAGCCGGAGCTCTATTGCCGCAGCGTCAACGCGACGAACGCCGCAGCCTGTATCGACGAGCTCGGTACTGCCGCAATCGCCGCTGGCTATGTCGATGCCGACTATGTTGCCGACGTCCACCTTCGCGAAGGAGTTTCCTCCACAGCATTCACCGATTGTCTTGCCGTGCCACACGCGATTTCGGTCTACCCGAAACGTTCGTTTATCGCCGTCGCGCATTGCGACACACCCATCCCCTGGGGACGGCACGACATTCGCTTTGCTCTCATGATCGGCATCACACAGGACGATATGGGACTTTTCCGAGACGTGCTCGACCTTATCATCGAGGTCTTTAGTAACGTCGAGAACACCATGCGGCTCCTTCAGACAGACGCCTACGACGAATTCGTTGATACTTTCTGCCGCGGCATGTCGTAGACGATGCCCTGCGACATCATTCCATTCCAGGATCAGTTGACGTTTGCCCAGATAAAACCTGCCAAAATAAACCTGTCCCTTTTTGGTAGGTTTCGGGGTGACAAGGGCTTGCACTTTAGCGTGCGACAGCGGATAATGCCGAGCATTCGACAATACGCTTATTGCTCTTTCTATAGATTGAGGAGACCCCTATGGCCATGGAATTCAAACGCAGGCTGCCGATCCCCATGGAGATCCGCGAGGAAATGCCGCTTTCTGCCGAGCTTACTGCCAAAAAGCAGGCATTTGACGCCGAGGTCGCCAAAGTCTTTACCGGCGAGGACGCACGCAAGGTGCTCATCATCGGCCCGTGCTCTGCCGACCGCGAGGACTCTGTTCTTGAATACATGAACCGACTGGCCAAGACCGCCGAAGAGGTCAAGGACAAGCTCATCATCATTCCGCGCGTCTACACCAACAAGCCGCGCACCAAGGGCACTGGCTACAAGGGCCTGCTGCACAACCCCGACCCCGAGGCGCCCGATGACCTGCTCGAAGGCGTTAAGGCCATCCGCCACATGCACCTGCGCGTTATAGAGGAAACGGGCTTCTTCACCGCCGACGAGATGCTCTATCCGTCCAGCTACCAATACCTCGTTGACCTGCTGCGCTATGTTGCCGTGGGCGCACGCTCGGTCGAAAACCAGGAGCATCGCCTGGTGTCGAGCGGCATTTCGGTACCCGTCGGCATGAAGAATCCTACTGCCGGCTCTACCACCGTTATGCTCAACTCCATTTACGCCGCGCAGGCGCACCAGAGCTTCATCTTCCGCAACTGGGAGGTCGAGTGCGACGGCAATCCGCTCGCACACGCCGTTATGCGTGGCTACATCGGTCTCGATGGGCGCACCTACCCCAACTACCACTACGAACACCTGGAACGCCTGGCCGAACGCTATACCGAGCATGCCGGCTATGCCAATCCGGCAGCGGTCATCGACTGCAACCACGACAACTCGGGCAAGCGTCCGCTGGAGCAGTATCGCATTTGCAAGGAGGTGCTCGACAGCTGCCGCCGCAACGAGTCCATCTCCAAGCTGGTCAAGGGCTTTATGATCGAGTCCTACCTGGAGGACGGCAACCAGCCGGTCGACGGCGGTGTCTTTGGCAAGTCGATCACCGACCCGTGCCTGGGCTGGGAAAAGACCGACTACCTCATCCACGAGATCGCAGAGCGTATTTAGAGTTACGGCGTTTTACCAAACGCCGTAACCGGCCGACGCTGCAAGCCCGCCAGAACGGCAATCTGCCTTTCAGCTTCGACGGCATGACCAAAAGGTCAATGCCGCCTCGCTTCAAGGCACCTTGCTCGCTCTGGCGGGTTTTCGCTGACGTTTTTCGACCTGCATCGTTGCCAGGGTTGGCACCAATGACTAATGCGGTAACTAGCTACGTCGGTCCGCTTGACCGGCTGGGTTTCTGAGGTGCGGCAGATTGCCCTGAAAGAGGAGGGCATAGACCTTAAGGGTCATGCCCGACGATTGAAGGGCAAGGTGCCGCGGCTCGGGAAGACAGACAGTTACGCGGAGGGTTCCTGCTGCGTAATGCAGTGGATATTTCCGCCGCCGAAGACGACCTGCTCGGACTGAACGCCGACGCACTTGTAGACGCCCTCGCCCCAGACCTCGTCGTAGATCTTCTGGAGCGTGTCAACGGCAAGCTGATCGTTCTCGTCGCCGTACTGCGGGACAATAACGCCGTGGTTGGTGACCAGGTAGTTCATGTAGGAGGCGATCAGCGGCTCGTCGGCAACGCGCGGCTCGGCGTTCTCGGCGGCGTCGATGGTGTCGCAGGAAGCCTGGTCCATGAACAGCGGGTTCACAGGCATACAGAGCTTGTAGACCTTCATCTTGCGGCCCTTGGCGTCAATGGCGTTGGAGAGGGTCTCGTAGACAGCGTGGCACTGCTCGTAGAACGGATACTCGGGATCGTCGGTCCAGATGCAAGCCATGACGCCCGGAGCGATGAACGTAGCGACATCATCGATGTGGCCGTTGGTCTCCTCGGGATCGATACCCTCCTTGCCCCAGATGACCTTCTCGACACCCAGGTACTCCTTGAGGTGCTCGTCCATATAGGCGCGAAGTTCCTCGCTCCAGGGCTCAAACTTCTTGTGGAACTTGGGCCAGATGGACTCGGGATCCTCTTCCTCCTCCAGAACCGCAGAGCAGGTGCGGCCCGGGGAAAGCAGGCACTGGTCGGTCACGACCACGGTGCCTTCGCCGTCGACGGTAATGGAACCGCCCTCGAGGATCATGTCATCGGGACGATAGCGACGGCAGCCGGAAAGCTCGGCCATCTTAAGGGCAATCTGCTCGTCCTTATCCCACGGGAAATAGAGGCCGTCGACGAGGCCGCCGTAGGCGTTGAAGTGCCAGTGGTTGGCGCGCTTATCGCCCTTGCCATTGATAACAAAAGTGGCAGCGGTGTCGCGGAACCAAGCGTCGTCGGTGGTCATCTCGATAACGGTGACGTTCTCGTCTTCCTCAAAGGCGGCCTTGCAGTTGGCGTAGTCGGCCTGGTTGGCGCACATGGTGACCGGGGTGAACTCGGCGATGGCGCGAGCGATGGCGGCATACTGCTTCTGAGCCGGCTTGGCACCATGGGCCCAGGTATCGGTGCGATGGGGCCAGCCCATCCACACGCGATCCTGTGGGGCGAACTCAGCAGGCATAAAGAAGCCATCGGCCTTAGGGGTGGACTCGGACTCGGTGATCGTACGCATAAGATTTCCTCCAAATCGAACGATCGCTTGCTGCGGGCGGGTTACCCTCAGCCTAAAACCAAGAGATGGTAGGCGCCCGTTCCCCGGCAAAGGTCGGGGCGCCTGGCACCGGTTTTCACGGATGTCACACCGGCAAGCGACGACGTAACCCGGTGCGCGGAGACAAAACGCACGAAGGATACGGAAGAGAGATTGGGGCGGGCGGTGGTTACCGGAGCAATAGCTCACACCCACCTCAGAGAAAGGTTAGCAAACCTGTTGCTTGGGCACGCCTCCGAAGAGGCTAGAGTGTCCCGAGTCGGGAGCGACAAGCCCGACGAAGCGTACGTTGGTACGCGAGGAAGGTTGGAGCCCCGAATCCGGGTGCTCTAGTCCTCTTCGGCCTCGGCGGCCTCCTCAGCGAGGCGCTGAGCAGCCAGCTCGGGAGTGAGACCCTTGTACTCGGTCTCGCGGCCCTTAGCACTGACGACGCGGACAACCTCGCCAATAAGCAAGAGCACGATGAAGATGACGATCATCGGGACCTTATCGCCAATCTCATCGACAGAGAACGGAATCAGCGTTGCAACGATAGCCAGAATCAGCTCGATGCAGGGAATAGCCAGCATGACCTTCATCATGGCTCCCTTAAACGGGAACGTAAAGATACGCTCACGGTTGGGGTCGTTCTTACGAAGGTTGAGGAATGCCGGGAACATCGGGATGTAGGTCAGCAGCAGGAAGACAGCGGAGGTACCGAAGAGCATCCAGAAGACACCGTTGGAGATGGCGTCGATGGGAACCAGCTGCAGCCACAGCACCAGGGAGGCAACGATGGCATTGACCAGGTTGGCGCCGTCGGGCACGTCGTCATCCGAGATCATCGAGGCGAAGACCTTGGGCATGTTGCCATGCTCGGCAGCATAACGAGCAACGGAGTTGACGCCGAAGGACCAGGCAGCCATATTGGCGAACAGCGTGATCAGGAAGGCGATGCAGATGACCTTAAAGATCATGGAATCGCCCACAATAGTCTGGACAGCGTAAATCATGCCGTAGTCGGGATCGATGGAATCGGCCGACACAGCAGCGCCGATGCCAAAGCCAGCGAACAGGTAGCTCACGGCGATGGACAGGCCGCCGACGATGATAGCCTTGGGGATATCGCGAGCGGGATCAGCCATATCGTCGGTCATGGTGCAGATGACCTCGAAGCCCATGAAGTTAAAGATGATGATCGACAGGTAGCCGAGCGCGTTGGTGTTGGCGAGCTCGGGCAGGAAGGTGGCAGCGGACATATCGTTCGCAAAACCGTTCTCCATGGCGTACCAAATGCCCAAAGCGCCGACGATAACGGCAACGGCAACCTTGATGATGGCGCCGCCGTTCAGGACCCACTCGGAGTCGGCAGCCTTTGAGCGACCCATAAGATAGACGATCCACACAAAGGCAAGGTCGATACCAATCTTGGCAATCAGATTGAACTCGACGCCAAAGACCATGCCCAAAATGTCCGGGAACATAGTAGCCAGCGAGGCAATCCACAGCGGGTAGTTAACCCAGTAGTAGTACGAAATGCGGGCGCCCCACTTGTCGCCCAGGCCATCGCGTACCCAGTCGTAAATGCCACCCTCGCCGTCATAGGTAGTGCCGAGCTCGGCAACGACCATGCCATAAGGGAGCAGGAAGGTCAGAATCAGGAAGATCCACCAGAAGAACTGCTGGTTGCCAATGGCAGCGGCAGGTGCGGCGGCCTCGCAAACGAAGACGACGCAGATGATGGTCGAGATGACCGTCAAGAAGGAGAGCTTTTTCTTTCCGTCGCTCATGATGAGCTCCTTCGCTCAGTCTTGGACAAATCGAGGCCCTTAAGATATTAAGGCAATTGCCGGGCCTCGGTGAGCGGGCGACAGGAGACGAGCATCCGCCGCCCGCAAACGTGCTTCTACGATGAAGTTACGCGGTTTTGCCAAACCGCGTAACGGCTCGACGCTGCAAACGCCCCTAAGCGGCAATCTGACGTTCAATCGTCGGTCGCGTACCAAAGTACGCTTCCCTCCTCTTTCACGTCACCTTGCTCGCTTAGGGGCGCTTTCGCTGACTTATGCTCGACCTACGATAATTCCAAGCTGAACGAGTTACTCGCTGTAGCGGGTGGCGACGGCAGCTTGTACCATGCCAGTGCTCATGAGGTAGGTCACCAGGAAGTAGCCACCGTATGCTGCCAGGAAGATTGCACAGGTGAGGCCCACGGTGCCGCCGATGCTCATATTTCCGAATATGCTCACGATCTCGATGATCACCTTAAGTGCCACAAAGGAGTGCGCCAAGCCCACTGCCAGCGGGAACAGGAAGAATACCGCTTGCTGCGCCATCACCGAATGGCGAATCTGGCGGTCGTCGCAGCCGATCTGTGCCAGCACACGATAGTTGCGGCTGCCGTCGGCCACGTTGGAGAGTTGCTGGATCGACAGAATCGCCGCGCATGCAACGACCAATACAAAGCCGATGTAGATGGCTAGGTAGCTAATAAGACCGTTCATTTGCGCTGCTTGCGCGTACATCTCGGAGCGTGTAATGAAGGTTCCCCACGACCCCGGCTCCTTGCCGTCAACGAGCAGATTGTCGAGCACCGTGTATTTAATACTCTCGTCTGCCTCGGTCGTATCCATCCCCTGTTTGTAGTTAACGAGCAGGCTACTGGAATACGGCTGCAGATTAAGTTGGGACAACAGCTCGTCGGCAACGACGACGGTACCCGGATTACTGCCCATCGTCGAGTTGGCGATGGCCGCCGCATCTTCGTCCGACTTATCGGTTGCGGGCTTGAGCGTATGCCCGCCCAAGGTAAGGGCATGGCCGCCAGCCATATACTTGGTGTACATGTCGACCAGCTCGCCGCCCATATCACACGTGAGCAGATACTGGTCGTGACCGATGTGCACCGGCTCCTCGCCCATCATCTGACGCAGTTTGTTGTACTGGCTCGCCGGCGTCACAAACAGACCCATCGTATCGGCATTGCTACCCCCGAACGCCTTGGGAAGCTTTTCGCCCATGGCCTTGCACATTTCACTTGGAGTCACCGAAGGATCCGAACCGCCAAGCGGGTAACTCAGATACGAATCGATCTGCACATGCTCACCGGCAACATCGGCAATATTGACCTTCTTGCCGGTCTCGTCGTTGTTGTCCGCCGACTTGCCCTTACGATCGCCGTGCCATGGATCGCCGTGCCATGCGGAGTACAAATCGACCGTACTATCGGCCAGCACCATGCGATCGGCTTCAGACGGATTGATGTACTCTTTGTAGTAGTCGAGCGTATCGGGCGTGTAATAGACATACGTCTGTGACACGTCAACAGGGTTATAGCGCTCCAGGTTTTCGTTCATCACATTGGCAATCGACATACCGCACGTCACCGAGGTGATGGCCAAAAACAGGAGCATCGCGATGACGCCCATCGAAAAGCACACCGTGTTGACCTTGGCCGCAAGCTGACGCACGGTAAACATGTTGAGGCCGCGCCAATACACGCCGCGCAGGCTCTGCAGCAGCTTGATGAGCATGCCCGAGAGTCCCCAGAACAGGGCAAAGGTGCCCACGGTAACCATAGCGGTCGTAATACCAAACTGGCTCATGGCCTCTTGCAGCTTGCTGTCCGTCGCGGTTAGCGGGAACCCATCACGTAGCAGACGGTAATAGGCCACGCCCACAAGCACCACGCCCACGGCAAAGATGGCAATCGCGATCCAGGGGTTGCGTGTCTTGATGCTCTCGTTGCGACGCTCGGCACCCATAAGCTCGATGAGTTTGGTACGACGCACGGCGCGAAGGTTCAGCAGTAGCGTGAGCACAAACATTACGAGCATGCAGGCAAGGGTCAGATTGAACGCATGCACCGAGAAAAAGAAGTGGAAATTGGCGATCTGTGTCTTAAAGAGCGAGGCCGTAAAGAACGTCATGAGCTGGGAGAGTCCCACACCCAGCACAATGCCGGCGACAAAGGCCACGACCGATACTATCACGGTCTCGAGCGCCATGATCGTGGCGACGCGCCCGCGCCCCATGCCGAGCACCTGGTACAGGCCAAACTCCTTCTTGCGGCGTTTCATGATGAAGTTATTGGCATACACCATCAAAAAGGCCATGACACCGGCCAAAAAGTACGTCAGGTCGCCGAGTATGCTGCCCATAACCTGCGCCAAGCCCTCTTCATCGATGCCGGCGATGTCGACCTGCATCGAGATGGTGTTAAAGGCATAGAAGACCGTGACGCCCAGGGTGAGCGTCAAAAGGTAGACGAGGTAGTCGCGGCCGGCGCGGCGGACGTTGCCCCAAGCGAGTTTACAGAGCATCGGAGCCCTCACCGCCCATCATGGCAACGACCTCCATAATGCGGTCGAAGAACTCTCGGCGGTCGATGTCGCCGCGGCGCAGCTCGGTGAAGATCTTGCCGTCGCGAATAAACAGCACACGGCTCGTGTAGCTGGCGGCAAAGCTGTCATGCGTGACCATGAGCACGGTGGCGCGCAGGCGGCGATTGAGGGCCTCCAGGCTCTCGAGCAGCAGGCGGGCGCTCTTGGAATCGAGAGCGCCGGTGGGCTCGTCGGCCATGATCATGGTGGGGTCGGTAACGAGCGCGCGAGCCGCGGCAACGCGCTGCTGCTGACCGCCGGACATCTGGTAGGGATACTTGTCGAGCACCTGACTGATGGACAGGCGCGCTGCCACGTCCTGCACGCAGGTCGAGATCTCTGCCGAGTTTGTACGGGCGATGGTGAGCGGCAGGGCGATGTTCTCGCGTGCCGTGAGCGTATCGAGTAGGTTGGAGTCCTGGAAGATAAAGCCGAGCTCCTCGCGGCGGAACTGCGAAAGCTTGGCCTGCTTCATGCGCGTCACGTCCTGCCCGTTGATGCGGATCGTGCCACTTGTGGCGCTATCGATGGTCGAAACGCAGTTGAGCAACGTCGACTTGCCCGAGCCCGAAGCACCCATGATGCCAACGAATTCGCCGCGGTTGACGGTAAAGCTGACGTCGTTGAGCGCACGGGTCACATTGCCCAGCGCTCCATATACCTTTTCGAGATGCGCGACCTCCAGTACCGGGGTCGCCATGTGCGTGGTTTGCATACCGAGTCCTTTCTTGCAATTAGTCTACGGCATCTATAGTCGCAAGAAGACGAGTCGGCTACCATCGATATGGCTTACGCTTGCCTTACCGTTGTGTAAGGTAGGGGTAGTCTTTTTGGGACGGGGCTTTTTTAGCTACCCCATCCGAAGCCTTCGAAGCATGGGGCCGCGTTTGGCATAGGGCAGCTAAAAAAGCCCCGTCCCAAAAAGACTACCCTGCCACTTGTTGATGTTGAGAGAGGACTCCTGTTGAAGACTGTTCATGTTGCCGCTGGGATCATTCGCAAGGAAGGATCTGACGAGCTGCTTGCCGTGCAGCGCGGCTACGGCGACATGCTGGGACTTTGGGAGTTCCCCGGTGGCAAGCTCATGCGCGGCGAGACGCCCGAGGACGCCGTGCGCCGCGAGCTTATGGAAGAGCTGCAGGTAAAAGTCACCAACCTGCGTGACTTCTACACCGTTGAGTATGACTACCCCGATTTTCATCTCTCCATGGAGTGCTACTACTGCTCGCTCGCCGATGAATCCGATGAACCTCAGAAGCACGACCGCCAGCTTGATATCAGCTGGATTCCGCGCACCTCGCTTGCCACGGTGGAATGGATGCCCGCAGACAAGGGGCTCATCGATGCCCTGATTGAGCTGAAGGAAGACCGGCTCGAGGCCAACGGCACTGCCAACAACACCGAGGCCACCATGACCGACGAGCCCGCTTCCAAGCCCAAGCGCGCACCTAAGCGCCGCAGCAAAAAGCGTCCCAAGCCCGGTCTGCTGGACGGCATCGATACCTCGGACCTCTCCGCTGACGAGCGCGAACTGGTCCGCCGTCGCGCCGCCATCAAAAAGTCCATGAAGGGCAACAAACGCGCCAACACCAAGCCCGAGCTGCTCGTACGACAGCGCCTGCGCGCAGCGGGCCTTACGGGTTATCGCTTGGAATGGAAGGTGCCCGGAAAACCCGACATCGCCTTTCCCGGGCGCAAGATCGCCATCTTCGTCAACGGCTGCTTTTGGCACCGCTGCCCTAAGTGCAATCCGAGCCAGCCCAAGCGCAATGTTGAGTTTTGGGAGGCAAAGTTCCGTCGCAACGTCGAGCGCGACCGCGCTGCCATGGCAGCACTCACTCAAATGGGCTGGACACCCATAACCATCTGGGAATGCGAACTCAAAAAGGACCGCATCGACGCCACCATGGAAAAGGTCATCGAGCAGGTGCGCGCCGCAGAGCCGCAGCGCTAAGAACGAGCCGTCCACACGCCCCACACAGGCGAGCCACATCCGCGCCACAAACCTTAGAAAGCCCTTAAGCTCAAAACCTTTCAAGAGTGTTACTCGATAGCTTTGACCTGCAGTTTCATTGTTACGTCAAACCTCATTAAGCCTTTCTTTAGCGCTTCTTTGCAACAGCCGCGGCATAATACTGCCAACGCACGGGACCTAGCAGCACACCCCGTGCGCAACCTTTTGGTGGACATCGAGGAGGCCGCATAAGCATGCATTCTTCCAATGACGCAACACAGCAGCCATCCCTAAAACATGCAAACCTTTTCTCCTTCCCCCCGACACAGAGAAACGGCCTCCTCGACTCCCCAACCCCAAAACCCAAACGCTCAACCGATCAGAATCTCAACCAGCGAGCATCGTTCGAAAAGCTCCAAGCATCCCTAAACAAGTCATTCCCCAACCAAGCCCGGGCATACTAACCCCTCATCAACAAAGAAGCCCTGACGCCCCACCCCTTCAGCCCCAACACCACAAGGGCGATTGAGCAGGACGGTTTGGGCGGGTCCCCGTACTTAGTTTCCAAAATCATTCCGCAGCGCGAAGGCCCCCGTTGTCAACGCTTCGGAGAAGCGAGACAACGGGGGCCTTCATGCGCGAGGACGTTTTGGAAACTAAGTACGGGGACCCGCCCAAGCCGTCCGGTGGGATCAGAGTACCCTTGCTGTTACTCTGCTTTGCCCACAGAGTTGAGGTTGGTCATGCGGATCTTAACCAGCTCGGTGATCTCACGCATGCCCTCCTTGGCCGGCTTCTTGGGATCGAAGCAGGCAGGGTTCTCGGCCATGTAGGCCATGAAGCCCTTGGTGTAGGCCTGACGCAGCTCGGTGGCGTAGTTGACCTTGCAGATGCCGTTCTTCACAGCCTCGGCGACCTGCTCATCGGGCACACCGGAGGTGCCGTGCAGAACCAGCGGCACGTCGACGGCGTCGCGGATGGCCTTGACCACGGACTGCTCGATGTGCGGATCGCTCGTGTACACGCCGTGGCTGGTGCCAACGCCAATAGCGAGAGAGGTGCAGCCGGTGCGCTCGACGAACTCCTTGGCCTCGGCCGGATCGGTGTAGGGGCTCTCGCCCTCAACCGCGGGACCGTCGTCCTCCTTGCCGCCAACCTTACCGAGCTCGGCCTCGACGGGCACGCCCATGGCGCGGCCAGCATCGGCGACGGACTTGGTCAGGGCAATGTTGTCCTCGAAGGACTCGTGCGAGCCGTCGATCATGACTGAGGTGTAGCCAGTGCGGAAAGCCTGCATGCAGCGGTCATAGCCATCGCCGTGATCGAGGTGCAGAGCGACGGGCACGGAAGCGCGCTCGGCGGCAGCCTTGACCATGCCGTAGAAGTAATCCAGACCAGCGGTCTTGATGGTGCCCGGGGTGGTCTGCATGATGACGGGGGACTTGGTCTCCTCGGCAGCGGCCAGAACGGCCATAACAAACTCGAGGTTCTCGACGTTGAACGCGCCGACGGCGTAGTGGCCGGCCTGAGCGTCCTTGAGCATCTTTTCGGTGGTAACAAGTGCCATGAGCGTTTGCTCCTCTCCCTCGCCCGCATCTGGACATCGGGCGTAGTTGTTCACAAGGCGTTTTACCTTGCGTTTTGCTGCGCTCATTGTATGAAATTCAGCGGCTTTGCACGTGCGAGATATTGAGCCCGTGCAGGTCAATACCGTCGTTTTTGAAAAGTAAACGGAAGGAATTGGAGCCGAGTGGGCGTGTTCGATATTGAATTTTGGGCGTTGAGCGTCTTTCTTTTATAGAATAGATATGTTATCGAAATGTGTTTTCTTACTCAATAAGAAAATGAACGAAAATAGAGTCAACACAATTCCTGCAAATTTAGCTGAGAATGGAGCAGACATGGCCCAAGCTACCAACCGTGCTTTTGCCGACGAACGCCGTACCGCCATCATGGAAATGCTCGAGCATAATGCCTCGGTACAGGTAGCAGAAATCGCCCAGACCTTTGGCGTGTCCTCCGTCACCGCCCGCGCCGACCTGGACGCGCTCGCCGAAGCAGGCAAGTTGCGCCGCACGCATGGTGGCGCCGTGTCGCTCCATAAACGCCTGACCGTCTCCACGCAGGATCGCCGTATCAATGTCAACGTCGCCGCCAAGCAGGCCATCGC
>URYU01000014.1 GCA_900552155.1 uncultured Collinsella sp.
TCCTACCAGCAAGCACATATCCTCTTGCATCTCGCTGCTTGCGGCCCCAATCCGCACCAAGTCGGGAAGATAGATGTCCTCGGTCGAGGGCGACGACGTGCGCCGCACACGGCGCTCTTCATCGGGATCGAGGTCCTTCCAGCTTATGTAGCCCATCTGCCGGCGCTCGGCGCGCATCATGCGTAGCGCCGAGGCGCCTGTTAGGATTTCGGAAGCCGCTAGCTGTTCGTCTGTCGGCTCGTTGCGCCGCCCAATCTTCACTGCCACAAAACCACCCCTACCAAACACGTGCGATAGCAAGGCCATCGACTGCTGCGGCGCCGGCGCGCTTGAGTTCCGTCGAAGCCGCGGCCATCGTCGCGCCCGTGGTGATAACGTCATCGATAAGCAGCAGGCGGCGGCCGTGCACATCCTCAACCGTCTCGTACATGCCTTGGGCACGCTCGCGGCGCTCCTCACGACCGAGTTCGCGCTGGTCGCCATGCCCGTAATTGACGAGAGCATCGAGCAGGGGAACACCCGACAGCTCGCAAAATGGACGCGCAATAGCCTCCATATGATCAAAACCACGCCGCCGAAACGCTGCCGCCGTCGCAGGCACAAACACCACCGCATCCGCACCGGACAGCACACCTCCGTAGCGATCGGGCGCTACGACCTGGGCATGCAGGGCAGTATCGTAGAGCAGCTCCGCCAGATACGGAGCCAGACGTCGCTCACCCGCATCCTTGTACGCTTTAATGATGCGCGGCAGCGGATGCGCATAGACGGCGCACGCCAGGCAGCGGTCGAGCGCCTCCGCCATTGCCGAGGACGTGCCCTCGACCGAACACTCAGTGCACAGCAAATCCCCAAACGGGGCGCCGCATCGGGTACAGCTATGACGTGGGTCGATGAGCGTGAGCGCGGCCAGGCAGTCTTGGCAAATAAGCGCACCGGCGCGCTCGCAGCCGGCACATCGTGTTGGCGACAATGCCTCGAGTGCCTCGCGTGCCACCCGCTCGGCAAACGGTAGCAATTCGTCCGCAAACGGTAGGGCACCGGCACCCTGCAGACGGCTCAATATGTTCAGATGGCTCTTCAAGACACAACCCTCCCTACATTCGGTCGCAGGGAGGGTTGTTGATTCAGCGCTATGATACCCCGATGTGCTCGGGGCAAGGCGGGCTAAATCCGCTCGCGGGCGTTATTCGCCGGCGGGCGGTTGTGGTGCGGACGAAGACGGGGTCGAGCCCTCGCCACCATCCTAGCGCGGCTTGCGGGAACGGCGACGGCGACGGCGCTTTTGACCCTGATCGGCCGAGCCCTCGCCACCGCGATCCTCGCGCGGCTCGCGCTCGTCGCGAGCGGCGCCACGCGAAGCCTTGGCAGCCGCTCCCCCGCCATCTCCGGGACGACGGCGCGTGACCTTGACCTCGCCATCCGAGACCTGATCGGCCACGGAGGGCACTGAGGGCTTCTGTTGCGCGCCCGAGGAATGGCGACGGCGCGGACGCGGCGCGCGCTCCTCCTCACCACGCGGCTTGCCGCCCTTGTCGACAGGCGCATCGGAGGCCGAGGCACCCTTGGGGGCGGCACCAGCCTCGCGAGCAGCTGCGGCGCGGAAGGCGTCCTCGCGCTCCTCGCTCGACAGATGACGGCGGCGGCGACGTGTGGGGTTCATGCCACCGCCGCGATTCTGCTGCTGGGGCTGCTGAGCCTCGCGCTCGCGGGAAGCGTTCTTGCCTGCGGGAGCGGCCTCGCCGGCATCGCCCGAACCCGACCGCTTGCGACGACGACGGCCACCGGCGGCCTCCTCGGCCTCGGGTGCCTCGACCTTACCACGGCCCTTTCCGCGGCCACGGCCCTCGCCCTGGCTCTGAGCAGCGCGAGCATCGGAATCGGCATCGCGACGACGGCGCTTGGGCATCGACGTGCCGGCAAGACGGTCGGCGCTCGACAGGCCATCGCCCACGTCGACGCCGTTCTCGCGATCGAGCTCCATGAGCGCCAGGCGCATCTCGGGCGACTCAATGCGCTCGAGCACGTCGCGCGTCACGCAGTCGGGGCGGCAGTTGCAGCCCTGTTCGGCGGCCTTCTTTTTGCAGCCCTCCGAGCACGTCATATCGGCCAGGTTGACCTTAAAGACTTTGCCGTTCTCTAGGCGCAGCACCAGCTGCTCACGCGGCGTGTCATATTCCTGGATACGCGCCTTGCCAAGCGGCGTATCGATGAGCGTCTTCTTTTTGGGCGCACGGCTCTTAAAGTCCTTGTACGCCTCGAACTCATAACGCAGGCAGCACATCAGGCGGCCGCAAACGCCGCTGATCTTGGACGAGTTGAGCGGTAGGTCCTGCTCTTTTGCCATGCGAATCGAGACGGGCTCAAACTGTCCGCCAAAGCGCGTGCAGCAGAGCTCCTGTCCGCACTGGGCATAGCCGCCCACCAGGCGGGTCTCGTCGCGCACGCCGATCTGGCGCATATCGACGCGAATGTGCAGCGTCGAGGACAGATCCTTGACGAGCTGACGAAAATCGACGCGCTCCTCGGCCGCAAAGTAGAACACGGCCTTCTCGCCGCCAAACAGGTACTCGACGCCGACCGGCTTCATCTCGAGGTCGAGCTCTTTGACCAGACGGCGGAAATCGACCATCGCCTCGTCGCCCTGGATGGCCAGGTCGTCGGCAAGCTGCAGGTCGATGTCGCTCGCCACGCGCAGCACGGGCTTGAGCGGCTGGCCGATCTCATCTTGCGGCACCTCGAAGGGATCGGCCGTGACCAGGCCGATCTCGGTTCCGCGCTCGGTGGAGCAAATGGCATAATCGGCCTCGAGGATATCCAGATCCTGCGGGTCAAACCACAGGTCGCGCGAGGCGTAGGTAAACTTAACGGGTACGACTAACGGCATTTCAGTGCCTTCCTGATATCGAACAGCATGACCTCGATGGCCAGCTGGGGAGTAACGTTTCTGGCGATGTTGCGCTCAGCCGTGGCAACCGCCTCGAGCGCCTGGGTGGCACCCGCAACATTCGTCGCCGCGGCAAGCCGCCCGATCGTGTCGCGCACGTCCTCGTTCACAACGCCTGCCGCCTCATCCTGAAGCGTCAGCAGCACGTCGCGCATGAGCGTCCGCGCGCTCGCCAGCGCTTCCATGATACCCGAACGCTCGCGCGCGTTGAGTTCGCGCTTGTTGCGGTCCTCAAGCTGCTTCAATGCTCCACGCGACAGGTAGTCGGCGTTTTGCTCGAGCACCTTTTCCTGTGTGGACTTGACCTCGGCGAGCGGTGCCTTAACGGCGACGATGAGCGACTTGGCGCGGCTGAGCACATCAGCCTCGTCGGCAGCGATGAGCGAATCGATGGCGCGGACCATCTGGCGGCGAGCATCCTGGCGCTCGGCACTCTTAAGGAACTCGATGCCGCGTGTGGGGCTTCCCGCCACGGCGACCGCCATGCGACAGCGCGCGAGATCCTGGCCCGTCGCGCGACTCACGGCCTGCGCGGCCACGGTGGGCGACACCAGCCGAAACGGCACGCACTGACAGCGGCTCACGATGGTGGGCAACATCACGTCTGCCGAAGTGCCCAGCAAGATGAACATAACGCCCTCGGGCGGCTCCTCGAGTGTCTTGAGCAGCGCGTTGGCGGTGTTAGCGCGCAGTTGCTCGGCATGGTCGATGATGTAGACCTTGGCCTTGGCACGGATGGGCGCCAGCGGCACGTCATCGAGCAGCTCGCGGGTCTGGGCAATGAGGTAGCCTGTGGCGCTCTCGGGCGTGTAATAGTGCACGTCAGGATGCGTATGCCGAGCAACGCGTACGCAGCTGTCGCATGCTCCGCAGCCGTCCTGCTCGCACAGGAAGGCCTGGGCGAGCGCCCATGCGGCATCGAGCTTGCCGGCACCGGGAGCGCCCAAAAACAGGTAGGCGTGCGATGCGCGGCCGCTGGCGACGGCGTTGGTCAAAAAACCGCGAACGCGCTCTTGGGTGTCGAGCTTGGCCAGCAGGCTTGCCTGAGCGGGGGCCATGTTACTCGGCCTCCTTGGCAAGCGCGGCGGCGACAGCATCTTGCGGAATGTCGAGACCGTACGCGCGAATCTGCTCGACCGTCTTCTCGAAGACTTCCTTGACGGTCGCAGTGGCGTCGATGAGCTTTACGCGGTTTGGCTCCTCGGCAGCAATGGCGCAAAATCCCTGGTAAACGCGCTCTTGGAAGGCCATGCCTTTTGCCTCCATGCGATCTGCCGCGCCACGGGCTGCCATGCGTAGCGCCGCCTGCTCGGGTGTGATGTGGTAGACGAGCGTGAGCGCCGGATGCGTACCGGCGACAGCCAGGTTGTTGGCATCGCGTACCATCTGACGGTCGAGGCCATCGGCAAACGCCTGGTAGCAGGTCGTGGAATCGTAGAAGCGATCGCACAGGACTACCTCGCCGGCCGCGATGGCGGGAGCTATGACCTCGTGCACCAACTGGGCGCGCGCCGCCTCGTAGAGCAGCAACTCGCAGGTGTCTCCCATCGCCGTATTGGCGGGGTCGAGCAGCAGAGCACGGATCTTTTCGCTGATGGCGGTGCCGCCCGGCTCGCGCAGGCTCACAACCTGGTAGCCAGCGAGTTCGAGCGCGCGGGCAAGCAGACGCGCCTGCGTGGACTTGCCGGCACCATCGACGCCCTCGAGCGTGATAAAGCTATGTTGAGCGGGCTCAAAAGCCATGAGCGCAGCCCCTTCCTACAAGGCGCATAAATGCAGATATATCAACCAAGCCATGATACCCCAGTGCTCGGCGCGTCCCAAATGGCTAAAGGTGCCTTTCCAAAGTTGCGGTGAAATAGGGACTGATTGAAGCTCTGAGACCGCCAAACAGTCCCTATTTCACCGCAACTTATGATGGGGAATTTTGGACGCTGGGTATAATCGTCGTATTGCATTGAAACGTGGCGAAAGGAGTGGCAATGTCTCGGTATTGCGCCTCGTGCGGCAAACTTCTTGCAGATGATGCCAAGTTCTGCACCTCGTGCGGTGCATCCGTTGAGCAAACAACCGCGAGCGATAGGCAGCCCGCTTTTGAGCAGACCGGCTCCCTTGATACGCCGCAAGCCAAGGCGGACGACCCCCTCGCCTACCGCCCCGACCCCGCCGCAGGCCCCGCGGCCGTCGAGACCACGCAGCGCATACCCGTCGCGAGCGGCTCGCCCCAACAGCAGCCGGCTCCCGCATACGCGCCCGCTTCGCCACAGACCCCCGCTCCCAAAAAAAGCGGCACCGGGCCGCTTATCGCCGTTATCGTTGTGCTGGTGGCGATCATCATCGCCCTGGTCGTTTTCTTTGTGATCAAGCCTTTCGACAACGCCGCCACGCAGACGACTGCCGAGGTAGCTAAGCTGCACCATGACGTCGACGACGATGACCTAAAGCCTCTCGGCGATCCCAACAGCCTGTACGACGATGATGACGATGACGACGAGGATGGCGGCGAAGCAACGCTCTCCGAGCAGAACCTCTACCGCCGACTGAGCGAATACTACGACTTGCTCGAAGACCTCGACAACTACGTCCGTGGCTGCGCGCAGAACTTCAACGGCAGCTATCTGGAAGAGGATCGAACCACCCGTCAAAATCTCGCCGACGTCGCCGAGCGCACGGAGGACACCATCGAGCAGTATTACGACATCGTCGAGGACCTAGACGTCCCGACGAGCTCCAAGAACTACAGCTCCTGGAAGGACATCATCGCCCTGTACGACGACCTGGACCACCGCATTGACGCAATCTGTGATGCCTGGGAGATCAGCCTGAAATACGACAAGCCTGCGGACCACAAGAATGAGATCGTGGCGCCGCTGTCGCGCGACAACGTGGCGGGCACCAATGACAATAAGTACCGCCTAGACTTTGAGGAGCGCTATCCCGGCGCCAAACCCGTCGAAGTGAACTAGTCACATGCGACGGTCTTAAACGACTAGTCATTAAAGAACGTCCCAAATGACTACGCAAAAAACGAGCGAGGATTTTGAGGTCCTCGCTCGTTTTTGTTTTAGGTGATGTTTCGACCGTGCGGCTACTTGTCGGCAGCGGTCTTTTTGGTAGTCGTCTTTTTGGCGGTCGTCTTCTTGGCGGCAGTGGCTTTCTTAGCCGTCGTCTTCTTGGCCGCCGTCGTCTTCTTTGCCGTGCTCGCCTTGGTCGCAGTCTTGCGGCCGCGGGCAGGCTTCTTCTCCTTGGTCGGACAGTCCATGTTCACGCAGATGCGCCACGGGCCGCGCGCCGTGTTGACCACCACGATGGGGGCACCGCACTCGGGGCAGGTCTCACCCGTCGCCTCGAGTTTTCCACGCGCCGGCAGCGGATAGCTCACGCCGCAATCGTCATAGTTGGTGCAGCGGATAAAGCGCTTGCCGCTCTTCTCGCTCTTGTGTGCAATCAGATCACCATGGCGTCCGGCCTCGGCGCACACCTTGCACTCGCCCACCTTAAGGTCGGGCTCGTAGTTAGTGGGGCACGTCGGGTTCACGCAAATCTCGAAAGCCTTCTGGCGGAACGGCTGGCACTTAATGCGCGGCGCACCGCATTCGGGGCACACAGCGGCCTCGCCCTCGAGCGGGCTCACCTTGACGCCGCTCGGCACCGGATAGGTCACGTCGCAGTCGGGCCAGCCCATGCAGCCGATAAAGCTGCCGCGGGTCTTGGCGCTCGTCTTCATAACCAAGTCCTTGCCGCACTTGGGGCAGGTGCCCACGCGCGCATCGGCCGTGACGGCGTCGCTGATAGCGTCGCCCAGTTCCTGCGTATGCTTGAGCAGCTCGTCGAGCACGCCGGCCAGCAGCGCGCGCGAGTGCGTCACGACATGCTCTTCGGTGTCCTCGCCGCGCTCCACGCGGGTCATGTCGCCGTCGAGCTCGCTGGTCATATCGGGGCTCGTGATGCGCGGGGCAAACCGCGACAGCGCATCGATGATGGCGATACCCAGCTGGCTCGGCTCCACGGGATCGTTTTTGAGATAGCGCACGGCGTACAGGCGCTCGATGATGCTCGCGCGCGTGGACTTGGTGCCCAGGCCGCGCTTTTCCATCTCCTGCACGAGCTTGCCCTGGCTGTAGCGCGCGGGCGGCTCGGTCTGCTTGGCCTCGAGCTTAATGTCGAACACGTCGACCGTATCGCCCTGCTCCAGCGGCGGCATCTGCTCGTCGCGCTTGAGACCGTACGGGTATGCCTCGCGGAAACCGGGGGTCACGAGCACATCGCCCGAAGCCACGAACGGCTCGCCGTTCACATCGAGCTCGAGCTTGGTGTTCTCGATGGTCGCAGACCCCATGAGCGTCGCCAGGAAGCGGCGGGCGATGAGGTCGTAGAGCTTGCGCTGGCCGCCATCGAGCGCGGACGGGTCGCCCTCGCCCGTAGGATAGATAGGCGGGTGGTCGGTGGTCTCGACCTTGCCGCGCGTGGGCTTCATGGGACCGGCGAGCACCTTTTTGCACACGGGCGCCAGCGCCGGGTTGATCTTTGCCAGGTCGCTCACCACGGCGCCCAGGTCGAGCGTCGCAGGGTACACGGTATTGTCGACACGCGGGTAGCTGATGAGACCGGCCATGTAGAGGGACTCGGCGATGCGCATGGTACGCGCAGGCGAGATGCCCTCGGCCGCGGCGGCAGCCTGCAGCGAGGTGGTCGCAAACGGCGTGGGCGGCTGCTGCTTGCGCGAACGCTTGGTCACCGCGGCGACGGTTGCCGTCGCAACGCCGTCAATATGGCCGTATGCCGTCTCGGCAGCATTTTTGTCGGTAAAACGCGCCGTCTTGTGCGCAATCTTAAAGCGGTCGTCCTCGGCAGCACCCTGTGCGGCACCCATGCCGCGGATCTGCCAATAGTCCTCGGGCACAAACGCCATGCGCTCGCGCTCGCGCGCGACCACCAGGGCAAGCGGCGGCGTCTGCACACGGCCGGCAGAGCGCACGTTACCAAAGCCGCCAAACTTGGCGAGCGTCAGGTAGCGCGTGAGCACCGCACCCCAAATGAGGTCGATGTGTTGGCGGCTCTCGCCGGCGTCGGCCAGATTCTGGTCGAGCGAGACGAGATTATCGAAGGCCTGCGTGATCTCGGCCTTGGTAAACGAAGAGTACTGGGCGCGGGCAACCGGCAAGTCCGGCGCCACCTCGCGCACCTTGTTAAGGGCGTCCGAACCGATTAGCTCGCCCTCGCGATCGAAGTCCGTGGCGATAATGACGCTGTCAGACTTTTTAGCGAGGTTCTTGAGCGAACGAATGAGTTCCTTCTCGGCCGGTAGCTTAATGACGGGCGCCCAGGTGAGGTAAGGCAGGCTCTCGAGTTTCCAGCCCTTGATTGAGATGCCATCGGCAAGAAACGGCTTGCGCTTGGTGTCGTAGGGCGGACGCGCCAGGCCATCGGGTATGTCGGCCGGCAGCATCTCGCCGTCCTCGGTGACCGAATACCAGCCCAGCTTTTTATCGAACAGCACGCTGTCGCAAAAATCGGGCGCTAGGATGTGACCGGCAAGGCCGATGGTCACGCACTCCTCGCCCTTCCACTCAAAACGGTAGATGGCGGTGTTGTACACCTTGTCCTTTTTGGGCTTACCCGTGGACAGACGCTCGGCGATCTGACGCGCGGCGTCGTTTTTCTCGGCGATGATGAGCTTCAAAAGAGGCTCCTATCTCGTATCTCTGCGGCTACGCCCGCCCGTATGGCGGCCGACTTACGCCCTTGCTTGCTCAATCTGCCCGATGAGCCAATCGCACCAGGCACCCATGCCCTCGCCCTTGCGTGCGCTCACGGCAAACCGCGGCGCCTGCGGATTGAGGTCATCGAGTGTCTTAGTATACCTATCCATGTCAAAATCGAAAGCCGGGGCCACGTCGACCTTGTTGAGCAGCTGTGCGCCGGCGTGCTGGAAGATGCCCGGGTACTTGATGGGCTTGTCGTCGCCCTCGGGCACCGAGAGGATCATGATGGACAGGTTCTCGCCCAGGTCAAAGTCAACTGGGCAGACCAGGTTGCCCACATTTTCGATAAAGATGACGTCGATGTTATCGAGCCCAACGGCCTGGTCGAACGCGTCAACGGCCTCCATGATCATGTTGCCCTCGAGGTGACACAGGCCGCCCGTGTTGATCTGGATGGCAGGCATGCCGGCTTCCTTCATGGTGATGGCGTCGACGTCCGAGGCGATATCGCCCTCGATGACGGCGCAACGCAAGCCCGCCTTGTCGCGCAGGCGCTCGTTGGTGCCCAGAATCGTAGTGGTTTTGCCCGAGCCAGGGCTCGAAAGCACATTGATCACATAGGTGTTTGTCTCTTTAAATCGCTGACGTAGCTGATCTGCCAGGCGCTCGTTGCGCGACAGGATCGGCGACGCGATATCAATCGTTTTCTCAGCCATACTTAGCGCTCCTTAATTTGGCCCCTTTATACCCCATCACCAGATGGCTAGCGGGCTAATCGTCGGGGGTTTCGATTTCGATACTGGCGATGTCGAGCTCGCGGCCGTGCAGCAGGCGCACGTTGGCGCCGCCACATTGAGGGCAGCGGCAATGGAAACGGTCGTGATCGAAGACCTCACCGCAGTCCTGGCACTCGCTTTGTGGATGGACCTCCTCCACGGCAAGCTCGCAGCCGCGCGTGAGCGGGTCCTCGTCGCGAAATGTCTCCCATGCAAAGTCGAGTGCCTCGCGCACGACCTCGGTCATATCCCCGATACGCAGCGTTACCAAAACGGCGCGCGAGGCCCCCGCCCCACGCGCCGCGCGAATCACTGTATCGAGTATGCCGTTGACAATGCCAACCTCGTGCATACCGATTTACTCCTCGTCGTCCTCGTCGTCCGAGAACAGGTCCAGACGACTCACGAACAAGCCCTCCTTGCCCTCGCGCGCGGTAATGACCACACGGGCGATGGCAAGCGAAATCTCGTAAAGCGAGAGCAGGGCGCCATACATGAGGCCGAGCGTAACGGGCGAGCCGTCAGGCGTAATCACAGCCGAGCCCACAAGCAGGCCAACGTATACGTAACGCCAGGCACCGCGGAAAGCAGCGTAGGACACGATGTGGAAGACGGACAGGTAGAAGATGATGAGCGGCAGCTCAAACGCCACGCCAAAGCCGATCATAAAGAGCAGCTCCATGTTGACGTAGTTCTCCAGATCGGGCAGCGCCGTAGCGACGGCCGAGGTCTCGCCGATGAGCCACTCAAAGCCCGCAGGAATGATGATGAAATAGCAGAAAATGGCGCCCAGGAAGAACAACACCGTCGAGGCGAGCACCGTGGGCACGACCCACTTGCGCTCGTTGGGGCGAAGCGCCGGCAGGAAAAACGCCAGAATCTGCCAGATGATCATGGGCGTGCACATGACCACGGCCATCTTGATGGCCAGCGAGAAGCGCAAGCCAAAGCCGCCGAGCGTGGTAGTGATGTAGAACTTACCGTCCGGCACAAAGGAGCGGATGGGATCTTCCAGGATGTCGAGCACAACAGGCGTGGCGAAATACAGCACGATAGCGGCGGCAAACACCGACACGACCACGATGGTCAGGCGGCGACGGAGCTCTCCCAGGTGATCGAAGCGCGGCATACGCGCAGGTCCGATAGGCATTACTCATCGCCTCCCTTCGGGGCGTCGGCGGCAGCGGCGTCGTCCTCGGCCTCGAGCTCGCGAGCGAGCTGGTCGACGCCGGCCTTGCGCTTGCGGGGACGACGAGCGTAGAGGTCAGCCGTCGTGGGCTCTGCCGGCTCGGGCTTGGGCTCCGGCTCTGCAGCAGGCTCGGGCTCGTCGGCGGCAGCGGCAGGCGCGGCCGTGGCGGGCTCGGCGCTCTCGGCCTCATCAGCTGCGCCTTCGCCCTCGGTGGCACCCTCACTCGCAGCTTTCTCGGCGGCAAGGCGGGCACGGCGCTCGGCAAAGGTCTCCTTCTTTGCGGGCGCGGCCGTCTCGACGGCATCCTCGTCCGCATCGGAATCGTCATCGACGACAGCCTTCTTGGGCTTGACCGGAGCCGACGCGGCCTCGCTTACCGGATCGATGATCTCGGACTGAACATCGGCCGTCATCTTTTCCTGCGTCTCGCGGAACTGACGGATGGCACGGCCGATCGTGCGGCCCATCTGCGGGAGCTTATCCGGGCCAAACAGCAAAAAGCCGAAGACCACGATGATCGCGAGCTCACCCTCTCCAATACCAAACACACATACCTCCAAGGCTCGATGTGAGTCGAGCCCGCACCGCGCCATTCGGCCGGAACTCGTCTATTCATTCGGTCAAGTATAGCGCCCGGACGCCAAAACGTCCGAGCGCATCACAAACATATGCCAAACGGCACGCCCTTTTGGGGGCAAAGATTATGCCGCCGTGATCGAAATCTCCTGGTCGACGCCCAGCAGCTGAACCACGCGCATCACCTGGGGCTGCACATTAGTGCAGCTAAAGCGCTTACCGTGGTCGACCGCGTGGTGCGCGGCGCCCACGAGCACGCCAATGCCCGTCGAATCGATGTAGCTCACCTGGGCAAAATCGAGCTCAACGGCCTCAGTGGGCTGCTCGAGCGCCAGGTCAATGGCATTGCGCAGGCTATCGGCGTTAGAGATATCGATCTCGCCGGTTACCTTAATGGTGTAGATCTCCGGTGTGGGGTTGGTGGAAATACCCAAATCCATGTATACGCTCCTTTACGTATCGAAAATGCGGATAGTACTGGGCGCGGACTTGCGGGGCCCTAGGCGTTAGGCGCGCTCGGCACGAGCGAGCTCGGCAGCGACGAGCTTGACGGCCAGCACCAGTACGTCGAGTGCTGCCTCCAGGTCCTCGACCGTGGGATAGCTCGGCGCGATGCGGATGTTGGTGTCGCGCGGATCCTTGCCATAAGGCCAGGTAGCACCAGCCGGCGTGAGCTTGACGCCCAGGTCGGCACAAAGCGCTGCGACCTTTTGGGCCGAGCCCTCGGGACCATCAAAGCTCACAAAGTAGCCGCCGCGGGGATGCGTCCAAGTGGCGCAGCCCGTGTCGCCCAAACCCTCGGTGAGCTTGCGCTCGACGGCCTCAAAGCGTGGGCGCAAGAACTCGGCATGCTTTTTCATGTGCTCCTTGACCGCCTCGATGGTGGGAAGGAAGCGCACGTGACGCAGCTGGTTGAGCTTGTCGGCGCTGATAAGGCCGGCCTTCAGACGCTTGGAGAACTCCGCGATAACCGCGGGGCTCGCACCGATAAAGCCGATGCCGGCGCCCGGGAAGGTGATCTTGGACGTCGAGGCAAAGGCCACCACGCGGTCCTCGGTGCCCGCCGCGCGAGCGAGGTCAAAGATGTTTGCGAGCTCGTCGGTCTCGTCGTACAGGTCGTGCACGCAGTAGGCGTTGTCCCAGAAGATGCGGAAATCGGGCGCGGCCGTGGGCATCTCGACCAGGCAACGCACGGTGTCCTCGCTAAAGGTGATGCCCGTGGGGTTGGAATACTTGGGCACGCACCAGATACCCTTGATGGAATCGTCGGCGGCAACGAGGCGCTCGATCTCGTCCATGTCGGGGCCATTATCGGTCATCGCGACGGGGACATTCTCGATACCCAGGTCGGCGGTGATGCCAAAGTGACGGTCGTAGCCGGGAACAGGGCACAGGAACTTGACTTTCTTGCCGTCGTGCGCGGCCTCGTAAGCCTCCCAAGGCTCGCTGCCGCACGAACCGCAGCGCCAAAACATGCCGGCGATATCGTGCTCGATCAGAAGGCTCGACGAACCCAGTACGAGCGTCTGCTCGGCAGGGCAACCCAGGAACTCCCCCGCCAGTTTGCGCGCCGAGGGAATGCCCTCAAAGCAACCGTAGTTTGAGCAGTCGACGTTGCCGTCGTGCAGATCGGCATCGGCATTGAGGATATCGAGCATGGGTCGAGAGATGTCCACCTGGGAGGGCGACGGCTTGCCGCGGGCCATGTCGAGCGCCAGGCCCTTGGCCTTGACCTCGGCGACCTCGGCTTTGAGCGCCTCGATGGCGGCATCGAGTTCGGTGGTTTCCATCTTCTGGTAGATCGTCTGCATGGGTGCGACCTTTCGCGAAGCGGGACGTTGCAGTTCGTCTAAGTATAGACCGCCACCGCCGCAACGGCATGAAGCCGTGATAGATTAAGTTCATCGCAATGATTTACGAATCGCCGCGCATGCCGGCGTGGGGCGCCCAAGGAGGCACTATGGAGTACGGATCGTTTCAGGCCGAGGAATTCGGCGACCTGCAGCGCCTGGTCGACGGGCTGTTTTACGACCGCCACGCCATCGACCGCCTGGATCTCATCGTGCAGGCCGAAATCTTGGACCTGGCGCCCGATCTCATGGAAATCGTCAACCTGCTACCGCCCGGCTATTACGACCGCCAGTCACTTTGCGACCAGCTCAACTCCGCCTTGGCCGCCCACGGCTGGGGCGCCGTCTACGGAACGGTGGAATAAGCCTAGTCATTTAAGAACGTCCCCATTGACTAAAACGCCGCTTGTGATGGTGTCCACAGGCGGCGTTTTCAAACTTGTATATGCTTTTACTTGTCTTTGGGCGCGGGGTGTTTGCAGACCACGCTCATGTAGATCATACCGAGCACGGCAGCGGTGACCGAACCGGCAAGGATGGCGGCCTTGGCAGCCAGAACCTCAAACTGGGCCGTCGGGAAGGCAAGGCCGCTGATGAGGATCGACATGGTGAAGCCGATGCCGCCCAGAATGCCCACACCGGCAATCATGTGCCAGTTAACGTTATGCGGCAGCTCGCAGACCCTAAACTTAACCAGGGCAAACGTCATGCCAAAGATGCCGATCGGCTTGCCCAGCAGCATGCCAAAGTACACGCCGAGCGTCACCGGGTCGGTGAGCAGCGTGCTCATGTCCACGCCCACTAGGCGAACCTGTGCGTTCACGAACGCAAAGATCGGCAGAATCACAAAGTTGACCGGCGTGGAGATCAGACGCTCCATGCGGATGAGCGGCGGGGTCACGCGGTGCATGACGCGCTCGACCCTGGTGGTCGAGACGGTAAAGTCATGCTGGCCCAAGATGTGCGCCTCGTCGTCGTAGCGGTCATCGAGCAGCGGCAGGCACTCGCCCAACCAATCGGTGAGGCTATCGAGCTTGACGCCGCACTTGGCCGGAATGGTAAAGGCCAAGATGACACCGGCGAGCGTAGCGTGCACGCCGCTCTTGAACATGCAGAACCACAACAGCAGGCCCAGTACCGAATACGGGGCGAGGCGGTAATGCTGCGTCTTGTTGAGCCACACGAGCGCGCAGGTCACCAGCGCGGCGGCGCCCAACCAAAACGGATTGGGGCTCTGACCGTAGAAGATGGCGATGGCGGCGATGGAGATGAGGTCATCGGCGATGGCGAGCGTCGAGAAGAACACGCGCACGCCGTTGGGCACGCTGTTGCCCAAAAGCGACAGCACGCCCAGCGCAAAGGCAATATCGGTTGCCATGGGGATGGCCCAACCGTTGCGGGCGCCGGCATGGTTAAAGATCAGGTAGATGCTGGCAGGATCGACGACGCCGCCCACGGCCGCCAGCATGGGAAGCATGGCCTGACGCGGATTCTTGAGCTCGCCGACCGTCATCTCGTACTTAAGCTCAATGCCCACCAATAAAAAGAAAATCGCCATGAGGAAGTCGTTGACGAAAAGCTCAACGGTGAGACCGGCCGTAAGGTTGCCCAGACCCACATACAGCGGGGTCTCCAAAAAGTGATGGATGGCCTCGTAGGCATCGGTATTGGCGCAAATGACGGCGGCGATGGCGGCGAAGACCATGACGGCGGCGGAAATCGTGCCGTTCTCGGCGATGCGCTCCCAGATGTCGTGACGTTCAAAGCGCTTGCGCTCACGAACGTTGAACAGCTGCTCAGTTGCTGCCATGGGCGGCTCCTTTCACGGGAAAGCTCCCGTCTTAAAAAAGCACGGCCCGCCCAAGTGGCGGCGCCGCGCTCTAACGTATTACGCTTGCATCTAGCCTACCCTGCACGACAAGCACGCAGGCGTGGCCGAAAAGCGGAACCACAGGTTGAACATTATTTGTTCAACGGCACGGGCATACCTGTCCAAGAGACGACGCGGCGCCGTGCACAAAAAACGACCGGAGCGCGGGGCGTCCGCGGTCCGGTCGTGGCGTTTGGTCAACTAAACCTAGCAGGCGGCCATGATGGGGGCAGCGACCTGCTTCTTACGGGAGAGGACGCCCGGCATCCAGACGCCGTCGTGCTCGTCGGCAATACCCAGGCCCTTCTGAGCAGCCTCGGTCTCGCCCTCGAGCAGGACCTGCGAGCCCTCCTCCATGATGTCGGTGATGCACAGGACGATGCCGTCGGCACCCTTCTCGGCGGCGTAGGCGCGCATGGCCTCGCGAATCTCGTCGATCATGCCGAGTGCGCGAGTCTTGTCGACAGTCTCGTACTGGCCGATGAGCAGCTTCTTGCCGGCGGGCTCGAACATCTTGATGTCGTTGCCGACCATCTCGGCTGCGGTGAAGGAGCCGGACGGACGGGTGAGGAAGACCTCCATGCCAAACTTGACCGGGTCGACGCCCACCTGCTCGCCGAGCTTGGCGGCGACGGCGCGGTCGACATCGGTGGTGGTGGGGCTCTTGAGCATGAGCGTGTCGGTCATCATGGCCGAGAGCAGCAGCTTGGCCTGGACGTCGGAAAGCTCAACGCCGAGCACGCCGGCGAGCTTGGTGACGATGGTGCAGCTGGAGCCCCAGGGCAGGCAGATGTAGTGCAGCGGGCCGGCGGTCTCGAAGTCGCCGATGCGGTGATGATCGACAACGCCAAAGACCGTGGCGTCCTTAAGGCCGGCGACGGACTGGGCAGACTCGTTGTGGTCGGTGAGGACGACGAGCTGACCAGCCTCGACGGACTCGATCACGCGGGGCTCGGCGATGCCGGCGTCGGCGAGCAGCTTGGCGGACTCGGCCGGAAGCTGACCAAGGGCGCAGGCCTCGTAGGTGTTGCCGGCATACTCAACCTGGTTGAGCAGCTGGGACAGGACGACGGCGCTCATGATGGCGTCGTTATCGGGGTTCTGGTGACCAAAGACAAGAACGTTTGCCATGGATATCCTCCACTTGATATGTGTACTTGGACGTAGCTATGGTAGCACGCCGATGCCGAGCCTTCGCAGACGGAAGGGCCACGGCATATTTTGGGGCGCAGGCACGGGGGCCAAGGCTGTCCCTTTTGCACCATGTTGGTGCAATGTAACCTGTCCCCCTTGCACCAGCTATTTACCGGCAGCGCGCAGGGCTACGTAGGCAGCACCGATGATGCCGGCGTCGTTTCCGAGCGAAGCGACCTTAATGGGCGTCTCGCGCGAGGCGGAAAGCGCGTACTGCTTAAAGTGCTCGCGAACCTTGTCGAGGTAGACATCGGCCGAGGCGGAGGCGCCGCCGCCGATGAGGAACATCTCGGGATCAACCACGTTGGCAATAAGCGCCAGTGCGCGGCCGAGATAGTCGGCCATGGTATCGGCCGCGGCCAGCGCGAGCTTGTCGCCCTCGCGGCAGGCCTGGAACACGTCCTTGGAATCGGAGGGGCCGGTCAGCTCGATGGGCTCGATGCCCGCCTTCTCGCACTCGGCAAGGTAGTTGCTCACCACGCCGGTGGCGCTGGAATACTGCTCCAGGTGGCCATGGCCGCCGCAGCCGCAGGTGCGCTCCTCGGCCGGGTTCAGGCACATGTGGCCAATCTCGCCGCCAGCACCCACAACGCCCGATACCACGTCGCCGTTGACGATAACGCCGCCGCCCACGCCGGTACCAATGGTGACCATCACCACGTTCTGCACGCCCTTGGCAGAACCGAGCCAGGCCTCGCCCATAGCAGCAGCGTTGGCGTCGTTCTCGTACTTAACGACCGCGTCGGGGCAGTGCTCCTGGATGGCGATCTTGAGCTCGGGCAGGTTGATGGCGATGTTCGCCTTGACCTTGGCATCGCCCGATGCCGGGATGGGGCACGGAACGGCCAGGCCGATGCCCGCCACAAAGGCACGCGGAATCTGCGCCTTGGCGACCACCTGGTCGATAGCCTCGGTCACCGCGGCAAAGCCCGCAGCGTCAACGATAGGAGGCGTGGGCACGCTGGCCTTGGCAAGCAGGTTGCCGTCCTCGTCGAACAGGCCCTCCTTAACCGAAGTGCCGCCGACGTCGATGCCGATGTAGTACTGCTTAGGTTCCATGGGAGCCCACCTTTCTCGTTTAAACATTGCCTGTATGGTACCGCTCCCAAGGCAAAAACCTACCAAAAAGGGACAGGTTTGTTTTGGCAGGTTTTATCTGGGAAAACGCGAATGGCCGCTTAACACGACATTACTCAGATGTTTATCTATTTAGAGCGCTCTAGTTTATATGCGAAGCGACTTTTAATTATATCTTTCTCGAACTTTTTAAATATATAATAGGGATGCTTAGGTGTTAACTATACTTTCTTTTATACTCAATCAGGTTGGAAAGGAGGTTCCGTGATCCCAAAATACGAGGCGGTAGCTGCGGATATCCGTCGAAGCATCGAGAACGGCGCTCTAAAGCCGGGCGATAAGCTTCCCACCGTCGTTGAGTTCTGCGAGCTCTATAGCGTTTCCAAAATCACCGTCAAACGAGCTATCGAGCAAATCACCGAGGAAGGTCTTATTACCAGCCGTCGTGGATCGGGTACCTACGTTAAGGACACGGCGGGACTTCCCGGCCAGGCGTTTTTCCAGGGCAAAAACGACCGTGCCCAGGGTTTTTCGTATGAGCACCGCGGGGAGAAGGTGACCTCGGTGGTCTACGATTTCTCGATCGTTAATCCACCAGCGGACATCGCAGCCCAGCTGGGAATTGCCGAGGATGACTTTGCCTACCACATCGTGCGCGTGCGTCAGGCCGACGAGAAGCCCATCGTTATCGAGTACACCTACATGCCCCTCGAGCTGATTCCGGGCCTTAAAAAGAAGGACCTGTATGGATCGGTCTACCGCTTTGTCCGCGAGCAATGCGGGCTGAAGATTTCGAGCTTCCACCGTACCATTCGCGCCGTGGCAGCAACCGAGGAAGAAGCCGAGCGCCTGGACACCAAGCCTGGCTCTCCCCTGCTCGAGCTCACCCAGATTGGCTTTTTGGACAGCGGCGCCGCCTTTGAGTATTCGGTCTCGCGCAACGTTGGCGACCGCTTTGAGTTGCACAACGTAACGTTGGCATAGTTTTTTAGTCATGCGGGCGCTCATTTTGAGCAGTTTTACGCGGCGCCCGCGCAACACAATGAGGTATGAATATGTCCGATTTAATTAAGCTGACGCCGATCTTTCACGAGAAGATCTGGGGCGGCCGCCAGCTCGAAACCGTATTTGGTTACGACATTCCCGATGGTCCCATCGGTGAGTGCTGGGCCATCTCGGCCCACCCCAACGGCGACTGCCAGATTGCAGAGGGCCCGTACACAGGCCACACGCTGTCGTGGCTGTGGGCCGAGCACCGCGAGCTCTTTGGCAACTGCGAGGGCAAGGAGTTCCCGCTGCTCATTAAGATTCTGGACGCCAAGGACGACCTTTCGATCCAGATTCATCCCAACGACGAGTACGCCGCCAAGCACGAGAACGGCAGCCTGGGCAAAACCGAGTGCTGGTATGTGCTGGACTGCGAGCCCGGCGCCACAATCATCGTCGGCCAGCGTGCCAAGGACCGCGCCGAGGCCGCACAGATGATCGAGGAAGGACGTTGGGACGACATGCTCAACGTGCTGCCGATTCACAAGGGCGACTTTTTCCAGATTGATTCCGGCACCGTGCACGCCATCAAGACCGGCACGCTCATTTTGGAGACGCAGCAGTCGAGCGACGTGACGTATCGTCTGTACGACTACAACCGTCCCGGCACCGATGGCAAGCTGCGCCCGCTGCACATTGAGCAGAGCCTCGACTGCATCGACTTTGATGCTCAGGCTCCGACCGACGGCACGGTGACCGCGCCCGAGGTGGACGGCGTGACCGAGCTCGAGTCTAACTCCTGCTACACCGTCGATCGCGTGCGCGTCGACGGCAGCAAGACCCTCGACCAGCGCTGGCCCTTCATGTGTCTGTCGGTCATCGACGGCGAAGGCACCGTCTGCGGCGACCCCGTCCACAAGGGAAGCCACCTGCTGGCTCCGAGCACCGTCGGCTCCATCGACCTCGAAGGCAAGATGGAACTGATCGTCTCGCACCTGTAAGCTACCGGTCCCCGAGCGCTCGCCGGGACGGGGCGCGGGGTTTGGTCGCCTGCTCGGACAGTCCTGCTCGCACGGAGTGCACATTAAGTGCTCGCCGGCGCGTGCGTAACTCGCGATCGACCAAACCCCGCGCCCCGTCCC
>URYU01000015.1 GCA_900552155.1 uncultured Collinsella sp.
CAGCACAGTTGTCGTTATCGGCGGTGGCATGATCGGTCTGCTCATGATGCAGCTCGCCAAAAACGCCGGCGCCACCAAGGTCGTCTTGCTCGAGCCTGTCGAAGGCAAGCGCGAGGTTGCGCTCAAACTCGGCGCCGACCTGGCAATTGATTCCATCCACGAGGACGTCCCGGCCCGCCTGAAGCAGGAGGGCGTCGGCAACGTCGATGTCGTTATCGAATGTGTTGGCAAGCCCGTCACCATCGAGCAGGCCATCCAGATCGCCGGCCACAAGGCTACGGTCATGATGTTCGGCCTCACCAAGCCCGATGAGACAATCACCGTCAAGCCCTTCGAGGTCTTCCAGAAGGAGCTTGTGCTTACCTCGTCCTACATTAACCCTTATACGCAGCGTCGTGCGCTCGAGCTCATCGACTCTGGCAGGCTCGACGTATCCTCGATGGTCGCAAAGGTAGCTTCCCTCGATGAACTCGGCGCCATCCTGTCAGACCCGGCCCTGCGTGCCATGGGCAAATATATAATCGACCCCAGCAAGTAAATCGATTGACACCTGCGCGGGCGGCCCTCATCCGTCGTTCACGCGCCCAGCTCTAGGAGACCGTCATGGCGCGAGCCATCTTCCAAACTATTTATGACAACGTGAAGCAGTCGATTGACGACGGCACATACGCCTATCAGAGTTATCTGCCTTCGGAGACTGAGCTCACGCAGTTGTTTGACTGTTCGCGCATGACGGTCCGTCGCGCCATCTCGATGCTTGCGGCAGATGGTTACGTGCTCCCCCAGCAAGGCAAAGGCATGCGCGTCATTCGCAACATCAGTGACGAGAAGAGTCGTGGTGGCGGCGGACTCGAGACCTTTAAGGAAATCGCGACCAGCCGAGGCTTTGAGCTCAAGACTGTCACCACCGTCTTTGAGCTCCTCATCTGTAGCAAGGCACTCTCCGGGATTACCGGGTTTCCCGAAGGCTGTGAGCTCACACGCGCCAAACGCATTCGTTATGCAGACGGACATGCCGTGTGCTCCGACGACTCCTATTACCTAAGCTCACAGGTACCGGGACTGACACCCGAGATTGTCAACGATTCGATTTATCGTTACCTCGAAGAAGACCTTGGCATTAAGATTGCCACGGGCAAACGCGATGTAACGATTGAGCACCCCACGCCCGAAGATGCGCGCGTGCTCGATCTCGACGACTTTAACGCACTCGCCGTTATACGCGGGCAGACCTACAACGCCGACGGCATCCTTATGGAATACACCGAGACCAAACAGGTCCCCGGGTTCTTTTTGCTCCATGAAACCGTGACGCGCAACGGTACCGGTCGAACCGGCCACCAAAGCAGCATGAACTAACCATTTATTAGTTGCGGTGGAATAGTTCCTAGAATGGCCAGCTTAAGGGCAAAACAGGAACTATTCCACCGCAACTTTTTTGGCCGGCGGGGCAGTACCTGTCCCACCGGCCATCATTTACGCTCGTTTAGCTAGTCCGCGAGCTTTTCCACTTGGTCGAGCATCTTGTTGAGCTTTTCCTTTGCCTCGGCCTTGACCTTCTCGGCCTCCTCGTGGGCCTTGGCCTTCTGGGCGGCCTTTTCCTCGGCTTCGGGATCGACGACGACCAGATTGGACGCGTCATGCTCAACCAACTTGAGCGCATGCTCGGGACAAACCTTGACACAGGCGCCGCAGCCTAAACAATACGTGGACTCCAACGCAAAGCGGCCGCTTCCCACCAAATCGCAGGCGAACGTGGGGCATACATTGACGCACTCGCCGCACGACGTGCACTTGTCAAAATCGCACTCCGGCGTGCTCACCTGCATATTCTGGGCAAGCTCGGGATGGTTCTGCAGTGTCGAGAGCACCAGCTGCCGCCCATGGGTGAGCGAACGGCGACGCTTGGTCGTCGTGGTGCCGCACATGGTGTTGAGCGTGCGCTCCAGCTGGGTAATCTGATGGCGATGGGCCTTGAGCTTCTGCGTCACCGAGGCCAGCGCCGCCGTCGCCGGATTGAGCTTGGTCACCGTCAGGCCCGTGGTGCGGGCAATTTTTTCCATGTACTCCTTGCGCTCGTACTCGCGGCGCTTATGGCATTTGAGGCTCTTGGGGTCGACCTCCAGGCCCATACCCGTGCCGGACCACTCCTCGGCCTTCGCAATCGCCTCGCCCAGAATATCCTCACCGCCGGTGTTGCGGCATTTATCGCACACGCCCAACGGCAGGTACACACTCACGTTGGGATAGTCGGCCAGTACCGAGAACCAGGTCTCGGCCGTAATATCGCCCACGCAGGCAACGACGACCTCATTTTCGCGCGGCATGCGCTTGAGGGCGCGCGTGCAGGTGACGTAGGCGGTCTCGTGGCTCGTAGCCGCCGAGACAATGTCGTCATACAGGTTTTTAGGCGCCAGGCGCGGCGAAATAATCGCCTCAGTCGGACAAGCAGCGGCGCACAGGCCGCACTTGCGACAGGAGTCGAGGATCTCGATGGCGTCTTCCTCGACCTCGATAGCGTTGACCGGGCACACGTCCATGCACGCAGTGCAGCCGCTCTTTTCGTTTTTGCAGGTCAGGCACGGAATGGTGTTACCGCGCGGACGCTCCTTGTAGTCGGCAGGATTCCATTGCGGCGCCGACGGATCGAGTGCATCGGTCACACCGCCAAGCGGGTTTTTAAGAAAGTCGAAACCCTTGCTGATCTCGATAATGTCATCAAACAGATCGTGTTCCTGCGCCATGCGCGGCCCCTCCCTGAGCAGTGCAAACAAGCAAGAGATAATGATACGCCATCGGCCCACGCCTCGGGCAAATTACACGCGGAGCATCTTTGCGGCAAATAGCCCATGGCCTATCGCCGCCTCGATTGCACAAGGTCAATCAAGTGCCAAGCTATGCCTCGCACATGAGCTGCACGAGTTTTTGTTTGGTCACCTTAGCCTGCTCGTTGGCCATATTGCGCTCGTTTCTAAAGACCGCATTTGCAACACCCTGCAAATCGGCATCGGAAATCTCGCCAAGGCCCAGCTCCTCGAGCGTGGTCGGCAGACCGACGCGCTGGCAAAACTCGAGCACCTGATCAAGCTCGGGCGCACGCTCCAAGCGCAGCTGCACCACCAGGCCAAATGCCACAGCCTCACCATGCATGGCCTTGCACTCGGGCAGAATCGTCAGGCCGTTGGCGATGGCATGGGCAAGCGCTAGGCCACCGCTCTCAAAGCCAACACCCGAGAGCAGAATATTGCACTCGATCAGGCGCTCAACCGCCGGCGATATACGGCCCTTTTTGAGATCGCGCTTGGCAGCGACGCCGCACTCCATGAGTGTGTCATAGCAGGCACGAGCCGCAACCAAGGCCAAGTGCCCCGGCGCGCCACCGTGCTCGTTGGCGCCATGCGCCGCGGCGCACGAACGCGCCTCGAAGTACGTTGCCAGTGCATCGCCCATGCCAGCGACCGTCATACGCAGCGGAGCCGCCGCGACCACGTTGGTATCGACCACGACCAGGTCTGGATTCTTCTCGAGCATCAGGTAGCGGTCGAACGATCCATCCTCGTGATACAGCACCGAAATCGCGCTGCACGGACCGTCCATCGAAGCCGCCGTGGGGCATACGCACAACGGCAACTCGGCATAAAACGCAACGGCCTTGGCGATATCGAGCATCTTGCCGCCGCCAATACCCACCACCATGTCGCAATACTCAGCCTGGGCTTCCTTTGCCATTTCGACAACGGCCTCTTCCGTACACGGACCGTCATAAATCTTAAAGAACGGCTCGCTTAGATCTTCGTCCAGAAATCCATCGACGATCTGCCTGCACAGCCGATCCTCGGTGCCCTGGTCAAACAAGACATAGGCAGCGCAGCCCAACCATGACAAATACCTGCCCTGGCGCGAAAGCTCCCCCGGCCCCTGAACATACCGGCCGGGACCGCCGTAAACCATAGGAAGCGCCATACGAGAATCCACCCTTCATCAAACAACGGTTGGTGCAAAGTAACCTGACCCCCTGCACCAACTTGTGCATTGGGGACAGGTTACTTTGCACCATAGCAAAAAGGGGCAAAGCCATCTGTTGGCTTTGCCCCTTCCTTAGCTTGATTTACTCATCCATGAGATAGTAGTGGCCCAGCGCGTCGGCACCCAGGATGGCGTTTGCGACCATCTCGGGCGTCACCTCAAAAGGCATGTTGCACATGGTGTCATCGGGTGCGCAGGCGGCCTCGGCAACAATCATGGCCTGCTCGCGCGTAAGCTCGGCAACGCCAAGTTCCTTCATCGTGACCGGCAGGCCAAGCTCAATGCAGAAGCCCAAGACTTCCTCGAGCTTCTCGGTCGGGGCATCCTCGAGTACCAGCTGGACGATAGTGCCAAAGGCGACCTTCTCGCCGTGATACATGCCGTGGCACTCGGGCAGCATCGTCAGGCCATTGTGGATGGCATGAGCAGCAGCAAGGCCCGAGCTCTCAAAGCCAATACCGGAGAGCAGCGTATTGGCCTCGATGATGTGCTCGACGGCAGGCGTGAGCGCACCCTTCTCCAGCGCAACCTTGGCCTTGCCGCCATCGGCCATAAGCGTCTCGTAGCAGAGCTTGGCGAGCGCCAGACCAGCCATGCCGCCCTTGCCGCCAGCGCAGGTGCCGCCGTCGGCATCGTGCGTCGCCTGGGCCTCGAAGTAGGTTGCGAGCGCATCGCCCATACCGGAAACCGTCAGGCGCACCGGGCTCGCCGCGATAACCGTCGTATCCATCAGGACGATATTGGGGTTTGCCTTAAGGAAGAGGTACTTGTCGAACTGGCCGTCATCGGTGTAGAGCACCGAAAGTGCCGAGCACGGGGCATCGGTCGAGGCGATGGTGGGGCAAATAATAACCGGAGACTCCAGGTAGTAGGCAACGGCCTTGGCGGTGTCGAGGATCTTGCCGCCACCGACGCCGACGATGATGTCGCAACCGTTGTCGCGAGCGAGCGCAACCAGGCGATCGACCTCGCCCTTGGAGCACTCGCCGTTAAAGTCCTCAAACAGCAGCTCGGCCTTAGCCTCGGCAAAGCCGCCCTCGATCTTGGCACCGACGCGCTTCTTGCCCGAAGGCGTCACGATGACGAGGGCCTTAGCGCCGAGCGGCTCGACATAGGAGCCGAGCTTGGCGAGCTCGTCCGGACCCTGGATGTACTTGCTGGGGCTATTGAAAATTGCAGCCATAACTATCCCATTCTCTAAAAAAGAAAGGGGCTCCGTACAGATACGTGCGGAGCCCCTCGTTACGATAACAAGAGTCGATTAGAAATCGATGTCGGTGTCGTAGTAGCAGGCCTTGAGGATCTTCTCGAAGTCAGCAGCCTTGGTCTCACGCGGGTTCTCGGGCGTGCAGGCGTCCTGCTCGGCGTTCGCGGCGATCTCGGGCAGCTTGGCGAGGAACTCCTCCTCGGAAACCATCTGCGGGTTCTCGGCGTCGACCTTCACGCCACCATTCGCGTAATCCTTGATGGACTGCGGAATGTTGAGCTGGTCGTTGAGGTCGCGAATCTTCTGGACGAGTGCGGCGATGAGCTCCTCGTTGGTCTCGCCGGGAAGGTGCAGGATCTCCTTGGCCACGTAAGCGTAACGCTCGGCAGCACGCGGGTCCTTGGAGTTCCACTGGATGACCTTGCCCAGGTACATGGCGTTAGCAGCACCGTGGATGATGTGGCCGTTCTCAAAGGCAGCACCGGTCTTGTGAGCCATGGAGTGAACGATGCCGAGCAGGCCCGAGGAGAAGGCGATACCGGCGATGCACTGAGCCTCGTGCATGTGCTGACGGGCCTCATGGTCGCCAGCATAGGACTTGGGCAGCCACTCGACGATCTCGCGGATGCCGTGCAGAGCGTTGGCGTCGGTGAACATAGAGGCGCAGGTGGAAACGTAGGCCTCCATGCAGTGGGTCAGAGCATCCATGCCGGTGTGAGCGCACAGCTTGGCGGGCATGGTGTAGGTGAGCTCGGGGTCGACGATGGCGACATCAGGGGTGATGTTGAAGTCGGCCAGCGGGTACTTGATGCCCTTTTCGTAATCCGTGATGACGGAGAATGCGGTGACCTCGGTAGCAGTGCCGGAGGTGGAGGAAATGGCGCAGAAGTGAGCCTTCTGACGCAGCTCGGGGAAGCTGAACGGCTGGATAATGTTGTCGAAGGACTCCTCGGGATACTCGTAGAAGACCCACATGGCCTTAGCAGCATCGATGGGCGAACCGCCGCCGATAGCAACAATCCAGTCGGGCTCGAAGTCGCGCATAGCGGCTGCGCCCTTCATGACGGTCTCGATGGAGGGATCGGACTCGACGCCCTCGAACAGCTTGACCTCCATGCCGGCCTCTTTGAGGTCGGCCTCAACGTCCTGCAGGAACCCGCCGCGGCGCATAGAGCTGCCGCCAGAAACGATGATGGCCTTCTTACCCTTGAGGTTCTTCACCTCGTGGCGAGCGCCCTCACCAAAGTACAGATCACGAGGATTGGTAAAACGTCCCATACTGTGCCTCCTAAACAAGCCCCTCTTAGACTTGCGTATATAACGGAGCACCCAATTGGCTCCGTTAGGACCGGTTTGCGCGTTGCCGGCGATGACAATGCGCGATGTCTAAACGTCTCAACGCTCAGACAAACACTATTTTACCGTTCTGGTTGGTCAGTTATTCACCTAAAGCCGCCAATGATGAAACGTTTTTTCTATCCCTGAAGACCCTTGTGCGGCATTCATACTCCCAAGCTGGGCAAACGTTTTATCAAGGTTGACTACATATCCCGGGCAGGACGGTGCCCCTCCAAAATATGCACCGTTCGCCGCCAAAAATCGACCGTTTGCGGCACCGTGATACCACTCGGTCGTCCAAGGTGCCGACATTTGTGCGACATCCGTCTTCGTGGTGCAAAGGTGCAAGTCCAAGTGCGGCACCCCCGGTGTGCCACATGCGGGTAAACTAGAACCTTATATAGAAACATTTGAACCCTAACCGCAGCAAAGGAGGCCCCATGGCATTCGATCCCATTCAAGAGGATTGCCATCGCCTCGTTCTTGAGGCCTTGCGCCGCGACAATATCCCGCTCACCGACGCTGCCGCCGTAGAGCGTCTGATGGAACAATTCACCCGCAACCCCGCACCGCTCATCGTGCACGACCGCGACCGCGCCGGGCACCTCATTGCCAAGGTGGTCGAGGCTGTCGACTACCGCATTCCCTTTATCCCTGACGATACCCAGGCAGAGCAAGAAGAGGCAGCTGCCGAGAACATGCTCCGCGAGGCAGCCGCGCTCGACCCCACCAACTGGGACGCTCAGCGCATGCTGCCCGCCCTCACCGCCGAATCCAACGAGGAATACGTGCAGTATCTGGTGTCCAAGTGCGACGAGGTGGAGCATGACCTGGCGCTCAAAATCGCCTCGGCGCAGGACCCCTACGAGCGTGAGGCCGCAGGCGACCTTACGCGCCGCCCCTATCTGCGCTGGCTTGCCGCCCTTGCGTCACGCGCGCTCATTAGCGGCCGCTATCGCATGTCGCTCGAAGCCGCAAACCGCAGCCTCGACTTTGCCCCCAACGACCCCGCCGGTGTCCGCCACACCGCGATGCTCGCCATGGCAAAGCTCGAATACCCCGCCGAGGAGCTCAAGCGCTTTCGCTCTGCCCACTCCGTCCCCTATCTCGCCAACACGCCGCTGCGCCGTCGTCCCAAGGATGCGGAGCGCGACTTGGACCCGTGGACGCTCATCGCGCTGATGAGCGCTGCCTGGCGCGAGCTGGACTACGAGGGCGCCGAGCACTATTTGCGCATCCTTGCGCGCTCGTGTCCGCACGCAGCCGAGGCACTCTACTTCCAAACCGAGTTTCCCGATGGCGTCTATGCCCGCGTCAACGTGGGTGTGGGCTCCACCGACGAACTTGTCCTTGCGCTGTCCGAGGCGACGCCGGTACTGCAGGAGGGCCTGGGCGCCCCCGACAACGCCAGTTTTGCCGCCTGGGTCGCCACCAACGATATCGTGCGTTCCCAAATCGATGAGCGCATACTGCGGGCGGCCGAGCAGGGTTTGCCGTTTAAGGGAGGAGACCTCTAATGGATCCGAGCGTCTACATCCCCGCCTACCTGGAGCGCACCTATCTGGCGTCGCACCCCGAACTCACCGATGCAGCACGCGAGCTTGTCCATAACGACGTGAGCGTCAACCCTCATAAGTATGCGCAGACCGAGCATGCCCAGGCACTGCTGTCCTATGCCGGTGTTCATCGCCACCTGCTCGACGAGCTCCATCGCATCGAGGACATGGGCAGTGACGAGGAGTTCGAACAGACGCGTAATCGCCTGTTCGACGACATGCGCGATGAGCTGCTCAAAATTGTCCGCGTCGATGCACTGGCCGTCGACGCGCAGCTGCTCGCCATCATCCTGGCCGGCACGCCCGTTGACGCCTGCCTGGGTGACCTGATGAAGCTCGAGGCGACCACGGCCGATTACCTGCAGCAAAGCGTGCCCGGGTTCGACATGGAGGCCCCGCACTACTGGGCCAATAATGTTTTGGCCGACGGTGTCACCGCAGCAGACCTTACCGTGAGCGAGCCGGCTCTTATCGGGTGGCTTCACACACTCGAGGCCATCTCGCAGCTGTGCATGGCGAGCGCCCGTTACCGTGCTGCCGCCAACTACGCCCGCCGCGTCCTTAAGGCGGAAGGCTACCCCACCCGAGCCGCAGGCACCGTGTTGCTCGCTCTCGCTCGTCTGGAAGACCAGGACGGCTTTTTTGCCCTGGCCCACCAGCTCGAGGAAGAGATCGGGGCTGACGCGCTCGAGAACTCTCCTTGGTATCTGCTCGCCCGCACGATTCTGCTGTTCAAAACAAACAAGATGCGCCCGGCGACACGCGCGCTGCGTGAGTTTGCCAACCGTTGCGAGGGCGGTGCATTCTTCTTACTGAACCCCATGTACCAGACACCGTACCTTCCCTGCCGGCCCGAGCCACGCGATCCCTGGGATCTTTCGCATCAGGCCGTTTGGGAAGCGGACGGTATTATCTCGGACACTCCCGACTTTGCCCCCTGGGCCAATGCCTGCGAAGATGTGTCGCAGCTTGCCCAGGAATTTGCGCGCCGCTACGGTTTTTAGCGACGCGATCGCCCCGACCATGTCATCTATGTTAGGAACGGCTTCATGAACCTCCGCTCATCTCTTGCCTGCACCTCGAGCGATATTGCCCGCTGGGGGCTGCGCTCCGTCCTTAAGCGCCAGGGCGGCGTACTCCCCGGCCGCATCGCCATGAAGATCGACCCCGAGCTGCTGAGCGACCTCGCCGGCCTTGTCGACCGCAGCGTGGTGATCACCGGCACCAACGGTAAGACCACCACCTCCAACCTCATCGCCGACGCCGTTGCCGCCAGCGGCGCCACCGTGGTATGCAACCGCGCCGGCAACAATATGGAGCCTGGCGTGGTGGGTGCTCTGCTCGAGGCCCGCGGCGGCCTTAAGCACACCAGCAGCGGCAAGCGCGTGGGCGTTTTTGAGTGTGACGCGCTCTACACCGTACGCGTTCTGCCCAAGCTCAAGCCGACGTACTTTGTGCTGCTCAACCTGTTCCGCGACCAGCTGGATCGCTATGGCGAGATCGATCACACCCAGGAGGTCATCGCCCATGCGTTGGAGCTCTCTCCGGCAACAACGCTCATCTACAACGCAGACGACCCGCTGTGTGCCGCGATCGCCGCACGCGTTCCCAATGCAAACATCGCCTTTGGCATCGACGGCGCCACCAACACCGAGTCCGACCGTATTAGCGATTCGCGCTTTTGCTCACAGTGCAACGCGCCGCTGGAGTATGACTACGTGCAATACGGCCAGCTCGGCGCCTACCATTGCCCCTCGTGCGGCTGGGCCCGCCCTGCGCTTGTCCGTCGCGTGACGGGCGTGGAGCTCGGCTGCGACGGCTATGGTTTCGACCTGGTCTTTGGATCTGCGCCCGACGCGGCTGCCGTACACATCGCCACACGCTACAACGGTCTGTACATGGTCTACAACGTTGCCGCCGCATTCTTTGCCGCACATGAGTTAGGCGTGGATGCGGCGCACCTGCAGCCCACGCTCGATGCCTATGTGCCCGCCGGTGGTCGTATGGGGCGCTGGGATATCGCCGGCCGCACCGTCGAGGCCAACCTGGCTAAGAATCCCGTGGGCTTCGATCGCCAGATCCAGTCCATTAAGACGGCGGGCGGCAGGCTCTGCGCTTTCTTCCTCAACGACAACGATGCCGACGGCCACGATGTATCGTGGATCTACGACGTCGACTTTGAGCGCATCGCCGACACGCCGGGTCTTGTCGCCTTTGCCGGAGGCACGCGCGCGCACGACATGCAGGTACGCCTCAAGTACGCCGGCATCGATGCCGCGATTATCTCGGACGTCGCGCAGGCAATTGGCGCCGTTGCGGATGAAGCCGCAGGCGACACTTTCTATGCCGTCGCCAACTACACGGCCTTCCCGCCGCTGGTCAAAGAACTCGACGGGCTGAAAGGCGCCACCGCCGACGCTGTTGCCGGGCGCGCCGTAGCCCGTGCCGACGGCAGCGCTGTCCCCACGGATATTGCGCCGGTCGAGCTTTCGCGCCCGCTGCGCATCGTCTACCTGTATCCCGATGCCCTTAACCTCTACGGCGACGGCGGCAACGTTATCGCGCTCGAGCGCCGTTGCGCCTGGCGCGGCATTCCCGTGCGCGTGGACGAGGTCCGTATGGGCGAGTCACTCGATCTCATCGATGCCGATATCGTCATGATGGGTGGCGGCTCCGACCGCGACCAGCTAGCCGTGGCACACGAGCTGCTCGCCCAAAAAGACAAGGTCGCGGCCTATGTTGAGGATAGCGGCTCGCTGCTTGCCATCTGTGGCAGCTATCAGCTGCGCGGCCGTTCGTACTACACTGGCGACGATCGCACTGAGGGCCTGGCCGGCATTGCCGCCGAAACCGTACGTGGATCCGATCGCCTGATCGGCAACGTAGCCGTCAAAACCGATCTGGCACCTGAGCCCTTTGTGGGATTCGAGAACCATGGCGGCCGCACGCTTTTGGACGCCGATGCCACGCCGCTCGGAACGTCCGTCGTCGCGGGCACCGGCAACAACGGCGACGATGGCTTTGAGGGCCTGATCTACAAGGGCGTCATCGGCACGTACCTGCACGGACCGGCACTGCCCAAGAACCCCGAGCTCGCCGACTGGCTGATCGCCCATGCCCTCGAGCGCCGTGGCGATGCACAGGCCGCCGCCCTGCTGCCGCTCAAGCCCCTCGACGGCACCTACGAGCACGCCGCCCACGACGCCGCCATGAAGCTCCTCCCCTAGCGCCCCACCACCACAAAGGGGACAGGCACCTTTGTGGTGGTTTTTCAGTTTGCCAACGATATGTGAACGACTAAAAAAGTCTGCTATACTCTTTCCCGCTGTCCCCATCGTCTAGCGGCCAAGGACGCCACCCTTTCAAGGTGGATATCGCGGGTTCGAATCCCGCTGGGGGCACCATTTGAAATGTGAAGCCCGTTACCAATTCGGTAGCGGGCTTTTTGCTACCGATATGCCGGGATTCGGACCCGGCAGGGTGCGGATCCCGGCATCTTCCGATGGACCATGGGCAAAAAATGGCAAATATGAGTACTGTTACCGATTTAGTAACAGCGATTTCATGCCTTCAGAAATCGATTTAGACGTCAGGTGTCCTACGGCGAAAGAATTGCAGGCGTTTATCAGCTAAGTACTTGGACATATGTTGCGTAATACTGCATATTTTGCAAAAAGATAATGCTACAGGACTTGTGACAGTACTCATATTTGACGTTTTTTGCCCTCGCCCCCTTATTACGTGGGCGAATCAGTTGCAAAACGGACTCCTAAGCGCTCTTCGCAAACAAAAACCGGGGCCCGCGTAATGCGGACCCCGGCTCAATACCGTGACGATATGTCAGTTACGCTCTACACGTAGAACAGGATGTCGTCGTAGGTCGGGACCGGCCAGTAGTCGGCTGCCACGATCTCCTCCATGGCGTCCACGGCGGCACGCAGCGCATCCATAGCGGGAACGACCTCGTGCGCGTACACGTTGGCCTGCTCCTGGCCATCGAGGGCCTCAGCCTTCTGATGCACGGCGTCAAGCGCCTTGATGGAGTCGTTGATGGTGGTGATGCCGTTGCAGAGCTTGTTGAGCGTGTTCTGCTCGCACTGCATGGCGGCCTCAGCACCGGCAGCACGAATAGTCTCAAGGCCCTTAGCGACCTTGGTGGCATAGGCGGTAATGACCGGGCGATAGGTACGACGCGCCTCGCGAACCATCGTGGTGGCCTCGATGTTCATGAGCTTGTTGTACTTCTCGAGCTTCACCTCGTAGCGTGAGCGAACCTCGACCTCGGAGAGCACGTTGAACTCGCCGAACAAATCGATGCTCTTCTGATCGACGAAGCACGGCAGCGCGTCGGCAGTCGTGGGATGGTTCGCCAGGCCGCGGCGCTGGGCCTCGGCCTTGGTCAGGACACCCGTCTCCTCAAAGAGCGCGATGGCCTTATCGGAAACAAAGGCGGGCAGGGCGTCGGCCGTGGTCTTGTTGTTGGCAAGGCCGCGCTTCTCGGCCTCGACGGGCCACTCATCGGAGTAGCCGTCACCGGAGAAGAGGATGCGCTGGTGGTCGGTCAGGACCTTCTTGCAGTACTCGAGCGCAGCGTCCTGGAACTCATCCTCGGGCGTACCCTCAAGCGCGTCGGCGAAGGACTTGAGCGACTTGGCCACGGCGGCATCGAGCACCAGGTTGGAGTCGGAGACGTTCTGCTCGGAGCCGCAGGCACGGAACTCGAACTTATTGCCGGTGAAGGCAAACGGGGAGGTGCGGTTGCGGTCGGTGTTGTCCTGCATCAGCTTGGGCAGGGTATCGGCGCCCAGGTCGAGCACGCCGCGCGTGGCATGGACGGAAGCCTTGCCATCGATGATCTTCTCGACGACCTCGGTAAGCTGGTCGCCCAAGAAGATGGACATAATCGCCGGAGGAGCCTCGTTGGCGCCCAGACGATGGTCGTTGCCGGCCGAGGCAACGGAGGCACGCAGGAGCTCCTGATAGTTATCGACGGCCTCGATCACCGCGGTGAGGAAGACGATGAACTGCAGGTTGTCGAGCGGGGTGTCGCCCGGATCGAGCAGGTTCTCGGACTCGGTGCCAAGCGACCAGTTGTTGTGCTTGCCCGAACCGTTGATGCCCTCGAAGGGCTTCTCATGCAGCAGGCAGACCAAGTCGTGGCGGGAGGCGATGAGCTTCATCTTCTCCATCATGACCAGATTCTGGTCGATGGCCTCGTTGACCTCGCCATAGACCGGTGCGAGCTCATGCTGGCAGGGAGCAACCTCGTTGTGCTTAGTCTTGGCGGGAATGCCGAGCGCCCACAGCTCATCGTCCAGGTCCTTCATGTAGGCCGAGACGGTGGGACGGATAGCGCCAAAGTAGTGCTCCTCGAGCTCCTGGCCCTTGCAGGGAGCAGCACCAAAGAGGGTGCGACCGGTGATGACCAGGTCCTTGCGCTTGCGATAGGCGTCCTTCTTGATCAGGAAGTACTCCTGCTCGTCGCCCACGGAAGGAACGACCTTCTTGGGGGTCTTGCCAAACAGCGCCAAAACGCGCTTAGACTCACGCGAGAGCGCGGTCATGGAGCGCAGCAGCGGGGTCTTCTTGTCCAGGGCCTCGCCCGTGTAGGAGCAGAAAGCCGTGGGGATGCACAGGACATCGTCCTTGATAAAGGCGGGGCTGGTGGGATCCCAAGCGGTGTAGCCACGGGCCTCGAAGGTAGCGCGCAGGCCGCCGTTGGGGAAGCTGGAGGCGTCCGGCTCGCCCTGGATGAGGTTCTTGCCCGTAAACTTGGTAATGGCGGTGCCGTCGTGGTTGGGCTCCAAGAAGCTGTCGTGCTTCTCGGAAGTAATACCCGAAAGCGGCTGGAACCAGTGCGCGTAGTGCGTCGCGCCCTTGGAGATGGCCCAGACCTTCATGGCATGGGCAACGGCGTTGGCCACATCCAGGTCGAGCGGCTCACCGCCCTCGAGGGTTGCAGCAAGGCGCTTCCAAATGTCCTTGGGGAGGTAGTCCTTCATGACTTCCTCAGAGAACACCATGGTCCCGAAGCGGTCAGTAAGTTCGGCCATACGGAACTCCCTTCGTATCGGCACCGCGTGAGAAGCGGTGTTGATTACTAACGAACGAGTCATAGCTTAGACTCGCCGTGTTTCCGCGACATTACCGTTATGTTGCTGTCGCGAAACCAATCAATGAGATTACCCTATCGAGGCGGCGTTGCCACCCTCAACAGCCAATCAACTGCATAAATTGCAGACCTCAGCCCATGGTTTAAGAGTAGTCAATGGTAGGATGGGGCTCTATTAACTGGTATTTCGCATCAGATACCATTCAATATAGCCCCATCCTAGATTGCCTGCCCTGTTATAGGAAATGCCGATAGCGAAACATCTTCGATTGATATTTCCAAATAGCGAGTAAAACTCCACCGTAGCGCAGTGGTGCTGTAGAATCCTTACAACACATCACACTAATGTATCTAAAGGAGCACGACATGCGCGTCGACGAGGTTTTTAAGCAGGCAGCATCCCAGGGCACCGCGCCCGTTTCGTTTGAGATGTTCCCGCCCAAGGGCGAGCTGACCCTCGACACGGCTCGCGAGGTTGCAGGCAATCTATGCAAGCTTTCGCCGAGCTTTGTCTCGGTCACCTGCTCAGCCGGCGGCTCGGGCAACGGTGCCACCACCGCCCCCATCGCGCATATGATTTCGAGCGAATTCGATACGCCCTCGGTGGCACACCTTACCTGCGTGGGCCGCTCGCATGCCGATATCGCCGCCAAGATCGACGAGTATCGCACCGCCGGCGTGGAAAACATCCTGGCCCTGCGTGGCGATCTCCCCGCCGGCGCGACCGAGGACGACAAGCCCGCCTCGGACTACGCCTACGCCCGCGACCTCATCCCCGAGCTCGTCGACGCCGGCTTTTGCGTGGGCGCCGCAGCCTACCCCGAGGGCCACATTGCCTGTGAGGATCTCAACCTCTCGGTCGAACACCTCAAGCAAAAACAGGACGCCGGCGCGAGCTTCTTTGTGACGCAGCTCTTCTTTGATAACGAGTGCTTCTACCGTTTTCGCGAGCTTGCCGACAAGGCCGGCATCACCGTGCCCATTACCGCGGGCATCATGCCGTTTATGGGCAAGTCGCAGATCAGCCGCATGGTCTTTATGTGCGGCGCGTCGCTGCCCTCCCCCGTCATCAAGATTCTCGCCAAGTACGAGAACGACCCCGAGAGCCTGCAGGCAGCCGGTGTAGATTATGCCGCCCGCCAGCTTTGCGACCTCAAGGAGCACGGCGCCGACGGCCTGCACCTGTACACTATGAACCGTCCTGCGATCGCCGCGACCATTATGGAGCGCCTGGGGTAATGGAAAAACCGCACATCGATACAACCGCTGTCGAAGTGCCGGCCGACCTTGCGTCGCCGGCGCTTTACCGTGTCGATGCTGCGCACCATCCCCGTGTCGACCGTACCGAGATGCTGCGGTATCTGGGTTACGGCGGCCAGCAGATTGAGCCCGAGCTGTCACGACGTATTGAGCTTGTGGTCGAGCGTCTGGAACTGGACATTGAGCCTCGTGGCGTGCGCCGCGTGTTTGCCGTCGATGCCACGGGCGTGGACGAACAAAGTGAGCCTTGCATTCGCTTGGTCGGCACCAACGTTGAGCTGCGAGGTCGCGATATCTATCGTCATCTTAAGGACGCCCGCTTTGCCGCGCTCATGGCATGTACCCTCGGCATGGACGCCGAGCGTCGCCTGCGCACCACGGGAGCCCAACATCCCCTGGAGGGCGCCGTGCTCGACGCCGCGTGCTCCGCTTACGTGGAAGCCGCCGTTGAGCAAATGGACCAGCAGGTCAAGACGGACGCCGCCGCACACGGACTCGCCGGCAACTGGCGCTTTAGCCCCGGCTACGGCGACTGCCCGCTCTCGGCCCAGCGCTCGATCGTCAATGCGCTCAACGCCACGCGGCTCATCGGGCTTACCGTCACGCCGACCAGCCTGCTCATGCCCACCAAGAGCGTGACCGCGGTGATCGGCCTGTTCGACGGCGAAGTCCACGACGCCCAGAGCCGCCCCACCTGCAATATCTGCCGCATGCGCGAGCACTGCCGCTTCCGCGCCGCCCACACCACCTGCTATTCCAGCCATTAGGAGCCCTCGATGTTTACTCCGCTTATCACTCATGATTCTGACGGCACTGCATTGGCGGCACCTGTTGATGCCGCACGTCGCAACGGCGCCACGTACAAGATGCGCACGATCGACGATCTGCGCATTAAGGACGATCGCCTGCGTGCGGCCATCGATGGCACGGGACATCTGCTGTTCGACGGCGGCATGGGCACCATGTTGCAGGCCGCTGGCATGAAGGCGGGCGCCCTGCCCGAGCTGCTCAACTTTGAGGAGCCCCAGGTCATTACCGACATTCAGCGCCAGTACGTCGAGGCTGGCTGCGACGTGATCACCGCCAACACCTTTGGCGCCAACGCCCACAAGCTCGACGGCGCCGCCACCGTGGCAGACGTCTTTGCCGCCGCTGTCGCCTGCGCCCGCGAGGCCGGCGCCCGCTACGTCGCCGGCGATATCGGCCCCATCGGCGCGCTGCTTCGTCCCTTAGGCACCCTCAGCTTTGACGAGGCCTATGACCTCTTTGCCGAGGAAGTGCGCGCTGGCGTCGATGCGGGCGTGGACCTCTTTATTATCGAGACTATGACCGACCTGGCCGAGATCAAGGCGGCCGTCCTCGCCTGCCGCGAAAACTCCGACCTGCCCGTCTTTGCCACCATGACCTTCGAGGAAGACGGTCGCACCTTCCTGGGCACGAGTCCCGAGGTGGCCGCCATCACGCTCGATGCCATCGGCGCCGACGTTTTGGGCATCAACTGCAGCCAGGGACCGGCCGAGCTCCGAGGACTCGCCGCACGTATGCTCACCGTTACCGACAAACCCGTTATGGTGCAGGCCAATGCGGGACTCCCCCATGTGGACGACGACGGCAACACCGTCTTTGATATCCAGGCACCCGAGTACGCCGAGGCCGTCGCCGGCATGATCGCCGACGGCGTGAGCGTCGTGGGCGGCTGTTGCGGCACCACGCCGGCGCACATGGCAGCGCTGCGCACGCTTATCGATAACCACACGCCCAGTCCGCGCCACCGCAAGCCCAGTATGTCGGTCACAAGCGCCCAGACCGTGGTGGACCTCCCCTGCGATGGCCACAAAATCGCCGTCATCGGCGAGCGCATCAACCCCACCGGCAAAAAGCGCCTGCAGCAGGCCCTGCGCGATGGCGACCTGGACTACGTCGTCAGCCAGGGCATCAGCCAGCAGGAGCAGGGTGCCGACATCCTGGACGTCAACGTAGGCCTGCCCGAGATCGACGAGGTCAAGATCATCCAACAGGCGACCGAACAGCTCCAGGGCTCCACGCTCCTGCCGCTGCAGATCGACTCCACCGATCCCGCAGCCGTCGAGGCCGCCGTGCGCCGCTACGCCGGCAAGCCCATCATCAACTCGGTCAATGGCAAGCAGCAGATCATGGATGAGATCTTTCCGCTGGTCGCCCACTACGGCACCAACGTTGTCGGCCTTACGCTCGACGAAGGCGGCATCCCCGATACCGCCGAGGCTCGCTTCGCCATCGCCGAGCGCATCGTGGCCGAGGCCGCCCGCTACGGCATCGGACCGGACCGCATCCTCATCGACTGCCTGGTCATGACCGCCTCGACCAACCAGCGCCAGGCCGAGCAGATCCTGCGCGCCATGTCCCTGTGCAAGGAGCGCCTGGGCGTCAAATGCGCGCTCGGCGTGTCGAACATCAGCTTTGGCCTGCCTGCCCGCCCGCTGCTGGGCTCGGTCTTTTTGGCCGCCGCCTTTGGCGCGGGCCTGGACGCCCCCATCATGAACCCGGGTTCCAAGCGCTTTATGGACACCGTCTACAGCTATCGCGTCCTGAGCGTTGAGGATGAGGGCTCGACCGGATACATCGAGCGCTACGCCGGCTGGACCGATCCGTACAAGATCGCCGCCAACCCGGCAGCGGCTCAGGCCGCATCGACCGACACCGTGTCCGCTGCTGGCACCGCCGGCACCGACGGCAACGACGACCCAATTCGTCGCATGGTCGTCTCGGGCCGTAAGGGCGAGATCGCGACCGAGACTGAGCGCCTGCTGGCCGACCACGACGCTATGGATCTTATCAACAACCACTTTATCCCCGCCCTCGACGAGGTGGGCGTCCTCTTTGACCAGGGCAAGTTCTTCTTGCCGCAGCTTATGGCCTCGGCCGAGGCGGCACGCGTGGGCTTCGACACCATCAAGCGCCTGATGCCCGCCGGCGAGATTGCCGACAAGGGCAAGATCTGCGTGGCCACCGTCAAGGGCGACATCCACGATATTGGCAAGAACATCGTCAAGATGCTGCTCGATAACTACGGCTACACCGTCTTTGACCTAGGCCGCGACGTCGACCCGCAAGAGGTGCTCAAGACCGTGCAGGAGCGTGACATTAAGCTCGTCGGCCTCTCGGCGCTTATGACTACCACAGTCGTCGCCATGGAGGAGACCATCAAGCTGCTCCATGCCGAGGTGCCGGGCGTCAAGATCATCGTGGGCGGCGCCGTACTCACCCCCGAATACGCCAAGCAGATCGGCGCGGACTACTACGCCAAGGACGCCGCCGAAAGCGCTCGCATCGCCGAAGAGGTCTTTGGGCAGTAACACAACGGAAACAACCGAGCACCAAAACGTGCCGCATGCGCCACTTGGCACGTGCGGCACGTTAGAATAGATAAGACTATGCTCGTTTTGGCAGATAGGAGCGCAAGGATGGCGATCACGCCCGCAGAAATCGCGGAAACCCGCGGCATGGTTGAGGAGCAGAACCTCGACATCAGGACCATCACCATGGGTGTTTCGCTCATGGGTTGCGGTGACGAGAACCTCGACCGCATGTGCACGAAGATCTACGACCACGTGACGCACACGGCTGAGCATCTGGTCGAGACCGCCGAGAACCTCGAGCGCGAGTACGGTATCCCCATCGTCAACAAGCGCGTTTCCGTCACCCCGGTGGCGCAGATCGCCGCGTGCTGCAAGGATGAGGACCTCACCCCCATCGCGCATGCCCTCGACCGCGCGGCTGAGCCGCTCGGCATCGACTACCTGGGCGGCTTT
>URYU01000016.1 GCA_900552155.1 uncultured Collinsella sp.
AGGTTGCAACGGCCGTTACCGGTCGCAAGGAGCTTAAGGCCGCAGGCGACATCGCACTCAACGATGCAGACGCTTTTGCCAGCACGTGCGGCCGTAATGGCGGCGGCGAGGCCTGAAGCCCCGCCGCCGATTACCAGGACGTCATAGAAGGCGCTCGTGTTCACTTAGGCCTCGTCGGTCTCGTGCGGGGTATTGGCCTCGACGGCAGAGACTGCCTTGGGCAACATGCCATCGGGCAGCGCGGGCGCGACCTCGCCCTTATCGCAGGCCTCGGCGAGTGACGGATTGATGGGAAGCGTGCCCAAGATGTCGAGGTTATAGCGTTCTGCGACCTCGAGGAGCTTGCTCTTGCCAAAGACCTCGATCTTCTTGCCGCAGTCGGGGCACTCAATATAGCTCATGTTTTCGACGATGCCCAGAAAGGGGCCGTTCATCTTCTCGGCCTTGGCGACGATCATCGAGACCAGTTCCTGCGGGCTCGTGACGATGACGATGCCGTCGACGGGCAGTGACTGGAAGACGGGGAGAGCGACGTCGCCTGTTCCCGGAGGCATGTCGACCAGCAGGTAGTCGATGGGGCCCCATGAGGTCTCGCTCCAGAACTGCCTAATGGCGCCTGCGATGACCGGACCGCGCCAAAGGACGGGGTCGGTCTCGTTTTGGAGCAGAAGGTTGGAGCTCATGACCTTGACGCCGTGCTCGGAGATTTCAGGCAGCATGAGGTTGCCAAGGGCATGGACGTGGCGTCCGCTCATACCGAACATCTTGGGGATAGAGGGACCGGTGATGTCGGCATCGAGGACGCCGACCTTGTGGCCGTGACGGGCAAGCTCGGTGGCGATGGCACCGGTGACAAACGACTTGCCGACACCGCCCTTGCCGGAAAGCACGGCGATGACGCGTTTGACCTCGGACAGCGTATTCTCCTCAAATTGCGACGGCGACGTTTGTCCGCCGGCGGCCTGTGCGTGCTCGCAACCCATGTATGACTCCTTTGTATATGTTGGGGCCGGGGCCCCGTGATGTGACACGAGCGTCATTGTACCCTCGTTTGCGAGCGGGAGTCATTTACGATGCATTTGGGCCGAGCGTGCTTGCAATACGATGGGTCCAAGCGAATGGGCGGGCTTACTGAACTTTGCTGGCGAACTCGAGGTATTGCATGCGCTGCAGCTTGTCGATCGTCGAGGCGTATGGGCTGTCTTCAGATTCCAAGTCGTAGCGCAGCCCGTCGGCACCAAGGTAGCCGGCGACATTGATGGTGGGCACATCTGACCTTGTTGCAAGCAGGGCCTTTTGATAGTCGGTGAGCGGGGCGCCGATCTTATTAAGGGTAATGGCTGCAACCTCGTTTGCCCCGACGGTGTCGTAGACGTTGAGCTCGGTATTGCCGGCGATTTCATAGTTAGCCCAGACAAAATATGTCGACTGATAGATACGGAAAGCGTGGCTTGCCGTATCTTCCTGAGGGTACAGCTCGTCGTTGAGAGTCGTTGCGGCGCTCGGCTGATGGTCGCCAAAAAAGACAAGAACAACCGGTCTGCCGATATTGCGGAGCTCGTTGATAAAGTACTCGAGGTCCCGGTCGGATGCGTTGATGCAGGTGAGATAGGTGTTGAGCGCGCTATTGGCGCCCTCGCTGGCTCCCTCGACCCAATAGTTTGTCAGCTCCTCGGCGGGAACGGTGCCATAGTCGTAGCCGCCGTGATTTTGCATCGTGACGTCAAAGATGAACTGCGGGGCTTCGTCGGTTCTAAGCAGGTCGAGTATCTTGTCGTAGGTGGCGTAGTCGCATACGCCGGCATGGTAACAGGGCGCACCTTCGAAATCGCCGATTGAAAGAAAGTCTCCAAAGCCCAGCTGCTGATAGATTTTATCTCGATGGTAGTTGACGGGGTTTTGCGGGTGCATAGCGGTAGCGGTATACCCAAGCTCCTTAAGGTCCTTTGCCAGGCTGTTGACGCCATTCATCTGATATAGCTGATAGGGGATTTTGCCTAATCCGACAAAGGCCGTTGTCGCTCCGGTCAAAAATTCGAATTCGGAGTTCGCCGTTCCGCCACCGGCGACCGAAGCGAGCATGGTGCCGCGAACAAGTGTGTCGGGAAGCGAGTTGTAGAATGCGGGGCCGGTGTACCCGGCCGCCTGGAGCTGCTCAAAGCACGAAAGGTCGCTAAAACTCTCATTCATGACGGCAACAATCGTCGGCTTGATTTCATTGAACTGGGCAACGGCCGCCGCGCGCTGCTCGCTCGAGCCATACGTGCTGTCGTAGGTGGCGGCGAGCTTCTGCTCGATGCTCTGCGCCTCATCGGGCGTATAGTCTTCGGGCTTCTCAATGGGCAACTCGTTGACCATTTCGGTGAACGAAGTGATAAAACCCTGAGACGCATACGTGGTGATGGGCTGCCAACGGTCAAATCCAAAATTCAGCGCCTGCTCCAAGTCGATGCTGGAAAAGCCCGAGAGCCCCATAACGGTCACTAGCAGAAAAGCGCAGAGGTTAGCGGCGATTGCGGGGAAGACATGGGTGGGCGTACGGAGCTTTCTCGGTCGGATAAGCGAAAGAAGCCCTAGGGAAATCTCCAGCAGGGCTAGAGAGGTTACGATTCCGGCGGTAAAGGTAAACTCGTATCCCTCGCTCACTTCCATTGCGGTGCCAAGGGCCAAGATATCGCTTGGCAGGATGGCCTCGCCTTTAAACGTTATGACGAAGTGCTCGGCAATGCCAAGGATGCAACAGGCGACGGGCACGAGGGCCATGACGCCTCCATGACGCTGTCCCAGCAAATAAAGGGAGAGCAGAACCGTCGCGAGCAGCCCGACGGAAAACCCGAATGAGTTGGCGGGAATGCGATAGAACGTTTCGTTACAGGCAATTTCGAGTGAAACGAACGAGAGCGCTGAAACAGCGGCGATGACAAGGATGTCACGGCAAATACAGGCAACCGTTCCCGTCGCAAGATCGGTTTGGGCGATAAGTCCCGAAACCAAGGGCTCGACAAGAAGTATGACGGCGGTAGCACCGAGCGCCGAATAAGAAAGGACCCATAGGGAATTGTCCTCATTTACGAGCAATTGATTCGTAATCCATGCAGCTACCATGCCGAGCGGGATGAGGAGCGTCGCGCACCAAAAGACGCGGGCAATGGGCGGCTTTTCATTGTGTTTGATTGAAAAATATACACGCACCACGACGATGGCCACGATAAGGACGGCGATGAATATGGGCAGATTGGCCATGTCGCTCGAAGTGCTTTCAAGGGGGATATCTTCGGTCATGGACGTTCCTCTGTTACGGCTAATTAAGTTCAGTATTAGATTACTGTAACCTTTCCACGGCATTTCGAGAAACAAAGCGCCCGATACGCAAAGCTAAAGGTCTGCGAATCTTGTATTACGAACATCTGTGCGCGTCGAGTGCGCTAAACTCATCGACAGTATGATTCGATGCAATAGGAGGCAAGGAGCTTCCATGTCTGATTCTTCTATCGTTATTCGCGGCGCTCGTGAGCACAACCTCCGTGATATCGATGTTTCCATTCCGCGTGACCAACTCGTGGTCATTACCGGTCTTTCTGGCTCGGGCAAGAGTTCGCTGGCATTTGACACTATCTATGCCGAGGGCCAGCGTCGATACGTCGAGAGTCTTTCGAGCTATGCGCGCCAGTTCTTGGGCCAGATGGACAAACCCGACTTGGATTCAATCGACGGCCTTTCGCCGGCGGTGTCGATCGACCAAAAGACGACGTCTAAAAACCCTCGCTCGACGGTTGGCACCGTAACCGAGATTTATGACTATCTGCGCCTGCTGTTCGCCCGTGTGGGCACCCCGCACTGTCCCGAATGCGGCCGCGTCATTGAGCGCCAGACGACCGACCAGGTTGCCGACAAGGTCTTGGCGGCGGGGGAGGGCCGCCGCGCGTTTGTGCTGGCACCGGTGGTGCGCGGGCGAAAAGGCGAGTACACCAAACTGTTTGAGGACCTTCGCGCCGAGGGCTTTAGCCGCGTGCGTGTCGACGGTGAAGTGCGCTCGCTCGACGATCCGATCGATCTGGACAAGAAGTTCAAGCACGATATCGAGGTCGTGGTCGATCGCATCGTGATCCGTGAGAACTCTCTTGGCCGTATCGCCGAGGCTGTTGAGCAGGCGACCGCGCTGGCGCACGGCAATGTAAACGTGTACATGCTGCCCGATCGTGATGCTCCCGAGGGGACCGAGGGCGAGCTTCTGGAGTATTCGTTGGCCTTGGCGTGCCCGGAGCATGGACACTCCATTGACGATCTTCAGCCGCGTGATTTTTCGTTTAACGCTCCCTATGGCGCATGTCCTGAGTGCGACGGCCTGGGCTTTAAGAAAACCGTTGATGCCGAGGCGCTGATCGAGGACCCCTCGAAGTCCATTGCCGACGGAGTCTTTGGTAGCCTGTTTGGCAATTCGAACTACTATCCGCAGATTTTTGCTGCGGTCTGCAAACACTTTAAGGTGAGCGCCGATACGCCGTGGGAGGACTTGCCCCCTCGCGTGCGTCGTGCATTCTTGGATGGCCTGGGCGATACGAAGATCTCGGTCGACTACCAAAAGCTCGACGGACGTCGCAGCCAGTGGGATACCAAGTTTTCGGGCGTTCGCAACATCCTGTACGAACGCTATACCGAGACGACGAACGAGAACACCAAGGCGCGCCTGGAGAAGTACATTCGCGAGGAGCCGTGCTCGACCTGCCACGGCGCTCGTTTGCGCCCTGAGATGCTTGCCGTCACCGTGGGCGGCAAGTCCATTTACGAAGTTTGTTGCCTGTCGTGCCGTGAATCGCTCGAGTTTTTTGAGGGCCTGGAACTCACCGAGCGCCAACAGTTTATCGGCGGCCGTATCGTCAAGGAAATTCTGGAGCGCCTGCGTTTTCTGGTCGATGTTGGACTCGACTATCTGACACTCGATCGCGCCTCGGCGACGCTTTCCGGTGGCGAGGCACAGCGTATTCGCTTGGCAACGCAGATCGGCGCGGGTCTCAAGGGCGTGCTCTATATTCTGGACGAGCCCTCGATCGGTCTTCATCAGCGTGACAACGAGCGCCTGATCAAGACGCTCGAGCGCCTGCGCGATATCGGCAATACCGTTATCGTTGTCGAACACGACGAGGATACAATCCGTGCCGCCGACTACGTGATCGACATGGGGCCCGGCGCCGGTGTCAACGGCGGACACGTAGTCGCGGCGGGAACGCCTGCCGATATCATGGCGTGTCCTGAGTCGATGACGGGCGCTTATCTGACCGGCAAACGAATGATTCGGGTGCCTGATGAACGGCGCAAGCCCGGTCGCGGCTGCCTTAAAATTACGGGCGCTCGAGCCAACAACCTCAAAAACGTTACCGCCAAGATCGAGTTTGGTACGCTTACGGTTGTTACCGGCGTGTCGGGATCGGGCAAGAGCTCCCTGGTTACCGACACCATTGCGCCTGCCCTTACGAATGCTATTCACCGTTCGACGCGCCCTGTGGGTCCGTATAAAAAAATCGAGGGCATCGAGTGTATCGATAAGGTTATCGATATCGACCAGTCGCCGATTGGCCGCACGCCGCGTTCCAACCCTGCTACCTATATCGGCCTGTGGGATGATCTTCGCGCGCTGTTTGCGAGTACGCCGGAGTCGTAGGCGCGCGGCTACTCGCCGGGTCGTTGCTCCTTTAATGTGAGTGGCGGGCGCTGCGAGGCGTGCAAGGGCGACGGGCAGATCAAGATCGAGATGCACTTCCTTCCCGATATCTACGTTCCCTGCGAAGTTTGCGGCGGTAAACGCTACAACCGCGAGACACTCGAGGTCACCTACCGTGGCAAGACCATCTCGGACGTGCTCGACATGAGCGTCACCGAGGCGCTGGCCTTCTTTGGGAATATCCCGCAGATTAAGCGCAAGCTCCAGACGCTGTACGATGTAGGCTTAGGCTACGTGAGCCTGGGCCCGCCCGCCACGCCGCTCTCGGGCGGCGAGGCGCAGCGTGTGAAGCTCGCCAAGGAGCTGCATCGACGCCAGACGGGCAAGACGTTCTATATTTTGGACGAGCCGACGACCGGTCTTCATTTTGAGGACGTCCGCCAGCTGCTCGATGTGCTGCAGCGCTTGGTCGATGCGGGCAACACGGTGCTGGTGATTGAGCACAACCTTGATGTCATCAAGGTTGCCGACCGCCTGATCGATATGGGTCCCGAGGGCGGTAACGGCGGCGGAACCGTCGTGGTTTCGGGCACACCGGAGCAGGTTGCGGACTGTCCGCAGAGTTATACGGGCAAGTTTTTGGCGCCGTTGCTCAGGCGTGACCGGGAGCGTCAGGCTCAACTTGATGCTCAATAAATAGGCGATTCAGTTTATGGGCGCCATCGACTCCTTGTGATTCGATGGCGCTTGCTGTGCCGAAGTGACGTATGCAGCCGAATTGGACATATACTTAATCCTTGCGTCCGAATGCGAGAGAAAGGATATGTCATGGCAAAGGCTGTAAAGACGCCAAAAACCAATGCGATGCGCGAGCTGGAAAGTGCCGGCATTTCCTATGTTCTACATACGTACGAAGACGATGGTGATGAGTCGGTGGGCCTGGGGGTCGCGATTTCGGAGCAGCTTGGCGAGGAGCCCGGTCAAGGATTTAAGACTTTGGTCTGCGTGACGCCGTCCAACGACTATGTCGTGTGCTGCATCCCTGTTGCCGACGAGCTCGATCTAAAGTCCGCCGCGCGTGCCGCGGGGGAGAAGTCCTTGGCCATGATGCATGTGAAGGATTTGCTTGCGGCGACTGGCTACGTTCGCGGCGGCTGCAGCCCGGTCGGTATGAAAAAACGCTACCGGACGCTCATTGACGAGACATGCGTCCTTTGGGATACCATTTTTATTTCGGGAGGCAAGCGTGGTTATCAGCTCGAGCTTGCACCCGATGATTTAATTGCATTTTGCGGGGCGACGGTTGCCGCGATTACGAGAGAGGACTGAGCGATGCCGCAGGAAGAATTGAAGTGCGGAGCTCATTTTGCAAAAGAATCTGCGCCTCAGACACCCTCATCCGAAGTTTCTTCGTCGCGAGATGACACTGACGACATGGGCTCGTCGGACTACTCCACGGTTGGTCGTTCCGCCGGGCTTATGACCATTCTGACTATCGTGTCTCGCGTCACCGGTTTTATCCGCACGTGGGCAATGGCGGCCGCTATCGGCATGTCGCTACTCTCGTCCTCCTATCAGGTCGCCAACAACCTGCCCAATATGCTCTACGAACTCGTGATGGGTGGCATGCTCGTGACGGCGTTTTTGCCCGTGTACATGGGCGTGAGGCGTGAGCAGGGTCGCGAGGCCTCGAACGAGTACGTGGGCAACCTGCTTGGCATTCTGCTTTTGGTGCTGGGTGGCATTTCGTTGCTGGGGACCGTGTTCGCCCCGGGCTTTATCTGGACGCAATCGTTCCTTTCGGGTGACGGCGGCAGCATGGATACCGCTGCGTTCATGTTCCGTTTCTTTGCCATCCAGATTTCTTTTATGGTTTGGGCTCGGTGTTCTCGGGCGTTCTCAACGCACACCGCGACTACTTCTGGTCGACGTTTGCCCCGGTCCTCAACAATGTGATCGTCATTGCGAGCTTTATGGGTTTTGCGCCCGTGTCCGCACAGTTTGGCGAACGTGCCGGCATCATCTTGATTGCGGCCGGTACGACCCTCGGTGTCTTTGTTCAGATGGCATGTCAGATTCCCGCGCTTGGCAAGCACGGCGTGCATCCCCATATCCATATCGACTTTAAGGACCCCGCGCTGCGCCAGACGATTGCGCTCGGTATCCCGACGCTGCTCGCCACGGTGTGCATGTTTGTCTCGACTTCTATCACCAACGCTGCCGCGCTGGTGGTCCAGCCCGAGACGGGTCCTTCCGTCATCGCCTATGCGCGCCTGTGGTACACGCTGCCCTACGCGCTAATTGCCGCCTCGCTTTCGACGGCGCTCTATACCGAGCTCTCTCATGACGCACAGGAGAAGGATTACGACAGCGTTCGCTCGGGCATTTCGCGTGGCGTCGCCCAGATGCTGTTCTTCCTGATTCCGTTCGCACTGTACCTGATTGTCTTCGCACGTCCGCTCAACATGATTTACTGTGCCGGCAAGTTCGATGAATCCGGCGTGGCGCTGGTGTCCGAGTACCTTGTCTACCTGGCGCTCTCGCTGCCGCTCTACGGCGTGGTCGTGTTGATGCAGAAGAGCTTCTCTGCCTTGCTCGACATGAAGCCCTATAGCCGCTATTGCCTGTATTCCGCCATCGGCCAGGCTGGCTCGGTTCTGCTGTTTGGCGTTGTGCTGGGCTTCGGTATGCCGGCAATCGCGCTTTCGTATGTTGTCGACTACGTGATCTTGGTCGGCTGTTCGCTGTGGTGGCTGCGTCGTCGCCTGCGTGGCCTTCAGGTCAAATCTATCCTGCATGGCGGTTTCTTTGGCCTTTTGCTCGGCGGCCTAGGGGCTGCCGCAGGCGCCGGCGTCATGTGGGCGCTTGAACACTTTGTCGGGGTACTTGGCGGCTCGATTCTGATTACTCTTGGCTATGTTTGCGTTGCGGGTGTCGTCTCGCTTGCTGTTACCTTTGGCCTTGCCGTCGTTCTTAAGATGCCCGAGGTCTCGGCGCTGCTTCGTCGCAAGTAGGTGCGTGTGGCCGGTCACGACAACATTCCAACACTCGCCGAGCAGGTTTCGCGCGTTCCCACGCAGCCCGGATGTTACCTTTGGAAAGATGCCAAGGGCGATGTCATCTACGTTGGCAAGGCGAAAAACCTGCGTTCCCGTATGCGCCAGTACGTGACGCTGCAGGATGAGCGCCAAAAAATACCGCTCATGATGCAATTGGTTGCGAGCTTTGACTACATCGTTGTCGAAACCGAGCATGAGGCGCTTGTACTCGAGCGCAACCTGATCGGCCAGTACCATCCGTACTTTAACGTCGACCTCAAGGATGACAAGAGCTACCCCTTTATCGCCATTACAAAGGGCGACCTGTATCCCGCTATCAAATACACGCGCGAGCGTCATAAGCCGGGAACGCGTTATTTTGGTCCCTATACCGATAGCCGCGCGGCGCGTGAGACCATTGACACGCTGCGCAAGGTGATCCCGATCTGCTCGGCTTCTTGTGCGGAGTGGCGTCGTTGTCGTCGTATCGTCGAGTCCCACAAGGGCGAGGAAGACATCGTCAATATGATTTGCGCGCAAAACGGGCGTCCCTGCTTCGACTACCATGTCGGGCGCGGCCCAGGTGCGTGTGTCGGCGCGATTTCTCCTACGGACTATGCCAAGAACGTCAAGCGTGTCGAGCGCTTTTTGTCGGGCCATCGCAAGGATGTCGTCGATGAGCTGACCTCCGAGATGACGGATGCCGCCGAGGCGCTCGACTTTGAGCGCGCGGCACGCGTCAAACGTCGTTTGGAGGTCATCAGGGGTCTGGACGACCGTCAGCAAGTCGTTTTTCCCTCCAGTGTCGATATCGATGTCATCGGTTTCTATCGCGAGGAGACTATCTCCGCCGCTTGCGTCTTTGTCGTGCGTGAGGGTCGAACGGTTCGAACCTGCGAGTTCATTCTCGACAAGGGTCTTGATGTTGACGAGGAAGAGCTCCAGTCGGGCTTTCTTAAGCGCTATTACGACGAGACGGCTGATATTCCAGCTGAGATAAACCTCTCTGTCGAGCTTGAGGATGCGGAGGCGCTGGGGGAGTGGCTTGCAGGCAAGCGCGAGCGTTCCTGCCATCTCCATAGGCCGCAGCGTGGCGAAAAGCACCGTTTGCTCGATATGGCATCCAAAAATGCGCGCCATGCCCTCATGCGCTACATGATGCGAACGGGGTACGCTGACGACCGCACCAATCAAGCGCTCCTGGAGCTCGAAAGCGCGCTGGCGCTGCCGGCGCCGCCGATGCGTATCGAGTGCTTCGATATCTCGACGCTGCATGGAACCTTTACGGTCGCCTCGATGGTGGTGTTTACCAACGGACGCGCCGACAAGAGCCAGTACCGTCGTTTTAAAATTCAGGCCGAATTGGACGAGGCAAACGACTTCGTGTCGATGTCCGAGGTTTTGGGACGACGCTATGCTCCCGAGCGCATGGTCGACGAGCGCTTTGGCTCGCGCCCCGATTTGCTCGTTGTCGATGGCGGTAAGCCGCAATTGACCGCTGCGATCAAGCAACTTGAGGCTCTTGGGCTCGATATACCGGTTTGTGGCTTGGCGAAGGCCGATGAGGAAGTTTTCGTGCCTTGGGACGAGACTCCCGTCGTGCTGCCGACCGGGTCTGCTTCGCTCTATCTAATTAAACAGGTTCGCGATGAATCGCACCGTTTTGCCATCACGTTCCATCGCGAGTTGCGCGATAAAGCCATGACGGTTTCGGTACTCGATGACGTTCCAGGCGTGGGACCCACCAGAAAACGTGCCCTTATGCGCCATTTTGGCTCGATGAAGCGTTTGCGCGCGGCGAGCGAGCAAGAGATCGCGGAAGTTCGCGGCATACCTGCCGATGTTGCCAAGGCGGTCCACGAGGCGCTCGTTGCATGGAATGCCGAGCGCGCCGAGGCGGCGGCTGGCCATTCCGATAGCTAAACACGAGCCAAACAACTGATATACATGATTGCGCGATTTTCAACCATTTATTTCGCCATGATTGCCTGCTGGTTTCGGGTTTTATTAACGCTAAAACGTTTGACTAACCCAAGCGAAAACCCTGCTATCCTGCGGGTTGACGAAGACTGATATCTCACCTCGCCGATACATACTGTCTGGCGAATCGTTTGTCAACGAATTCGGTGAACGGTAGTAAATACCGTTCAAGCGTATGTATGTATCGGTCGCCGAGCGCGGCACCTCAGTTGGGTTCGTCGGTAGGTAAGGTATATATCGTCCGCAAGTTGCGCGGGGGCAAGTCTAGGTGCTCCCGAGTAAGATTCTCTATTGATAGGAGAAGACATGGCCATCATCAACAAGGGTATGTCCAGGCGTTCGTTCCTCGGCCTCACCGGCAGCGTCGCTGCTGTCGCAGGGCTTGGTCTCACCGGCTGCGGTGGCAGCTCTAGCGACGAGGGTTCCGCTTCCGGTTCCACCGATTCCGCCAACCGTGGCGGCGGCGTGATCACCGCTGGTTCCGCTTACGCTCCGTCCAGCTTCGATCCCGCCAGCACCGGCTCCGCTGTGGGCCTGGGTGCTAACTGGCACGTCGTCGAGGGCCTCTACGGCATCGATTACCACGACTACAGCACCTTCAACGAGCTCGCCACCGACGATCCTAAGTCCGTGGACGACACCACTTTCGAGGTCACCATCCGCAAGGGCGCCAAGTTCTCCGCTGGCACCGAGGTCACCGCTGACGATGTCGTTGCCTCCTACACCGCTTGCGCCGCTTCCGCTACCTATGCTCCGTTCTTCCAGCCCTTCGAGTCCATCGAGGCCAAGGACGCCAGCACCGTGACGGTCAAGACCAAGGTCCCCAACTTCTCCCTGCTCAAGGATCGTCTGGCCATCGTCCGCGTTACCCCGGCCACTCAGACCGAGGAGGATCGCGCCAAGCAGCCGATCGGCTCCGGCCCCTGGATGTACGACTCTATCTCCGATACCGAGATTACCCTGGTTCCCAATCCTGAGTACAACGGTGAGTATGCTGCCGAGGATAAGAAGATCCAGTACAGCATCCTGACCGACCCCACCGCTCGCGTTACCGCTCAGCAGGAGGGCTCCACGCTCGTTATGGAGCTCGTTACCGCTGACGCCGTCGACCAGCTTGAGAGCGCCGGCTGCAAGATCGATAACGTTCAGGGTTTCGGCACCCGCTTCATCATGTTCAACGTCGCCAAGGAGCCTTGGAACAACGTCAAGGTCCGTCAGGCTGTCATGTATGCGCTCGACACCGAGAAGATGGTCAGCAACACCTTCGCCGGCCTTGCCACCGCTGCCAGCTGCTACCTGCCCAAGAGCTTCACCAACTATCATGAGGCTTCCACGGTGTACAAGACCGACGCCAAGAAGGCTAAGAAGCTCATCGAGGAGTCTGGCATCACCCCGGGTGCCATCACCCTGCGCACCACCGACAACGAGCAGATTAAGGGCATGGCCGCCCAGGTCAAGAACGACCTCGACGCTCTCGGCTTCGATGTGACCATCCAGACCGATACCTCGCCGGCCACTTACGCTGCCATCGACGGCGGCGAGGCCTACGATATCCTCCTTGCCCCTGGCGATCCTTCCTGCTTCGGCGCCGACCCCGACCTGCTGCTCAACTGGTGGTACGGCGACAACGTCTGGATGCAGACCCGATGCCAGTGGAAGGAGTCCGCTGAGTGGCAGAAGCTCCACGGCCTCATGGACGAGGCTCTTGCCGCCGAGGGCGACGAGCAGCAGAAGAAGTGGAACGAGTGCTTCGACATCATTGCCGACAACGCCGTTCTGTACCCCGTTGTCCACGTCAAGACCGTCTCCGCTTCCTGGGACGATCCGTCCACTGCACCCAACGGCGAGGCCCTCGATGGCTTCAAGGGCATCGGCACGACGAGCATGTCCTTCAGGGGCGTTGCGACCGTCAAGGCGTAAGACTCGCTTGAGTCTGTATGCAGGATGTCGGTCGTTGGGACCGTATCCTCATAGTTGAAACAAAGACCCGGGCGGCAACGATGTCGCTCGGGTCTTGTAATGAGTATCCGTACTCATATACCAGTTGGTCCTACCGACAAAAGAAAGGGGAGAGAACGTGAACAACTTGCTACGTTTGATTGGAAGGCGTCTTGTGGCGCTGCCGATCATGGCATTGGGCGTCACCGTCCTGGTGTTCTTCCTTATGTCGTTCTCCAAGACCGACCCCGCCTACACGGCGTTGGGTGACGGTGCCTCGCCCGAGGCGGTTGCCGAGTACCATGAGAAGTATGGTCTGGACGACCCCTGGCCCGTGCGCTACGTGCGCTATATGGGCGATCTGATCCATGGCGACATGGGCACCTATGGTGCTGCTCGCAACTCCGTTGCCAAGCGCATCTCCACGGCCCTGCCCGTCACGATGCAGCTGACCTTTATCGGTCTTGCTATCGGTGCGGTCGTTTCGTTTTTGCTCGGCGTCATCGCGGCACTGTATCGCGACAAATGGCCGGACCAAGTGATCCGCGTCTTTTCCATCGCCGGCTTGGCAACCCCGTCGTTCTGGCTTGCCGTTCTGTTGATCCTGCTGTTCTCTTCCTACCTTAAGGTGCTCCCGGCATCGGGTGCTCTGCCTCACTTCACCACGAATCCGGTTGGCTATCTGGGACGTATGATCATGCCCGCTATCGCCTTGGCATTTCCGCTGACGGGCCAGATGACTCGTATCGTGCGTACCGCCATGGTCGAGGAGCTCGACAAGGATTATGTCCGTATGGCTCGCGGCGCCGGCGTTCCCGAGAAGGTCGTCGTCGGCATCAACGTTCTTCGCAATGCGCTGATCACCCCGGTCACCACCCTCGGTCTTAAGATCGGTTACCTCATGGGCGGCGCCGTCGTCATCGAGGTTATCTTCAACCTCCCCGGCATGGGCACCGCGATTCTGCAGGGCGTTCAGGGCAACGAGGCGAACCTGGTTCAGGGCGTCGTCATCGTCGTTGCTCTTGCCTTCATCATCATCAACATCGTGGTTGACATGCTCTACCTGCTCATCAACCCGCGCATCAGGACGGTGTAGATTATGGTAAAGATTCGAGAGAAGCAAACCGAGCAGCTCGAGAAGGCTGCCTCCAAGGGGCTCAAGCTCGGTGGCTGGAAGAAGATGACGCTGTCTTCTAAGATTGCAGCCGTCGTGCTGGTGCTGGTCGCCCTGACTGCGATTCTGGCGCCCCTTCTTGCCCCCTATAGCCCGGTCGAGATCTTTACGGCTCGCCAGGCTCCCGGCAACGGATTTATCTTCGGTACCGACGATAAGGGTCGCGACATTCTGTCGCGTATGCTCTACGGTGGTCGTTACTCGCTGATTATCGGCTTTGGCGCCACTGCCATGGCTCTGGTCTGCGGCTCGGTCGTGGGCGCCCTTGCAGCGGTTTCGCGCAAGGCCGTCTCCGAGACGATCATGCGTATCTTGGACATCATCATGTCCATCCCGGGCATCGCCCTCGCGGCCGTCTTCGTCTCCATCCTGGGCAACTCCGTGCCGTCGATCATCTTCGCCATCGGCTTTATGTACACTCCGCAGATTGCCCGTATCGTGCGCGCCAATATCGTGTCCGAGTACGGCGAGGACTATGTCCGCGCGGTCATCGTTTCCGGCGCCAAGGCTCCGTGGATTTTGATCAAGCATGTTCTGCGTAACTGCATCGCCCCGATCATGGTCTTCACCGTTACCCTGGTCGCCGACGCCATCATCTTCGAGGCCTCGCTGACCTTCATCGGCGCTGGTATCCAGGAGCCCACCGCTACCTGGGGTAACATCCTCGCCGACGCCCGCGGCGGCGTGCTCGCCGGCCGTTGGTGGCAGGCGCTGTTCCCGGGCCTGGCCATCATGATCACCTGCCTGGCGCTCAACATCCTCTCCGAGGGCATTACCGACGCCATGGCCGCTGCTCCCTCCGCTGCCCTGGATCCTACCGATTCCTCCAAGCGTCGCGAGGCCGACCTGCTGGTCTCCGACCCCGTTCGCGCCTACAAGGAGCAGGCCCAGTCCCTCTCCGCTCGCCTTGGCGCCCTGCGCGATGTCGAGCTCAAGCGTGACGATCGCCACGTGCCCGACGAGTCCGTTGAGCCGATTCTCTCGGTCCGTGACTTCTGCATCCAGTTTGAGCATCACGGTGATATCAACGTCGTCGACCATGTCAACTTTGACGTTCGTCCTGGTCAGACCATGGGCCTGGTGGGCGAGTCCGGTTGCGGTAAGTCCATCACCACGCTGGCCATCATGGGCCTGACCGACGATGACGAGCATCTTTCCGGCGAGGTTCTCTGGGAGGGCCGTGACCTGCTCAAGATGAGCAAGAAGGAGTGGTTCGGCCTGCGCGGTACCGATATCGCCATGGTCTATCAGGACGCCCTGTCCTCGCTTAATCCCTCCATGCTCATCTCTGCCCAGATGAAGCAGCTCACCAAGCGCGGCGGAACCCGCAGCGCCGAGGAGCTCCTGGAGCTCGTCGGCCTCGATCCCAAGCGCACGCTCGAGAGCTATCCGCACGAGCTTTCCGGCGGCCAGCGTCAGCGCGTCCTGATCGCTATGGCCCTTACCCGCGACCCCAAGCTGGGCATCTGCGACGAGCCCACGACCGCTCTGGACGTTACCGTCCAGAAGCAGGTCATCAAGCTGCTCAACGATCTTCAGGCCAAGCTCGGCTTTGCCATGATCTTCGTTTCGCATGACCTGGCTCTGGTCGCCGAGGTTGCCCATAACATCACGGTTATGTACGCTGGCCAGGTTATCGAGCAGGCACCCACCAAGGAGCTGCTCACCAACCCGATCCACGAGTACACCCGCGGTCTTCTGGGTTCCGTTCTGTCCATCGAGAGTGGTTCGGGTCGCCTGCACCAGGTGCCCGGCGCCGTTCCGAGCCCGCGCGATTTCCCCAAGGGCGCTCGCTTCGCGCCCCGCTCGAGCCATCCGCGTATTGGCCTGGACACCCGTCCGGTCTTCAAGCGCGTGCCCGGCACCGAGCACTTCTATTCCGAGCTCCCCGACGAGGTGCTCAAGGCAAATGGTTTGACCCCTCACGCGGAGGTGATGTAGATGAGCGAGACCGCAGTCAACGGCGTCGAGCCGATCATCTTCCTTGATGACGTCCACGTCACCTTTAGGACCCGTACCGGCTCGATTCTGCACCCCAACCTGGTTCACGCCGTCCAGGGTGTAACGATTAAGCTCATGCCCGGTCAGACGATCGGCATCGTCGGCGAGTCCGGTTGCGGTAAGTCCACCACCGCCAACGTCATGTGCGGCCTGCAGGCCCCTACGAGCGGCAAAGTCTACTTTAAGGGCAAGGACGTTACCAAACGTACCGCCGAGGACCGTCGCCACATGGGTCGCGTCATCTCGGTCGTGTTCCAGAACCCGGCCACGGCGCTCAACCCCCGCATGGTCGTTCGCGAGCAGCTGCTCGACCCCATGCGCGTCCACAACCTGGGTACCGAGGCCGAGCAGGAGAAGCGCGTCAAGGAGCTCCTGGAGCTCACCGGTCTGCCCAGCTCCGCCGCCGAGGTTCTTCCCGGTCAGCTTTCGGGCGGCCAGCGTCAGCGCGTCGCAATTGCCCGTGCCCTGTCGCTGAACCCCGATGCCATCATCGCCGACGAGCCCACCTCGGCTCTGGACGTTTCGGTCCGCGCGCAGATTCTGAACCTGTTGACCGACCTTAAGAAGGAGCTCGGCCTGGCCATGGTGTTCATCAGCCATGACATCCAGACGGTCCGCTATATCTCTGACGACATCATCGTTATGAATGGCGGCAAGATCGTCGAGCAGGGCGAGGCCAAGCAGGTCTTCCAGCATCCCCAGGACCCCTACACCAAGATGCTGCTCGGCGCTGCGCCGTCGCTGCTGCATCCCAAGCTCGGCGAGTAGCCTCGCTTTCCCTCCCGTGCGCCCGGTTCCCTTGCCGGGCGCACCTCCGTTGCGATTTCGAAAGGTTGGGTTCACGAGCCATGCCAAGTGCTCAGGAGCTACAACATCAATTTGATGAATATCGAGGCGCCATGCCCCGTCCATCAGATTTCGATCTCTTTTGGAAGGATCGCATGGCCGAGGCCGACGCCGTCGGGCTTGACTATGCGATCGAGACGGCATCGGTCGCCGATGCCGCGACCTGCCAGCTTTTCGACCTCTGGTATACCGGCATGTGTGGCGCTCGCCTGCATGCCAAGTACCTTAAACCCGTCTCGGACGAGCCCGTGCCATTGGTACTTCAGTTCCATGGGTATCCGGGTGCAAGCCGCAGCTGGTTTGAGCAGGCGTCGTTTGCGGGCATGGGCATGGCACTCATCGCCCTCGACTGCCCCGGCCAAGGAGGTCCCTCCGAGGACATTGGTGGATTTGAGGGCACAACGGTTGCCGGTCATATCGTCGCCGGTATCGACGGCGACCCGGCCAACCTCTACTATGTCCGCTTGCACCAAGATATTCGCATCCTGTGCCGCATCGTTCGCGAGCTCGAGGGCATCGATCTTGCGCGTGTGTTTGTGAACGGCGCGTCGCAGGGCGGCGGTTTGGGCATTGCGACCTGTGCACTTAACAGCGAGCTTATCAATCGTGCCGCCATCCTCTATCCCTTCCTGTCAGATTTCCGCCTGGTCTGGGATTTGGATGCCGACGACATTGCCTACGAGGGCCTGCGCTATTGGTCTCGCTGGTTTGACGAGGACTCGACTCGTATTGACGAAGCCTATGCCAAGCTGGCGTACTTCGATTCCAAGAACTTTGCCCCTATGGTCAAATGCCCCGTGCTGTTTGGCACTGGCACAGCCGATATCGTCTGTCCGCCAGCGACGCAGTTTGCAGTCTATAACAGCCTGACCTGCGAAAAGCGTCATGAGTTCTTTGAAGGCTTTGGCCACGAGGAGATTCAGGATTTTGACGATTTGATCATTCCGTTTTTCTGCAAGGGAGGGGAGGCTCATGTCTAAGTGCGAGAGCAATGTTGACGAGCTGATTGTCCCCGGGCTCGTGGGAATTCCTGGAACGGTTTCGTCAAAGCTCGTAGAATATCGGGACTGGCGCGGTGATGTCCAAGCAGATGTTTCTGATTTAGAGACATGCGCTTCGAATCTTGAGATTCAAGGCCTGGCCATTACGGCGATTGACTTTGTTAACCCCTGCGCCCGTTACTCGGAGGTCTCCTTTGAGCTCGGTGACAATGCGATTCACGCTCGTTTGATCGAGCCTGTCGGTCGTGCCCGAGTATCTGAGCGCGTGCCGCTGTGCCTGATGTTCCACGACATCGATCGGCCTGTGCGCGGCTGGCATCACATGACGAGATTTGCCGCCATGGGGTATGCCGTTCTCGCGCTGGATGACGATGTTGCTGGTGCGGACGACCTGCGGCGGGGGATTTCTTCGCCCGCTTTTGTCGAGCGCGTCCGTTGGGGTTGCGCGCTGGCGAAGGTGGCGCGCAATCTGGATGGCATGGACCCCGACCGCATCTTTGCATGGGGCGAGGGTCTTGGCGGCGGAGTCGCGCTGGCGGTTTCTGCTCTGGACGAGCGGGGCCTCGTCTGCACGGCGGTTGCCAATCCGCTTCCTGACGGCCTCGAGGCGCTGTCGTCTCGGGTGCGCGGATTGGTGCTCATGGGCACATCGCTTATGGATACCGTGAGCGATCCCAAGGATCAGTTTGCCGTATTCAACGGTCTTGAGTGTGACCGGAGGCATATCATCTATGCAAAATACGCTCACGAGCGCATCAATGCGTTCGAAAACGAAGTCGTCGACTTTTTTAACCAAACGTTCTACTCGTGTTCTTTGGCCTAGACGGCCTGGACACTGCCAACAAGAGTGGGTGGCATAGGGCCGCCCGCCAGACAGCTAAGGAGATTCTTGTGGCAACTCAGAAATTCACCGGCGTTATCCCTCCCGTCGTTGTTCCCGATACCGAAGATCACCAGCTCGACGTTGCCTCCTTTGAGCGCAGCATCAACCGCATGATCGATGCCGGCGTCGATGGCCTGTTCTTCTTGGGATCCTCGGGCGAGGTCGTCTTCTCCACCGACGAGCGCCGTCGCCAGATTATCGCCGAGGCCGTTCGTATCGTCGACCACCGCGTTCCCGTTCTGGTCGGCATCATCGATACCGAGACCGAGCGCATGATCGAGCACGGCAAGGTCGCCCAGGAGCTGGGCGCCGATGCCCTCGTCGCCACCTGCCCGTTCTATGCCCTGCAGGGCATGACCGAGGTCGAGGAGCACTTCCGCATCCTGCACGAGGAGCTCGACCTGCCCATCTTCGCCTATG
>URYU01000017.1 GCA_900552155.1 uncultured Collinsella sp.
GAACGAGGACGAAGTGTAAACCACCACGACTACTACCACGACGACCTCGACTACCGAGACCACGGGCGGCGACACCACGGGCGGCGACACCACCGGCGGCACCGGAACGACCGGTGGCTCGACGGGCGGCTCCACTGGTGGTTCGACCGGCGGCGATGGCGGCACGCCTACGCCCACGCCTACGCCCACTCCCGACCCCTCGCCCACGCCTACGCCCACTCCCGACCCCTCGCCCACGCCTGACGATACGGTCGGCTAGAAATTCATCCGGCCATAAGCAACAAGGCCCCCGAGCAGCTTATTAAACTGCTCGGGGGCCTTTTAGTTTAAAGCGACCTGGTGGGCGGTCTTTATACCGGCAAACAAAAAAAGGGGGTACCGACCAACGTCGATACCCCTTACAAGCCACTATGTCACGCACACAGTGCCGAGCGCACGACCCGCACGCCTACTTGCGAGAATTGCTCAGCTTATTGATCAGCGCCTCAAGACGCTCGCCGTCCTCGGCCGTCTGGGCAATAACCAAAATCGTATCGTTGCCGGCAAGCGAGCCAAGCACATCGGGCAGCTCTGCCGCATCAACGGCGGCGGCGATGCCGGAAGCCGTGCCAGGCTGAGCCTTGATCATAACCAGATTATCGGTACGCAGAACGCCCGTTACGAGCTCGGAAACCATACGCTGCAGATGCAGGTCCTCCGCCAGAACATAGATGCCCTCAGGGAGCTTACGCAGCCCCATATCGGCAATATCGCGAGAGACAGTCGCCTGCGTGCAATCAAAGCCCATAGCGCGGAGCTCATCGACCAGCACGCGCTGCGTGCGGACGTCCTTATTGCGCACAATATCTCTAATGGCATCCTGGCGCCCATTGCGTTTTTTAGCCATACAAACCCTCTCTCCAAAAGATGGCGGAGACAATCAATCAGTGATTGAATAGTTTAACGCTATTTGAAGGCTTTTGTGTATAAGAACGCATTTCGAAACAATTCTATGCAAATTTGTTTCGAGATGAGCCGTTTAGGCGGTTTTTGCGCCCGTCCGGTTAAGAAAAGCTGCCAGATGCGTACACATCACGCAGCGCGCGGGCTTGGCGCTGGCGATCGGCCCAAACAACAGACCGAGCCCCCGATGGTTATCCTTGAGCGCGGCGACCATCTGACGGGTTCGAGGCGCCTCGAGCATATCACGCATGCGGGCGGAACGCTCGATTGACGACACCCCATGCGGGCTCAGACACAAATTCTCGATGCAGGCGACCAGTCCGGCAAAGTAGAACTTTTGGCTTGCCAGCTTGAGCCGAAAACCGCTATCTGCTTCCGAGAGTGAGTCCGCAAGCTCGTAGAGCGCTCGAGTGTAATCCGATATCCTGGCATACATGGTGGGATCAAAGGCATCTGTAAGCTTAGGTGCCGCCGCGTGGAAACAAGCATCGCCGCAGCCGGACACGCATCGTGCCTGCGAAAGCGCGCATGCCATAAACCCAACTGTGCGAAACACCTTGTCGCACAAAAGGCATGCCTCAAACAGCGAGCGGCTGTACATCACGCCAGAGGTCTGAACGACAAGGCCGCCTAAAATCAACTGGGGCAGCCCGGTCACCATCGAGGATTTGCTATCAATGGAAATATGAGCAGCATCCAAGACGCGCGAATGGCGCTCTCGATGTGCATCATAGCGGTCGAGCGACACCGTGGGGAGCACTATGTCTGCCGTAGTATCGCACGCGATATCGACCATCTTGGAAAGGGACTTCGGAGCAAACCACTCACCGGCGTGCATAGCGATGATTTGAGAGCCACGCGAGACAGCAAAACCGGCACGAAGACAAGCGCCGCACTTCGCGTCCTCGACGTCAATCAAATCAATATGGATGTCCCTGTCGGCAGCAACTTGAAGCGAATGGCGCACACCGGGCGCAGCATCGCGGCAGACAACGACAATCTGCAAATCGTAGAGGTCTTGGTTCTGGATACTCTCGAGCGCACGCATCGCATAGCTGGGCGAACCTTCTACCACAAGGATCACCGAAAGTCGCGGATGCGAGCCACGTCGAACCAAGTTATCCGTCCTCTCGACAGCAATGAATAAAATCGTGGTTCATGGTACACCCCGGCAATAAAAGCAATGAGACACCGGTTGTATTGCACGCCAAGAACAGATGTTGCACACGTGCAGCCCACAGATGACAGGTGTCGACGCACGACGCGTCGAGCCCTCCCCTAGTCGAGCACGACAAGCTCGGCGGGATCGTAATCCACGCCCATAAACGTAAGGCCGCAGGCAGGAGCCGTGGGGCCCGCAGCGGTACGGTCGCAAGCGTCGATGACCTCGCGCATCCACTCGGGTTCGCGGCGATGCATGCCAATCTCGACAAGCGTGCCCACGATCGTGCGGACCATCGAATGCAAAAATGCGTTGCCCTCAATGGTAAACGTCAGGATATCCTCGCCAAAGGCCACCTCATGGCCAAACTCGGCCCGCATCACGCAGCGGTGCGTAGGCTTGCCCACGGCAGAGGCGACCTTGCAAAAGCTCTTAAAGTCCCGCTCACCCAAAAGCGCGGGACAGGCCGCAGACATGGCCTCGACGTCCAAGGGATAGCGATGCCACCACACGGCACCACGGGACAGCACGGGGCGCGCATCGCGATCGGCAATACGGTACGTATACGTACGGGAACGCGCGTCAAAGCGTGCAGAAAAGCCCTTACGGGCCCTGTAGACCTCGTTTATGGCGATATCTTTAGGCAGCAGGGCATCCATAGCCCGCAGCCACCTACGGCGCGTAAGGGCGAGCTCAGCGTCCGTTACGGGCACGCTGATGTACTGAGCCACGGCATGCACGCCGGCATCGGTACGACCTGCGCACGTCAGATCGATCGGACGGCGAAGCAGCGTCTCGATGGCTCGACGCAGCTCACCCGCAACCGTCGTCTGTCCCGGCTGCTCGGCAAAGCCGCTATAGGACGAGCCATCGTAGGCCACGCGGAAAACGAGCGTGGCATCGAGCTCTGGAATCGAATTGAAATCAGACGGCGCGGTCATGGGCGCTCCCAACAAATAGGCAATGGCATTTCGACAAAAAAAGAGGGGTACGCGAACGTACCCCTCGAATATAGCCTATGCAGACGGATTGTCTACTCAGCGGTCTCCTCAGCAGGAGCCTCCTCGGCAGACTCGACCTTCTTGGGAGCAGCGGCCTTCTTGGGGGCCGGAGCAGCCTTCTTGGCCTTAGGCGTGCAAGGCTCGGTGACGAGCTCCATGATAACGATGGGAGCATTGTCGCCCTTACGGTTACCGAGCTTCATGATGCGGGTGTAACCGCCGTTGCGGTCCTGCCACATACCCTGAGCAGCCTTGTCGAAGATCTCGGCAACGAGCTGCTTATCGCCGAGCTTGGCGATAGCCAGACGACGAGAGTGCAGGTCGCCCTTCTTGGCCCAGGTGATGATCGGATCGACGACCGAACGCAGCGCCTTAGCGCGGGTCTCGGTGGTCTTGATGCGGTCGTTCTCGAAGAGGGCCTTAGCAAGGCTCTTCTTCATGGCCTTGGTGTGGCTCGCATCGGTGCCGAGCTTCAGGCCCTTCTTAACGTTGTGACGCATGGTCTAGTTTCTCCTCAAATATGCGAAGCATTAAGCCTTCAGGCTCAGGCCCATGGACTCAAGCTTGTCCTTCACTTCCTCGATCGACTTAACACCGAAGTTACGGATGTTGAGCAGATCGTTCTCCGAGAACTCAACGAGCTGACGGACCGAGTGAATGCTGGCGCGCTTAAGGCAGTTGTAGGAACGGACGGAAAGGTCCAGATCCTCGATCTGCTTGTCCAGCTCGGCGTTGTCGTTGGTGACCTCGGGAGCGAAGATCGAAGCCTCCTCCTCGACCTCGGGGGTCTCGGCAAGGTTCATAAAGGCGGCCATATGCTGGTTGATGATATTAGCAGCCTGGACCACGGCGTCGCGCGGGGCGATGGAGCCGTTGGTCTCGATCTCGAGGACAAGGCGGTCGTAGTCGGTGTGCTGACCGACACGACAAGCCTCAACGAGCTTGGCGCAACGGGAAACCGGCGAGTACAGCGAGTCGACATGGATCACACCGATGGGATCGTTATCGCGCTTGTTGGCCTCGCCAGAAACATAGCCGCGGCCATAGCCGATGCGCATGCTCATGGTGAGATGGCCACCCTCGGTGAGCGTAGCAATGTGCTGCTCGGGGTTGACCAGCTCAAACTCGGACGGAATAAAGAAGTCCGCACCGGTGACCTCGCAGGGGCCGTCAACCGAGATGGTGGCGGTCGCCTCGTCGGTCGTGCCGAGAGCCCTGAAGACAAGACCCTTGACATTCAGGACGATGTCGGTGACATCCTCGACCATGTTAGGGATGGTCATGAACTCGTGCTGCGCACCATCGATCTGAATAGCCTCGACGGCGGCACCCTCGAGCGAGGACAGAAGAACGCGACGAAGGGAGTTACCCAGCGTATCGCCGTAGCCACGCTCGAGCGGCTCGACGGAGACACGAGCAGACGTCTCGTTGATCTCTTCGACCTGAACCTGAGGCCTAATGAATTCTGACATGTATTACCTCCAGCCTCAGCAGCCCGGATGGACTACTTAGAGTAGAGCTCGACGATGAGCTGCTCGTTGATATCACCGCTGATCTGCTCACGCGTCGGCAGAGCGAGCACGTTACCAGACAGCTTCTCGATATCGACCTCGAGCCAGCCAGGGACCTCAAAGCGCTCGGAGGAAATCAGAGCCTCCTTGATGGGGAGGAGGTCACGGAACTTCTCGCCGACAGCGACGACGTCACCGGCCTTGACGCGGTAGGACGGGATGTCCACGCGCTTGCCGTTCACGGTGAAGTGACCGTGACGGACGGACTGACGAGCCTCTTTGCGGGTGCGGGCGAAGCCAAGACGGAAGACAACGTTGTCGAGGCGAGACTCAAGGATGATCATGAGGTTCTCACCGGTGACGCCGTTCATCTTACGGGCCTTGTTGAAGTAGCCGTGGAACTGCTTCTCCAGAACGCCATAAATAAACTTGACCTTCTGCTTCTCGCGCAGCTGCATGCCGTACTCAGATTCCTTGCGACGGCGCTTGGGCTGACGGATAGATTCCTTCTTGCTGCTGTAACCGAGCTCAGCGGGATCGATCCCGAGCTGACGGCAGCGCTTAAGAACAGGAGTCCTGTCGATTGCCATATTGATACGATCCTTTCAGTTACACGCGGCGACGCTTCTTGGGGCGGCAGCCGTTGTGCGGAATGGGGGTCTTGTCCTGGATGCTCGAGACCTCGAGGCCAGCAGCCTGGAGGGAGCGGATGGCGGTCTCACGACCGGAGCCGGGGCCCTTGACGAAGACGGAAACCTTCTTCATACCGTGCTCCATGGCCTGCTTGGCAGCAGCCTCGGCAGCCATCTGGGCAGCGAACGGCGTGGACTTACGGGAGCCCTTGAAGCCCACCTGGCCAGCCGACTTCCAGGAAATGACGTTGCCCTGGGGATCGGTGATCGAAACGATCGTGTTGTTGAACGTAGAACGAATGTGAGCCTGGCCCACGGAAATGTTCTTACGGTCCGCGCGCTTCAGACGGGCAGCGCGAACGTTCTTCTTAGCAGTAGCCATCTATCTAGCGCTCCTTATTTCTTCTTCTTAGCACCGATCTGACGCTTCGGGCCCTTGCGGGTACGAGCGTTAGTGTGGGTGCGCTGGCCGCGGACCGGGAGGCCCTTGCGGTGACGAAGGCCGCGGTTGCAGCCGATGTCCATAAGGCGCTTGACGTTCTGGTTGCGCTCACGGCGGAGGTCGCCCTCAACCATGATCTGGTTCTTATCGATATAATCGCGGATGGCGTTAACCTCATCCTCGGTGAGGTCCTTAACGCGCGTATCCACGTTAACGTTGCACTCGACGCAAATCTTCGTCGCAGTGGTGCGGCCGATGCCGTAAATGTAGGTCAGACCGATCTCAACGCGCTTCTCACGCGGGAGGTCGACACCATTAATACGGGCCAACGTAGTCTCCTCTCTTAACCCTGACGCTGCTTATGACGGGGGTTCTCGCAAATGACGAGGACCTTGCCATGGCGCCTAATGATTTTGCACTTATCGCACATCTTCTTGACCGAAGGACGTACCTTCATCGTTCTTCCTTTCGGTAGCGCTCAAACTACTTCCCTACTATCTACTCGCCCAGCCGCAGGCGTTTAAAACTATGGCTGGTCTTCACACACAATCCGACTGTAGGTTGAGCTAAGCCTGCAGCCGGAAATGGAGTGCGTGTATGCGTGCCGCTATTTATAGCGATAGGTGATGCGGCCGCGGGTCAGGTCGTACGGGGAAAGCTCCACGACAACCCTGTCACCGGGGAGAATGCGGATGTAATTCATTCGGATCTTGCCAGAAATGTTGCACAGAACCGAATGACCGTTCTCGAGCTCAACCTTAAACATGGCGTTGGGCAGCGGCTCTTTTACCGTACCCTCGAGCTCAATTGCGTCTTCCTTCTTCACAAGCAATCATCTTTCTCTAGAAAACGACAGCGATTGAGTATTCTACAACACGTATGCACGCATCGTAATAACTTCGTAATGGCTCCACAACTAAGTGGAACTTGTTACATTTCTCCGCCTTGGAGCGAACACCAAGCACCTTGCGCATCCGTGGTGAGAATCACCGGACCGTCATTGGTGATGGCGACGGTGTTCTCGTAGTGCGCGGCGGGCAGGTGGTCGTTGGTCGTGACGATCCAACCGTCGGAACCCGTGCTCACATGGTTGGAACCCATCGTAACCATCGGCTCAATAGCAATGACCATGCCGGCCTGGAGGCGAACGCCCCTCCCCTTCTTTCCATAGTTAGGAACGTTGGGGTCCTCGTGCATCACGCGGCCAATGCCATGGCCCACATAATCACGAAGCACGCCGTAACCGTGAGCCTCGGCGAGGGACTGAACGGCATAACCGACGTCCCCGATATGGTTACCGGGAACAGCCTGCTCGATGGCAGCCTTAAGGCAATCGCGCGTGACCTCGCACAAAGCCTTGGCTTCGGTCGTGGGGGTGCCGACGAAAAACGTCCAAGCGTTATCGCCGACCCAACCGTCGACAACGGCTCCCGTATCGATGGAGATGATATCGCCATCGCGCAGGATCATGTCGGGGTTGGGAATACCGTGTACCACGGCATCGTTAATCGATGCGCAAATGGTTCCGGGAAACCCGCCGTAACCCTTAAAGGCTGGGGTGCCACCATGCATGCGGATAATCTGCTCCGCGAGCTGATCGAGCTCAAAAGTCGAAACGCCAGGGCGCACCATGGCTCCAACGTGGCGGAGCGCCATCTTAGATAGCGCTCCTGCCTTCTTCATCTGCTCGATTTGCGTTGCAGACTTAATCTTGATCATAGACCGAGAGCCTCTTTGACATCCCCGTACACGGTCTCGCGAGCCTGGTCACCGTTGACCGACTTGAGCAGACCCTGGCCACGATAGTAGTCGACGAGCGGGCTCGTGGACTTCTCGTAGACGTCGAGACGGTTCTTGATGGTCTCGGGCTTGTCGTCGTCGCGCTGATACATCTCGCCGCCACACTTGGGGCAGGTAGCATCGGCACCGGTGCCGGTGTAACCGCAGGCGCGGCAGGTGCGACGCGAAGACAGACGATCGATGATGACCTCGGGGGCCACATCGACCAGAAGGGCGCAGTCGATCTCGCGACCCATGGCGGAGAGCTCGGAATCGAGCGTCACGGCCTGGGCGGTGTTGCGCGGGAAGCCGTCGAGGATGAAGCCCTGCTGGGCGTCATCGGCGGCAAGGCGCTCCTTGACAAGGTCGATCACGAGCTGGTCGGGAACGAGCTCGCCAGCGTCCATGTACTTCTTAGCCTGAATACCAAGCTCGGTGCCACCCTTGACGGCAGCACGCAGCAGGTCGCCCGTGGAAATGTGGGCGACGCCAAACTCGGCGACGAGCTCCTGTGCGACGGTGCCCTTACCGGCACCCGGAGCTCCGAGCAATACGAGGTTCATGAGCAATCCTCCTCTAGCCTATTTAAAGAATCCATCGTAATCATACATCTTGATCTGGCCTTCGAGCTTATCGACCGTGTCGAGCACGACGCCGACCATGATGAGGATGGACGTGCCGCCAAATGCCTGAATCAGCTGGTTACCCGTGAAGGAGAAGATGATCGAAGGCACGATGGCGATGAGCGCCAAAAAGACAGCACTGGGAAGCGTGATCTTGTTGAGCGCGTTCTTGATGTAGGCCGCGGTAGCCCTACCCGGACGCACGCCCGGAATAAAGCCGCCCTGCTTCTTAAGGTTGTCGGCCGTGTCATCGGGGTTGAACACCATGGAGGTGTAGAAGTACGCGAAGAACACGATGAGGACAACGTTAAGCACCCAGTTGAGCCAGCCGCGCGAAAGCGCAGAAGCAACTGCCTGGATCCAGCCGATGCCGGGGAAGAACACGGCAATCTGAGCCGGGAAGTACAGCAGCGCCGAAGCGAAGATGATCGGCACGACACCCGCGGTGTTGACCTTGATGGGCAGGTAGGTGGTCTGGCCACCCATCATGCGACGGCCCACGACGCGCTTAGCGTAGGAGCCCGGGCTGCGGCGCTGGCCGCGCTCAAGGAAAACAATCAGCGGGATAACCAGCAGGATGATGGCGCAGATAATCACCATGGTGATGATGCCACCGGCATTGCCCTCGGTGCTGGAGAAGATAGCCTGCGGCAGACCGGCCATGATGTTCGCAAAGATGATCAGCGACATGCCATTGCCGATACCGCGCTGGGTGATGAGCTCACCAATCCACATGATCAGCATGGCGCCCGCGGTGAGCGTGCCGACGATCATGAGGTCGAAGATGATCTCGGGAGCGCCGGCACCGTTGAAGCTGATGCCGAAGCTCTTAAAGAGGAAGAGGTAACCCACGGAGTTGAGGATTGCCAGAGCAAGGGTGAGGTAACGCGAATACTGCGTAATCTTGGTCTGACCGACCTCGCCCTCGCGGGCAAGCTCATGCAGGGAAGGCACGACGGCCTGGAGCATCTGGAGGATGATCGAGCTGGTGATGTAAGGCATGATGCCCAGCGAAAACACCGACACATAGCTCAACGCGCCGCCAGAGAAAAGATTCAGGAGGGCCATAGCACCTGCGGCGACCGAATTGTTATCGGTCGAGAAAAGGCCCAGCATCCCCTGGAAGGGAATGCCGGGCACAGGAACGTGCGCACCAATGCGGTACACGACGAGCATAGCTATGGTAAAAAGAATCTTTTCGCGCAATTCTTTGATGCGGAAAGCATTCTTAAGACCATTTAGCACGGCAGCTCGACCTTTCCGCCGGCGGCCTCGATCTTGGCCTGCGCAGAAGCGCTGACCTTGTCGACCTTGACCGTGAACTTCTTGGTGAGCTCACCATTGCCGAGCACCTTGACGGGCTCGAACTCGCTCTTGGTGATGCGAGCGGCCTTAAGAGCGGCACCGTCGATCACAGCGCCGTCCTCGAACTTACGCTCGAGACGCTCAACGTTAACAGCGGTGTACTCGATACGACGGGGGTTGCGGAAGCCCGGAAGCTTGGGCAGGCGCATGGCCAGCGGAGTCTGGCCACCCTCGAAGCCGGCACCCTTGGTGCCGCCAGAGCGGGAACCCTGGCCCTTCTGACCGCGGCCAGAAGTGGTGCCGTGACCCGAAGAATTGCCACGGCCGACGCGCTTGCGGTTCTTGGTGGAACCGGGCGCGGGAGTAAGATCGTGAAGCTGCATTTGCTACTCCTCTACAATCTCGACAAGGTGCTTGACCTTGAAGATCATGCCGCGGACGGACTCGTTGTCAGCAATCTCGCGAACCTCGCGGATCCTGTGGAGACCGAGGGCACGGACAGTACGGACCTGGTCCTGCTTGCAACCGTTGGTGCTGCGGACCTGCTTGATCTTGATGGTGTCAGCCATGCTTAGTTCTCCTTACCGACGAACATCTCGGAGACCGTCAGGCCACGGCGAGCCGCGACGTCCTCAGGGCTGGAGAGCTCCTTGAGGCCCTCGACGGCAGCCTTGATGATGTTGAGGCCGTTGTCGGTACCGAGGGACTTGGACAGGACGTTCTTGATGCCAGCAAGCTCAAAGAGGGGACGCACAGCGCCGCCGGCGATAACGCCGGTACCCTCGACAGCGGGCTTGATGATGATGCGGCCGGCACCAAAGTGACCGAGAACCTCGTGCGGAATGGTGCCCTGATCGGTCACCGGCACGTGGAACATGTTCTTCTTGGCATCGAGAGACGCCTTGGAGATGGCCATGGGCACCTCAGCGGACTTGCCCATGCCAACGCCGACGTTGCCCTTGCCGTCACCAACGACGACGAGAGCGACGAGGCTCATGCGACGACCACCCTTGACGGTCTTCGACACGCGGTTGATGTAAACGACGCGCTCCTCGAACTCGGAGGCCTCGCGCTGCTGCTTCTGATTACGAGCCATGTGCTACATACCTCCTAGAACTCGAGACCGGCGGCACGAGCACCGTCGGCGAGGGCCTTGACGCGGCCATGGTAGATACGGCCACCGCGATCGAAGGCGACCTTGGTGATGCCGGCCTCGATGGCGCGCTTGCCAACGAGCTGACCGACCTTCTCCGCAGCCTCCTTGTTCGAGGTGTGGGTGCCCTTGAACTCGGCCTCGAGGGTCGAGGCAGAGACGAGCGTCAGGCTGGAGCCCTTGCTGTCGTCGATGATCTGGGCATAGATGTTGGCGTTAGTACGGGTCACGCGAAGACGCGGACGCTCGGAGGTACCCGAGACCTTGCCGCGAACACGACGCTGACGACGCTTGAGGCCTTCCAGCTTCGCCTTATGCTTGTTCATACGTAAACTCCTAAAAAGGTTGATCTTGCCAGCACCTGACGGGGTGCTGGTCTTATGCGAGTGAGTCGGTTACGACTACTTGGCGGCCTTACCCAGCTTGCGGCGGATGTGCTCGCCAACGTAGTGGATACCCTTGCCCTTGTAAGGCTCGGGAGGACGATGGCCGCGGATCTCAGCGGCGATCTGACCGACCTGCTGCTTGTTGATACCCTTGACGTTCACGTGGGTGTTGTCGGGAACCTCGAAGGTGATGCCCTCGGGAGCCTCGACGATCACGGGGTGCGAGAAGCCCAGGGAGAACTCGAGGTTCTTGCCCTTCTGCTGCACGCGGTAACCGACGCCGGCGAGCTCGAGCTTCTTCTCGAAGCCCTCGGAAACGCCAACAACCATGTTGTGGATGAGGGCGCGGGTGAGGCCGTGGCGGGCACGGGTCTCACGCTCGTCGTCGGGACGGGAAACGGTGAGGACGTTGTCCTCGACGTTGATAGCGAGCTTCTCAAAGACATCGAGCTCGAGCTGGCCCTTGGGGCCCTTGACGACAACATTGTTGCCGTTGACTGCCACTTCGACTCCGGCGGGAATCTGGACAGGCTTATTACCGATACGAGACACGGTGATCTCCTTTCCTTCTACCTACCGAGCGAATTACCAGACGTAAGCGATGATCTCGCCGCCGACGTTGTGCTTGCGAGCATCGCGGTCGGTCATGACGCCATGGCTGGTGGAAATAATGGCGGTACCAAGGCCACCGCGGACGCGGGGCATGTCGGCAACGCCGGTGTACTTACGCAGGCCCGGCTTGGAAATGCGGCGGATGCCGTTGATGACCTTAGCCTTCTTGGGACCATACTTAAGCGTGATGTGCAGAGTCTTCTGGGGAACGGTGTCCTCGACATCGTAGCCCTCGATGTAGCCCTCCTCGTGCAGAACACGAGCGATCTCGACGAGCTTCTTGCTGCTCGGCATGGAGACCGTGGCCTTGTTCACAGAGTTAGCGTTACGGATGCGCGTAAGCATATCTGCGATCGGGTCTGTAAGGTTCATACAGATTCTCCTTCGTTCTTGATGAACACGTGCTCTTGGTTCTTCGCCGCCCTTAACGGCAAAGCCTTTTTAGCGCGTTTTCCCTGTTCCAAACTGATGCTTGAAACGCTGGTAGTGACTTACCAGCTGGCCTTCTTAACGCCGGGAAGCTCGCCCTTGAGTGCAAGCTCGCGGAAGCAGACACGGCACAGGCCGAACTTGCGGTACACAGAGTGCGGACGGCCGCAGCGCTGGCAGCGCGTGTACTCACGAGTAGAGAACTTCTGCTTGCGATTGCACTTGACGATCATCGATGTCTTAGCCACTTATATCCTCCTCACATAGAGTATTGTTCGCCCCAAGCGCCGCCCCCTTGTGGGAACGGCGCTTATAGGGCAGGTGAACCTATTTCTTGAACGGGAAACCGAAGGCGTCCAGAAGGGCCTTGGCCTCCTCATCGGTGTTGGCGGTGGTCACGAAAGTGATGTCCATACCACGCTGGTGATCGACGGAATCGAAGTCGATCTCGGGGAAGATGAGCTGCTCGGTGACGCCCATGGAGAAGTTACCACGGCCGTCGAAGCTCTTGGCGGAGATGCCGCGGAAGTCGCGGATACGGGGGATCGCGACGGAGGTCAGACGATCGAAGAACTCCCACATACGGTCGCCACGCAGGGTAACCTTGCAGCCGATCGGCATACCAGCGCGCAGGCGGAAGGTAGCGATGGACTTGCGGGCACGGGTGATCATCGGCTGCTGGCCGGTGATGGCGCGCAGGTCGCGCACGGCACCGTCGATGGCCTTGGAATCGGTAGCGGCCTCGCCGACACCCATGTTCACGACGATCTTCTCAAACTTGGGGATCATCATGACGTTCTCGTACTGGAACTTGTCCTGAAGCTGCTGCTTGACCTCGTTGTTGTACTTGGTCTTCAGACGCGGCACATACTTCTCTTCTGCCATTGTTCACTCCTTCTTGGGGTTTTAAGCACGGGGCGTGGCCACGATGGGTTGTCCTCGTGCCTCCTGGCTGCATCCGCGCCGCTCATGGCATTTTGCGGTTTGGACTCGACGCAGCAGGAGCCGACAAAACAATCGGTACTATACGCGCATCGGGAGCGTATTTCCAGAAAAACCTCGTCTGCCTGCACAACTCCACAACTCCCCCGCACAAATGGATCCCAAAAAGCAGTTGCGGTGAAATAGGGACTGTTTGGCGGCCTAACAGGCTTAAACAGTCCGTATTTCACCGCAACTTATTGATGGGGATGAGATTAGCGTTTACGGGGAACGAGCTTGGTGCGGCGCAGGTGGATCATCTCGGCGGCTATGGAGATGGCGATCTCCTCGGGGTCCTCGGCCTCGATGGCAACGCCAATCGGCAGGTGCAGCTCATCGATCTGGTCCTGCGTAAAGCCCTCCTGCTCCAGGCGGGCGCGCACAAAGGCCGTCTTGCGGCGCGAACCCAGACAGCCCAGGTAGGCAGGCTTGGCGCGCATGGCCTGAATCACCACGTCGATATCGGACTTGTGACCCGCCGTGGCGACGACCACCAGGTCGCGCGGGCCGATGGGGCACTGCTTGCTCAGGCTCTTGTAGTCGACCAGGCGACGGTCGTAGACACCGGGCACCCATTCGGGGGTCAACGTGCCGGGGCGATCGTCGCCGGCCACGACGGCAAAGCCCGCCGCCGTGAGCACGCGCGCCGTCGCGGCACCCACGTGTCCGCAGCCAAAGATGTAGGTCAGGCCCTCGGGGCAGAGCGTCTCGATGTGCGCGGGAGGAATCTCGGAGGCGGCGTTGGTGTAGGTGACCTTACTCCCCTCCTCCACCAGCGAAAGCTCGGGGCAGCCGGCAATGGTATGGCGCGATGCCTCGCCATGGTACTCGACCACATCGCCCTCCAGGGCCTGAATGACAAACGGTTCAAAGTCGATGACGAAGTCGCCGATACGTCGATACGTCAAGACGTCGGCAATTTCCTGGAACAACGGTGCCTGGATCGCATCCAGATGCAGATAGCACAGGCAGATGGCTCCGCCGCAGATCATACCGGTATCGGAGTTCTCGCCGCCCATGGTGTAGCGGACCAGACGCGATTGCCCCGCGGCCAGCAGCTCTCGCGCCTCGTCCAGCGCAAAAAGCTCGATCTTGCCGCCGCCGATGGTGCCCGCCTGGCTACCGTCGGCAAAGACGGCCATCCAGGCGCCCACGCCGCGCGGCGACGACCCCGCCGTGCCGGCCACGACCACGAGCTCGCACGTCTCGCCAGCACGCAGGGCGACAAGCGCCGCATTCACAACATCGAGCTTTTCCATTGCCGCCTTCTATCCTCTAAAGATATCGGTGAGCATAGCGAGTGCCTCGAGCACGCCGCCGCCGACCGACGTCGCCTTGTCCGAAATGTAGTTGATATAGCTGGCATCGCCGCGCGGATCGACATCGGCGCATTTAAAGCCCTCAGTCACCTGCACGCCGTTCGCCAAAAGCCCGCGCAGACAGCCATCGATCTGCGTGCACATGGGCGAATCGCCCGCGTAGCCAATCACGTCTCCGGCGCTCACGATGTCGCCGATCGCGCGGTCGGACCGAAACACGCCGGCGGCGGGGCTGTGGATAACGCGCTCTCTGCCATAGCCAGCGATAATGCCCGGCACGCCCGTGTTGGGTTGGGGCGAACCCTGGGTAATGACACGGCCCAGGAAATGCCCGCGCATGGTCTCGACCACGGCGTCGCAATCGACCGGCGCGGTAAAGCCCGGCCCCACGGCGATGACGGTAGGCGCCATGTCGCGCGTGGTGCCCAGGTTGCGCTTGGCCAAAATCGCGTCGACCACAGCCGCGGGTTTAAGCTCATCGAGCATCTTGGCCTGGGGGTCCACCACCACGGCGACATCCCCCGCCTCGGTAATCTCAAGCGCCTCGGCCGGCGTCTGTGCCAAGCGAGCGCGAATGCCCTCGACCTCGACCTCGCCCAAGCGAATAGCCTCGCAAAAACTGATTGTGCGGCGGATGCACGTGGGAACCGCGATATCGGCCATAACGACCGACACGCCGGCGCGCACCAAGCGAGCGGCGACGCCCGTGGCGATATCGCCGGCGCCGCGAACATAAACGAGCATTCCCGGGACACCTCCCTGTGCTACGGTTTGAGCAGAGCAAATGCGGTTCGACCGCTACTCCTCTGATGATTATTTATTATCACAGTATTATACGGCGGTGAACAGATGGAAACGGTTAGCGGCAATCTTGCCTCGGCGCTCAGGATCGAGCCGGACATTACCGCGATTATCGGCAGCGGCGGCAAGTCGACCTTGCTAAAGACGCTGGGTCTTGAGCTTATGCGCGCTGGCGGCCGCGCGCTCCTCTGCACCACCACGCATATGTTCCCCGTCGCCGGCGTGCCGTGGGACGGGTCGAGCCGTCGCCTGGACGCCGCGCCTTGGAAGCCGGGCGCCTCGCATGTCCCCGGTTGCACCTGCGAGGCATGCGCGGGCATGAGCCGCGGAAGTATCTGCCAGGCGGGTGTTTTGGACCCGGAGACGGGCAAACTCTCCTCCCCTGCCGAGCCGCTCGACCAGCTGGCGCAACGCTTTGACTACGTCCTGGCCGAGGCGGACGGCAGCAAGCGGCTCCCGCTCAAGGCCCACGCCGCCTGGGAGCCGGTGATTCCCTCTGGCACGGCCAACATCGTCTGGATCGTCGGCGCCTCAGGGCTCGGCAAGCCCATCAACGAAGCCGTCCACCGCCCCGAGCTCTTTTGCGAGCGTTGCGGCTGCGAGCCCACCGACACTGCCACGCCCGAGCGCGTCGCCCAGGTGCTCAATGCCGAGATGCAGGCGCTGGGACTCAGCACCGCACGCATCATGCTCAACCAAGTCGGCACGCTCAGCGACCCCACGATGGCCGACCGCTTCGAGGCAGCTCTCGACCGCCCCGTCGTCGCCAGCAGCCTCAAGTAGCCGGCCCCATCTCCTCAGTTGCGGTGTAAAAAGGACAGTTTTGACGCCCCACAGGCGCAAACATTGCGGATGTAACCGCAACAGAGGGGGGGGCACGGCAGCGTTTGGGGGAGAGGGGGGGCGAGAGAACGGGGAGGGCTCCGGTGGGCTCGCCATCGCGCGCCACCAGCACGCCGTTCACAAACACGGCCTTGGCGCGGCCATGTGCCTCAAAGCCCTCGAGCGGCGTGTAGTCCACGGCCTGATGCTGCGTCGCGGCGCTGATCGTCCAACGCGCGCAAGGATCCCACACGCACACATCGGCATCGGCACCCTCGGCAAGACAGCCCTTGCGCGGGTACATGCCAAACACGCGCGCCGGGTTCTCGCTCATCAAGCGGCAGAGGTCCTCGGGTCCCAGCTGTCCCTCAAAGCTCGTGGCAATCGCGACGGGACGATGCTCCACGCCGGGCCCGCCGTTGGGAATCGCGCGGAAATCGTCGCGCCCGCGGTCCTTTTGCCCGTGCAGGTTAAAGCTGCAATGATCGGTCGCAATCGTATCGATCTCGCCGGCCACAAGCGCCTCGCGCAGTGCCGCACGGTCACCGGCATGGCGCAGCGGCGGGCTCATCACGTACTTGGCGCCCGCAAAGCCGTCCTCGCCCTGCTCCAGATAGCAGGTGTCGTCAAGCATCAGATATTGGGGGCAGGTCTCGACATAGATATTCTTCTGCCCGCGCGCTTTGGCAGCACGAATGGCCCCGAGCCCCAACTTGGTCGAAAGGTGCACCACGTTGACTGGGGCGTCGCCGGCCAGGTGCGCCAGATACAGCAGGCGGCTCACGGCTTCGGCCTCACACACGTCCGGGCGGCTGAGCGCATGCCCCTCGGGCCCATGAATCCCCTGCTCGTACACGCGCTTCTGCAGCTCATTCACCAGCGTACCGTTCTCGCAATGCACGCACAGTATGCCGCCAATACGCTTGAGCTCCTCGAGCACCTCGAGCGTCTCGGCATCGTCCAGGCGCAAATGATCGTAGGCAAAGTAGGTCTTAAACGACGATACGCCCGCCTCGCGCATAGCCGAAAGATCGGCGCGGTTGCGTTCATTCCACTCGGCGAGTGCCATATGAAAGGCGTAGTTGGCCGTGCAGGTTCCGTCGGCACGGCGATGCCACTCGGCCAAGGCATCGGGCATGGTCACGCCGCGATCAGCCGTCGCGTAGTCCACGATGGTCGTCGTACCGCCGCAGGCAGCCGCACGCGTACCGGTCTCAAAGCTATCGGCCGTCCAATCCATGCCAGTCCAGCACTGCATGTGCGTGTGGCCGTCGATAAAGCCGGGGAACACCCAACAGTCGGTGGCGTCCTGGACGGTATCGCCCTCGCCCGGCTCGATTGCCGCGGCAATCCGCACAATCTTATCGCCCTCCATGGCAAGATCGGCGCGGCGAAGCCCCTGGGGCGTCACGAGCGCGCCGTTTTTGATGATGATCATTATTGCTCCTTATTGATTGATGCAGTTGGCCACGCGATCAAAATACGAGCAGGCGGCGATATGCTCCGTTATGCGCTGCTGTCCCTTGGCGGTATCGACGTCCCACAGCTCGTAGGCACGCGCCTCGACCAGCACCACGTCGGTACGGTCCTTGAGGATCGAACCGCCGCCGTCCTTGCCCTCAAGACACATAAGTGCATCGAACAGTTCCGCCGGAAAGAGCACCGGGCTCGAAGGCTCACCGTTGCACGCAAGACGCACCGGATGTTTGCGGCCACACTCGTCAAACGCACGAACCATAGCCTCAAAAGAACCCGAACTCACGAGCGGCTGGTCGCCCGGCAAAAAGAGGCAACCTTTCCAGTTGCGTTCGACTCCCCATGAAAGGCCCGCACGGACGCTTTCGCTGCGCAGCTCGCCATCGTGCAGCACGCACGGGCAATGCTTGTCCTCGCAAATCTGAGCGACCTCGGGCCACCGCGTCGAAACCACGACGTCAAAGCCCCGGGGAACCGAATCGATGGTCCGGGCAATCAGCGGCTCGCCATAGATATCGGCAAGCATCTTGTTAGAGCCAAACCGCTTGCCCTCGCCCGAAGCCATAATGACGCATCCAAGTTTCATGGTGATACCTCCCCTGAAACCATCGTACCCATAACTCGCGCCGCGGGCATCCACATCGAAAGCGCTTATCCCGCACGCCCACGATGCAAAAAGGGGGCACCCCGCCGGTTGGCAGAGCGCCCCCTTTACATGGCTTACCTCAGCCCGGCTTTAGGCCTGGAGCCAACGGGCGGTGTTACGCTCGTCGAGGGCCTTGAGGGTAGCGGCGGGATCGGCAACCTTCTGCAAGAACATCATGGCAGCGATGGCGTACGGCTTGTAGCTGGCCTCCTTGTACATGCCCACGCGGTGCATGTCGAAGACGTCGGCGTTAACCTCGCCGTGCTCGCAGGAGACACCGGAGATGTCGGCGGGCAGCGGGTGCATAAAGATGGTGTCCTGGCCGTTGGCGGTCTTCTCCATGAGTTCGGTCGTGGAGCACCAGTCCTGATGTGTGGCGTTCTGGGCTAGCAG
>URYU01000018.1 GCA_900552155.1 uncultured Collinsella sp.
CACCTTGGTCTTCTTCTTGTCCACCCAGGCGTACTTGTTGTACGGGCGTACCTCGCGCTCGATATAGGCGTCAATGTCCTGAGTGAGCGGGATGTCCTCGGTGTCCTCCTTGGCCTTGTCCGCCTGCATTTTCCCGCGTTTGTTAAGGACGGGTTCTCCGTCCTCATCGACGACGGGGCTCTCCACGGCAACGCGGTTGAAGCCAAACTCGCCCGTCTCCATCAGGCGCGCCTCGACGGAGACCTCTCGACCGTTGGACCCGGCGCCCGTCCAAGTGCCGTCGCGATACTCGGAGTACGCCTGGACGATAAGGTCGCGGCAGGACTTGGTGATGTCGTTCTTCTTGTCGCCAATGCCCTTGCGGCGCTTCTCGAAGCACCGGGAGGCGTCGATGAGCAGCACGTGGTCGCGATGCTCCGGTGCCTTCGCCTTGCTGAAGAGCCAAACGTAGGTGGCGATGCCGGTGTTGTAGAACGAGTCGCAGGGCAGCTGCACGATCGCGTCGAGCCAGTCGTTCTCCAACACGTATCGGCGGATGCTGTCCTCGCCGCTGCCGGGCTTGCCCTTGTAGAGCGGACTCGCGTCCTGGACAATCGCCATCACGCCGTCGTCCTTGAGCTTAGACAGGCCGTTGAGCACGAAGAGCATCTGACCATCGCCCTTGGCGGGAAGCTTCTCAACGGGGAAGCGTCCACCGCCGGCAGTCTTGAATTCCTTCTCCACCGAGGGGGCCTGAGGATTCCACGGGTCACCGAAGGGTGGATTGGAAATGCAGTAGTCGAACTTGAAGCCATCGAACTTATCGGCGGAGAGGGTATCTCCGAAGCGCATGTTGGCGTCGTCCTCGCCACGAATTAGCGCACTCGCCTTCGCGATGCCGAAAGTGAAGGGATTGAACTCCTGGCCGTAGCAGGTTACACGGGCCTCGGCGTCGAGCTGGCGCAGGCGCTCCTCGGTGCAGCCGAGCATCTGCGAGGTTCCCATGGTCTGGTCGTAGACGGTCTTCGTGATGCGGTCGCCGTCGAAGACGTGCGGGTCCGCCTGAATGAGCAGGTCGGTCATGAGATACACGATGTCGCGGCTCGTGAAGTGAGCGCCGGCGTCCTCGTCGTAGGACTCGGAGAAGCGCTGAATGAGGTTCTCGAAGATGTAGCCCATGTCCACAGCTTTGATCTTGTCGGGCGACATGTCGGCCTGCGGCTTGCAGATGTCGCAGACGACCTGGTAGAGCAGCGGGGCGTCTGGGTCGGAGAGGCGTTCGAGCTGGTCGTCGAACTTCATGCGCGCCAAGATGTCCTGCACGTTGTCCGAGAACCCGTTGATGTAGTCCTTGAAGTTGTCCTCGATGTTCTCCGGGTCGGCCTTGAGCGTCTCGAAGGTGAACTTAGAGGTGTTGTAGAAGGGGTAGCCGGAGGCATCGCGCAAAAAGCCGTCCTTCACGGAAAAGGCTTTGTATTTCTCAGCTGCGGCGAGAACGGCATCGTGCGTGGGCTCAAGGCAGTCGTGGAAGCGTTTGATAACGGGCATAGGAAGGATGACCAGGCCGTACTCATGAGGCTTGTAGGGGCCACGCAGGGTATCGGCGGCACTCCAAATGAGAGATGCCTTCTCTTGAATATTGGCGCCAACGGCCTTGATAAGATCGTCGCTATCCGCCACTGCTATTTCTCCTTCTTGGTCAGATATTCGATGAGGCTCATCTTTACCAGCGAGGTAAAGCTGATGCCAGAAAGCGCAGCGGCGTCCTTCGCCGCATCACGCATGTTTTTAGGTATGCGGATGGTCACGGCAACGTTCTCGCCATCCACAAGAAAGCTCTTGAGCTCGCTTGTCTTGGCCTCTCCGTCGACAAGCTCGGCGTATTTCATTGGCAACCCCCGCGATTGCATGATGCAATACAAATGTGCCTATGATTCTAGCAAAGGACTGAAAACTAATTACCGTCTCGCACAGATGGATAGACAAGTAATTAAACGCCAGTAAGAAGGGGGAATAACATTCTGAACCGTCGTCTCTCCCGCCTGAAGGAGCTCGATGAGAACTAGTCGGCAACTCAAAAGACACCGAGCAAGCCGCTAACGCACTTATCACGTTCCACAAAGAAATGGGTAAGCATGACGCCAGCTTGAGCGAGGGCGCTGATGGTATAGAATTGCAGCCAGACTGCCCGAACCTATTCATCACTTGTTGCCGGCAAGCTATTGAGCGGCTCACCCTCACCGGCGGTGCCAAGGCGCCTCTGCATCTTCTCGATCTGCTTAAGGGTCGAAGTCAAATACCCAAGACCCCTCTTCAACTGCTTAAGCAACCTGCTATCCCTGCGGTCCCCCTTTCCATTCTCCTTCTCGACATCTTCCTCAACACCAGCGATGCTGCGTTGCACGGCCTCGGCCGCTTTCCGAACCAAAATGGCCCCTTCATGCGGGCAGCGGTCAGTTGCTACATCAAGAAAAGCAAGGAGCTTCGAACATTCGACGAGCACGAACTGCGCGTAGTTCTCCCCCATCGATGCCGCCAAGGCAACGCCGCCGGAACCCAATAGACCAAGCGCGGCGCCGCCGCCCGTAATCAAAGCAGTGCCACCGGCCATGCCCATGCCGCCGGCGGCTAAGGCCCCACCGCCAGCTGCAGCGCGGCTCGCATAGACACGCGCAGCCCCGTGAAGGCCGACAAACGAGCCTCCAAAGATACCGACAGCAATATCCGGAGCCAATGCCGCGGCCACTCCTCCTGTGCCTACGGCCGCCGCCACGACAATGACGCCACCCACCAAAAGCTTTGGCAATGTACCTGAAAGCTCGCGGAAGCGTGTCCCGCAACGTTTCTCGAGGGAACGTATGGCGTCCAAATCAACCGCGTCTTGTCTCCTGGGAAATTCATCTTTAACCCAAGCCCCGCTCCCCTTCAAACCTTTGTATTCTTTCTTCTCTTCATCTCCTATCTGGAAATAGGGGCGAAACTCAACCAGCTCCTGAGCGATCAGCAAAGCGCGCACCTTGCCGCCTCGCTGCCGCGAAATAGCCTCAAGGGCTCCGTACGCATCTTCCTCGCTCAAAAAATAGCCGTCTGCATCAATGCCTAGGCCATCCGTGACCGAATCCTGCCACGCGCGGGCCCAGCTCCTCTTTTGCCCTTTGCGCACTTCGTTCTTCTCGTTCCCGCAGTCGTAGTTGATGGCGGCAAGCTTCAGCGAGAAGGCAATCCTCGTCGTTTCTCTATCTAGGCTATAAAAGTGGAATCCATCGAAAATATCCTGGCGGCGCCTGGCACGCTCAGTCCAAGCCTCGGACATTTCCTCCGCCATATAGCCCCAGTCGGCATGGAGGGCAAACGCAAGGCGTCCAACTCCAACGTAGTTTATTCGCAAGAAGAACTTCTGGGCGAACACGACCTTGTTCCCCTCGTATTCGATACCCGCCCTGACCACCGCCGTCGCCAGATTCGCCAGAACGAACGAAGTACTCGAAACCGTGACCATGCGAGTGAGGGCCCTGCTGTTGTAGGGCATGAAATGCGAAGCCTTGAGCTTGCGCAAGCCGGAGACATCACTCACTTCGCAACGTTCTAGCTCGGCCTTGAGCCTTGAAAGCATGTAGAGACAACGAACGATAACCTCGTTGGCCACGACTGCTGGCACCTGGCTTAAAGCTTGATCGAAAAGACCGACTTCCGTCCGAAGGTCGAAGCGAATGGGCTTGCCGTCCTCGGTTTTGAACGCCGTTCCGTTAAACAGCTTTGAGATCCATTGCTGAATGCGAATATCCTTGCCCTTATAGGCAATCTGCATGTCTTGAAAAACAGGCAGGGAGGAGAGCTCCTTTAGCAGGGACAGCACAACGCCGGGAATACCCGTCCCCTTACCGGGGTTTGAACTAGACCCCGCCATGTCGCTCACGAGATGCATTGCCCAGAACAGAGTGCCAAACGCGATCTTCTCTGGAACGTTCCTGCCTATAAGAGGGCAGTCGGGATCGAAGGCGGCGGCAGGCAGGTCAAAGGTGACAAACCAGCCGGCCGTATCGGTACCATAGCCTTTGCACGTGAATTGCGAGAGGATCGAACACGCAAGGCCAACCAAGCTCGGGTGGTGCGAGAAGTCCCGCAGATGATGTTGGAGCCCGCCGCCAAACTCGGCAGGCAGCTTGTCCGCGGCAAGAGGAAACCCTTTCTCTAGAAAGCGAATAGCGTCTTCTAGAGTTGCATCCGCCTTTGTCATACCCGCAGACTTGGCAATCGTAAGAACGAATTTGCCAACCTTCTCGTCGCCCCACTCTTTGGCACCCTCTAGGTTGAAGTCTTTCTGCCACAGGATATTCAACGCGCCCGTGAGGAGCCCGCTAACGGCTGCAAGTTCATAGTCGAGCTTCGTAGCCTTTTCAGCCCGAGGGTCAAAATCAAAGAGGACCTCCTCCCCATCGGGAGCGTCCTTAAAACCAACCAGCACGGCGCTACCGTTCAGCGGCACAGATGCAACTTTGGGCAGTTGAGGCATGGTGTAAACTATCTCGCCGCCACTAAAAACAAGTTCGTCTGCCATACCGGCTTCCTCCTGCAAACGCGTAAAACTAGATTGCTCTACGCCGCCAAATCCCTCTCGTAGAACTACTCGATAATCTCGATGATGCAGTTGCTCAGGACCTCGTCGGAACTGTTCGCCTCTGGCAGCCTGTACGCCTCATTGTGAACGATAACGCGCACAGCGTCACGGGTCTATGCCTGCCCATCCAGCGAATCATGTTAGCAAGCCGTTCTTCGACAATGGATGCCATCTCGGTGTCCATACTCTTGACCTGCCTGGTCTCGGCGGGCGTCAGCGTGTCCTTGAATAGCATCTCAAGCACAGCCCTCTGATGCTGATTCTGGAATCCTTCCCGCAACCATTCCTTCTGCTTGCGCCCAATGGGCACCCGCCTACCTCCCCTCCGCCTTCAGCTTCAGCAGCAGGTCGCCCAGCTCGGGGCACTTCTTGGAAAGGCGCATCCGAGCTCGCTCGCCCATCCCCCACCGCTGGCGGATCTCCTGGACACGCGGACTCACGTGGTAGTCCCCGTCCATCATCTGCTTGAGCAACTTGGCGGTTACGCGCGCATCGGCCAGAGCACTGTGGGCGTGGCCCGTCGACTCGTCAAACTCGATGCCAAACCACGTTGCCGAGTCACTCAAAGAAACGCGCCCGTGGCTGCCAACGTCCATGATCGAAGTGTAAAACGCCTGCAGGTCAGCCCAGTCCGTAGGAAATGCGGCAAGATCAATGTGCTTTGCCTGGCACTCGGTCAAAAGCTGTCGACGATCCGCCCCGCTCCAGCAAACTATCTGGGCGGAGTAGCGACCGATCCAATCGCTGAGCCTTTTGATCACCACATAGAGCGGATCGGCCATCGCGGTGTCCACGGCCGATATCCCTGTAAGCTCGCGGACGGGGAACGCAACGCCTTCGGTAAATTCCGTCTGCACAAACTGCGAGAACTCGCCCATAACGTTGCCGTGGTAATCGAGCTTGACGGCACCGACCTCGATAATCTCATTGCGCAGTCCACGGCGCTGGCGCTGCTTTGGCACCGGCGCAAACTCAAAGTCCAGCACAATCTGGCGCGCAAAGTTCGTCGTATCGATAGCCGAGATACCCGGCGTCTTTTCAGCTGACACGGTCATGGCCTTTCTCCGTCAACTGCCGCTTGCTACACAGGCGGCTACATTGCCGTAAGGATAGGCGCCCGTGCGGACATGAAAGCGGGGCGCAATACCATGCGCTGGTCGCACGCCATGCAGACGGCCCCAAGAGAATCGCCCGCTCTATTCAAATGCATGAAAAAGATTTAGGCCCGGTGACTTGAATCAGCGGTCATCCCGGGCCCATCAGAGCTCGTAGAGCTCTTGGTTGCTTTGGTCTCGCTCTTCACGGCGCTTATCGAACTTTCCGAGGCACTCAAGCAGCATTCGAAGCATAACAAGTCGCTGCCATTAAGGCACTGACCTCTTGACCAAGCAACGGCGCTACCCAACTAACCACAACTTGGGCTGCCGTCAACTTTATTCTATCCGCGAGCATCTGGTTTACCAAATGGATTTTCGGTAAAGGAAGCACGGCACGCCCGCAAAACCACTACGCCCCAAGTGCCGCCATGGGGATCACCGCCACGCCGTCGTCGCGTGTGTAGGCAATGCTCCCCTTTCCAACCACGACCGCCAAAAACGCCGGCGCGGCATTCTGGGCGGCAGGATTGGAGAGCACTTTCCTCTCCAGCGCCTTGAGATTTCTCGCTCCATCGTCTGCTTTCGCATCACTCAGCTTGACCTCGATGGCTCCCCAGCGCCCGTCGTGCTCAACGATCAGATCGACCTCAAGGCCCTTCTCATCTCGGAAATAATGGACACTGTTGTCGACGCCGCCGTAAGTGGAAAGGAACACGCGCACGCGGGCCTTCGAGCGCGCGTACTGACTTGCCGTCTGTCGCGCAAGCTCATCCGAAAGCCCAAGGTTTGCAGGCCAACCGCCCCTGCAGCCCCAGCGGGCGACGTCATCCTGCGAAATTACGCCATTCTCAATGTAGTTTTTACGCCGTTCTCAATGTAGTTTTTACGCCATTTTCATTGTAGGTTTTACGCTTGACATCATTGGCGCGACGCTCACTCAACCCCCGGATCACCGAATTGCTCAGATTACGGGACACGCTTTCCGCCCCGCGCCTCCACCGGAAAGCACGTCCCACCCTGAGGCTCGATTCCGGGACACAGTTTCCGGTAGAGGAGCCGCTGGAAAACGCATCCCAGTTTGAGGCCGAAATCTGGGACACGCTTTCCGCCAAGGACTGCAAAAAGAAAGCGCGTCCCATTCCCAGCATCGAATCAGAGCGCGCTTGGTTATCTCCGCCCACACATCTCGGCAAACGAAATCAGCTTGGTATCTCCCCTGCTCGCCGCAGCTTCCTGACATCCTTGCGTAAAGCCACGCTTCGAGAAGATCACGTAGCTTTTATGCTGACGCCTAAAGAGCTCGCTTCGGTGCACGAGCTTTTGCAGCACGTCTTCGCCCACCGGTTCATTGCGCCATTTGCACACCGCAAACAGCGCAGCGCCCTCGCCATCGTCAACAATCAAGTCGATTTCTTCCTGCGTATGCGGGCGATTATCCGTCCCCCACCAGCGCCCGACGCTCGCCGGAACCACATCGACCCGGCCTGCGCGCGCGAGTTCGTACACATATTGCCTGCATATAAGCTCAAAGACCGTACCCATGTAATCCGATACGTGCGACTCAATGCGCTTATACGCCATCTCGGCCATATCGTTTTGAATCAGCCCAATGTTCTGCGGAACAAACTTGTACCAGAACCTAAACATCTGATCGCTCAGCAGATACACGGCTCGCTTATTGCTCGTCTCGTTTAGGGGCAGCTCGCGCTCGACAATCCCAAGCGACGCCAGCTTATCCACATAGCTCTTTACGTTGCTCGCAGGGATTCCCGTAGAGCTCGCAATCTCCGAGATCTTCGAGCGCCCCTGAGCAATTGCTTGCACGATCGCATCATATTGCTCGGGATTGCGGCACTCCTGCAATAGCAGGTTACTCGGCTCCTCAAAGAGATAGCCCGTAGGAGTAAGAAAAAGACGTTTGATGTTGTCCTTGAGCGGTGCGGCAGGATCGACTTTCTCGATATATGCAGGAATGCCACCCGTCATGCCATAGCAAACTGCAGCGTCTTCGCGACCCATGCTCTGCCACAGGCCGAGGGTCGTCATAAAATCGAGCGGCATGATCTTAAACTGGGCCGTACGCCTACCGTATAGCGGACTCTCGTAGCCCAACACCTGCTCTTCCATAAACGAAAGCGACGACCCGCACAGGATAAGCATAAGCTTGGTCTCTTTGTACAAGTGATCGATCTTGTCTTGCAGCAACGAGCTGATCTCGGGATTCGATTGGGCGAGATAAGGATACTCGTCGATCACGACAATCAAACGTTCCGTGCGAGCCATGGTGGCCAATGCATCGAACGCTTCGTCAAAACTACGAAACGACACGCCTGCAGCACCAACCGAGTCTGCAAGTATCGCCTGGCTAAAGCCGTGCAGGTTTGCCTCTGCATTGGTACGACGAGCTTGAAAGTAAATAGCCTTCTTGCCTTGGATAAACTCTGTGATAAGACGCGTTTTGCCCACGCGACGGCGGCCGTAAATCACAGGCATCTCAAAGGAGCCCGTGCCATACAGTCGATTGAGCTCGGACATTTCCACTGTTCTTCCGATAAACATAGGGCCATCCTTCCTTTACGTTATAGCTAGCTATATTATACCTTCCTATAATATAGCTAGCTATAACGTAATTCGACAAGCGGTGCACACGAAAGGGGCGGTACACCACCGCACGTGGACCGTTCCGGAAACGGTATCCCACTCTGGGGCCGAAATCTGGGACACAGTTTCCGCTTGAGGGCTGTTCCGGAAAGCGCGTCCCATTCCGAGCGGCAATTCCGGGTCACGGTTTCCTCAGGTACAAGATGACGATCCTCCGCCCTTATCACATGCCTTCAAATATGCGATCCAGAAACACAAAACAGCAGATAGAATGCTCTTTTTCAAAAAGTACACGTCTCGAAACTTACCAAGACTTCATATCTAGCTACCGTTCACGGGTGCCGATTACCACCCACCGATTCAAACAAGAAATATGTCGCCAAAAGCAGGTCATCTACCTGCATGGTTAGATTTTGGTCAGCTTTTGGTCAGCTGAGCGGCAAGTTCCAGCTGATACGTTTTTGCTACCCAAAAGGAGGCGGTAGCTCATGACCCATTGCAATGACCAACTCATCGACCAGCTGTTGAACCAAGCCGAACAAGAGGGGCGCTGCCTGATTCCCCCGAGCACGGCGATCCGAAAAGCGCTCCTTCGGCGCACCGGCGGCACGGTTGTCTCGCCCATTCCGGGGTTGTTTGCGCGAAAAACGCGCTGGGATGAACTCAACCGAGCGCAACGCCATTGCGAGATTATCCGCGCCCTTGCGATCATCCATCCCGATTGGACGTTCTGCTCGTTTTCGGCAGCTTGCCTGCTGGGGCTCGAGGTCTCGTGGCGACACCTGAATGTCGTGCATGTTTGCAGCTCGACAAAGCCGTCGGCTCGTCCGGGCGCACATATTCAGCGACACCAGATTGAGCCGGCCGGAGCAATACGCAGAGCCGGCATATCGGTAACGCCGCCCATCCAAACGGCCACAGATTGCCTGCTGCAAACTGGTTTTGTCGACGGCATGCCCATTGCCGATTCGGCGATCTCAAAGCTCGGCCTTGCGCGGGAACAGCTGATGGAGGCCGTTGAGCAACGAGCGACTGCCCGCAATGGTCGCGCGATTCGTACGGCTCTCACAACGCTTCGATATGCCGACGCCCGCGCCGAGAGCGGCGGGGAATCGGTCGCCCGAGCCGTCATGATCGAGACGGGCTTTGCGCCCGACTGGCTTCAATACGAGTTGACGGACCCCTTCGATTCGGCCAAGCCCATACGAACGGACTTTGCCTGGGAGCGCCAGGCGCGGGAACTCACGCTGGGCGAGCTCGACGGGCTCATCAAATATACCGACCAGACCATGCTGGCCGGACGCACCACCGCCGAGGCGCTCGTTGCCGAACGACAGCGCGAAGCGCACCTATCGCTCTACGGTCACCCTCTGCTGCGCTTTACCATGAACGAGGTCCGCTCGGCAGGAATGCTCGCCAAAAAGCTGCAGACGGCAGGCATCCGGCAGACCGCGCTGCCGACGTGGCTCAACGAGGTGGACCTGTAGGAGCTGCTAGGCCACGCATCGCCGAATCGCATCCCCCCCTATCTGGGCCGCATTTTCCCAACGGCCACGCTGGCGGAAAGCGCGTCCCAGTTCGGACACTCAAAACGGGATGCACTTTCCGTATGGCGGGCCTAGCGGAAAGCGTGTCCCGGAATCCAGCCTCGGAACGGGACAGGCTTTCCGGTTGAGTCCTTCAGCGGAAACCGCATCCCGGAATAAACGCTCAAACTGGGATGCACTTTCCAAACGGCCGGCCAGCGGAAAACACATCCCATTCTGAGGCACGATTCCGGGACGCAGTTTCCGCTTGAGGCTTCAACCGGAAAGTGCATCCCATTCTGGAGCCGAATTCCGGGACACAGTTTCCGCATGCGGAGGCGCTCCAAACAAAAGGCCCCGGCTCGCGATGGAGCTGGGGCCAAAGGCGCAGCATATACAGTTGATGTTGAGCGCGAACAGCTCGTCAACAATGGCCGTCCACGCTCTACCCTACCCGCGGCGACGGGCGCGGCTGTACGGCGTATCCACCATGGGCAGATCCGGACGCAGCTTGCCGTCGAATGCGCGATAGGCGTTCTGCACGGCGGGCGCCGTGGGAATCGTTGCGATCTCGCCGATGCCCTTGCCGCCGTATGCCACGGGCAGCAGTTCGTCCTTCTCCACGTAGATGGCGTGGATATCCGGAATCTCGGGCGCGCGGAACAACCCGAGCGTGCCGTACCTTGCCTGGGGCACGCAGTCCTTGAGCGGCCAGTCCTCGGTAAGCGCATAGCCCATACCCATGAGCACGCCGCCTTCGATCTGACCCTGGATGGAGATGGGGTTGACCACCTTGCCGGAATCGTGCGCGGCATAGACCTCGCTCACGCGGCCGTCATCATCCAAAATGACCACATGCGTGGCAAAGCCGTAGCAGATGTGGCTCTTGGGATTGGGAACATCCGCACCCAGCTTGTCGGTCGGCTCCAGGTACACGTAGCCAAACTCACATCCCTCGAGCGCCTTGATGGCTGCCGCGGGATCCTGACGATGCATACCCTGGCCGGCGACGAGTTCCTGTGTGCGCAGCTGATAGGCGCGACCGTCGTCGTACTCGATCTTGCCGCCGTCGCCATGCGCGCTCACCGGGGCGGTAGGCGCAGGCTTGCCGGCCTCGATGTCAAGCATGGCATCGCGCAGCAGGAAGGCGGCACCGCGCACGGCCTCGCCGGTCACGACCGTCTGACGCGAACCAGACGTGGTGCCGGAGTCGGGAGCGTTCTCGGTGGAGCACTCGCCGTTGGCAATGCAGCGAAGCGGCAGGCCGCATGCCTCGGCAACGTCCTGCAAAAAGACGGTGTTGCAGCCCTGGCCGATGTCGGACGTGGCGGCATAGACCACAGCCACGCCGTCCTCGATGCGAATCTTGCAGCGGCCGGCATCGGGCAGGCCCACGCCCACGCCGGCGTTCTTCATGGCGCAGGCAATGCCGGCGTGTCCGGGATGCGCATAGTAGGCATCCTTGACCTCGAGCAGCGTCTCCTTCAGCGCCGTGGAGCAATCGGCAATTTGGCCGTTGGGCAAAACCTCGCCCGGCTCGATAGCGTTTCGGTAACGAATCTCCCACGGATCCAGGCCGACCTTCTCTGCCAGCAGGTCGATCAGGCTCTCGAGCGCAAACTCGGACTGGCAAACGCCAAAGCCGCGGTACGCGCCGGCGGGCGGGTTGTTGGTGTAGTAGCCAAAGCCGCGAATGTCGGTGTTCTGGTACTTGTAGGGGCCGACGGCATGCGTGCAGGCACGCTCGAGCACCGGGCCGCACAGCGACGCGTAGGCGCCGGTGTCAAAGTTGATCTCGCAGTCCAGACCGGTAAAGTTGCCCTCGGCGTCGCAGCCCAGCGTAAAGGTGCCGTCCATGGCGTGGCGCTTGGGATGGAACGCGAGCGACTCGGCGCGCGTGAGTTTGCACTTCACGGGACGCTGGAACTTATATGCGGCGAGCGCGGCCAGGTGCTGGATGGACACGTCCTCCTTGCCGCCAAAGCCGCCGCCCACAAGCATGGTCTCGACGACCACGCGCTCGGGCTCGTTGTCCCAGCCAAACATGTGGGCACACTCTTTGCGCGTGTCGTAGGCACCCTGGTCGGTCGACTGCACCTTGACGCCGTTCTTGTACGGGAAGGCGACGGCGCACTCGGGCTCCAAGAAGGCATGCTCGGTAAAGGGCGTGGTAAAGCGCTGCGTCACGGTAAACGCGCTTTCTGCCAGCGCCTTGGCGGCGTCGCCGCGCGTCACGTGACGGCTCTGGCACACGTTGTCCTTGAGCTCCACCGTGTTGCCAAAGGCAAAGAAGCTGTCGTGCAGGCGCGGGGCGTCGGCAGCCTTGGCCTCGACAATGTTGCGCACGGGCTCCAGCGGCTCGTAGTCAATCTTTACGAGCTTCTTGGCCTTCTCGAGCGTCGCCTCGTCCTCGGCGACCACCAGCACGATGGCATCGCCCACGCAGCGGGTGATATCGCCCTGGGCGATCATGACGTCCCAGTCCTGGATAAGGTGGCCGACCTGGTTGACCGGCACGTCCTCGGCGCGCAGGATGCCCACCACGCCGGGCAGGGCCTCGGCCTTGGAGGTGTCGATGGAGAGCACACGGGCGCGCGGATACTTGGAGCGCACGGCGCTGGCATAGGTCAGGCCCGGTTGATCGAGCCCGTCGATGTCGTCGGGGTACTTGCCCTCACCGAGCACCTTCTTGCGCACGTCGATACGGAAAGCGCGCTTGCCCACGCCGTAGTCATCGCCGCGCTCCAGGTCCTCGTCGATCTGCTTTTCGCCGCGGAGCACCGCAGCGGCCAGCGAGATGCCCTCGATAATCTTTTTGTAGCCGGTGCAGCGGCAGACGTTACCGCGAATGGCGTACTTGATCTGCTCCTCGGTGGGCTCGGGGTCCTCGGCGATGAGCGCTGCACCCGCCATGACCATGCCGGGAATGCAAAAGCCGCACTGTACGGCACCCACGGCGCCAAAGGCGTACACAAAGGCCTCGCGCACGTCCTCGGGCAGGCCCTCGACGGTCACGATGTTACGACCGGCGGCAAGAGCGGTGGTCAGCACGCACGCCTTGACGGCCGCACCGTCCACATGGATGGTGCAGGTACCGCAAGCACCTTCGGAGCAGCCGTCCTTGGCGGAATGGATATGCAGGTCGTCGCGCAGGTAGCGCAGCAGCGGTTTATTCTCCGTCGTCGTGCGCTCGACGCCGTTAACGGTAAAAGTGAATTCCTGTGCCATGGTGATTCCCTTCTACACGCCGGCGGCAATGCCGGTGCGATCGTGGATGGCGCCATGCGGACAGACGACGGCGCACATGCCGCACGACAGACAGTCCGTGCCGTCGATATGGGCGCAGTTGTCCTCGATGCGGATAGCGCCGGCAGGGCACTTTTTGGCGCACATGCCGCAACCGATGCAGCTCGTGTCGCAGATCTTGCGCGCAATAGCGCCCTTATCGGTGTTGTTGCAGCGCACCAGAATGTTCTGGTAGCCGGGGACGAAGGCAATCACGCGCTGCGGGCACGCCACGCCGCACAGGCCACAGCCCGTGCACTTGGAGCGGTCCACGCGGGCGATGCCATCGACCAGCGCAATGGCGCCGTGGGGGCAGGCCGTGACGCAGGCGCCACAGCCAATGCAGCCTTCGCTGCAGCGGGCATCGCCGCCTGCGGAGGCGCAACCGCTTCCGCAGGCAACGTAGGCCACGTTATGTTGAATGGATTTGGCCATAAGAGACTCGCCTATTTCTTAAGAAGGTACGAATAGTTGTCGCGCACAGCCCTGATGGTCAGGCGGACGGCCTCGGGAAGACCGGTGTTGACGGCATCGACCGAGACGGTGCGGACCGTGCCGGCGACGCGAACCTTAAAGTGGTCCTCGTCCACGGCCAGGAAGCCCTCGTTCTCGGAGTTCTCCATGTCCTCCTCGCTCCAGAACAGGGTGAGCTTGTCCTTGTAGGGACGACCCTCCTGGTAAGGGCAGAACACGGCGCAGTTGCCGCACTCGTTGCACATGCCGTCGACATGGACGACCTGATGCTTGGCCAGGCCCGGCACCTTAATTGCCACGTTGGCGCGGTTGGGGCACACGTCGCAGCAGACCTCGCACACCGAGCCGCAGCCCAGGCAGCGGGTCTTGGTGCAGTTGCGCTTGTCGCGGCACAGCGACCCCTTGCGCTCGTAGCAGGTGTCCTCGCGACCGGCCTGCTCGTTGCAGTCGGCGTACTTGTTAAAGTCCACGCCGGCGATGGCGCGGGCGACTTCGGCGGCGTCGGCAATAGCCTCGACCACGGTGGCCGGACCGCGACGGCAATCGCCTGCAGCCCAGACGCCCTCGACGCCGGTGGAGGTGGCGGCAAGGCGGCCGCGACGGTCGTGCTCGACGCCCACAGCATCGTACAGGCTGGCATCGATGCCCTCGCCCACGGCGCAGATCACCGTGGTGGCGGGAAGCTCGACGGTCTCGCCCGTGGCGACGGGGCTGCGACGGCCGCTTGCATCCGGCTCGCCAAGCTCCATAACGTCGCAGGTCAGCACGGCGCCGTTGAGTGCCTTGGGCGCCAGCAGCTCGCAGAACTCAACGCCGTCGGCAAGAGCAAGATCAAGCTCTTCCTCGTCGGCGGGCATCTGCTTCTTGGTGCGGCGATACACCAGGCGCACGTTCTTCACACCAGCCAGGCGCTTGGCCACGCGGGCAGCATCCATGGCGGTGTTACCGGCGCCGATGACCACGACGTCCTCGCCCAGCTCGAGCTTCTCGCCCTTCTTGGCGGTCTCGAGGAACTCCAGCACGTCGAGCTCGGCACCCTCGCCCAAGCCCGCAGAGCCGGGCATCCAGGCACCGGTGGCCACGACCACGTCGGTAAAGCCCTGGGCCTTGAGCTCTTCAATGGAATCCACGCGAGCGTTGAGCTGCACCTTGGCGCCAAAGGCCAGGCAGAGCTCGGCATCGTGGGAGATATCGTCGCTCGCAATACGGAACTCGGGGATCACGTGGCGGACCACGCCGCCGAGCGAATCGCGGGCCTCAAAGATAGTGACGGGCACGCCGGCACGCGTCAGGAAGAACGCCGTCGCCAGACCGGCCGGGCCGCCACCGATAACGGCAACGTTGTGCTCGACGTCGTAGGCAATGGCCTGGGCGCGCAGCTTGGGCAGCTCGGCGGTCATGGCCTCGCGGGCAGCCTTGAGCTTGCTGGCGCGAATCTGGGCACCCTCGGGCTCGTAGAACGCACGCTCGCAAGCGCGGCCGCAGGGATGCGGGCAGATGGTGCCGGTGATAAACGGCAGGGCGTTGCGCTCGATGATGATGTTGAGCGCGTCCTCGAAGCGGCCCTCGTCATCAGCCGCCAGGTAGGCGGGAATATCCTGCTGGATGGGGCAGCTCGTGCGGCACGGCGCGGTAAAGCAGTCGGAAAGCGGGCTCTTGCCGGCAACCTTGCGGTCGGGCAGCGGACGCAGCGGCTTCTTGTAGAGCGGGTTGGTGAGCGAGTCGGCCTGGATCGCAGTCACGGCCTCGAGAGAGCCGCCCTCAAACGGCTTGCCGTCCAGCTCGCCAAACTCACCGGCCATCTGGCTAAAGCGCTCGTAGCCACCGGGCTTGAGCACGTCGGTCGCCAGGGTAACGGGCCAAATGCCGGCATCGTACAGGGCGCGGATGTTGTAGACCGTGGCGCCACCGGAGTAGCTGATGCGCAGTTTGCCATCGAACTGCTCGGTAATGCGGCGGGCAGCCTCAATGGTCAGTGAGAACAGCGAACGGCCGGACATGTACATCTCGGTGGAGGGCAGCTCGTTCCTCGTCACGTCGACGGGGAACGTGTTGGTCAGCTTGACGCCAAACTCCAGGCCGCGCTCGGCGCACAGGGCAATCAGGCGCTCGAACATAGGCACGGCATCGGCCCACTGCAGATCCTCGCGGAAGTGCGTGTCATCGAAGACGATGTAGTCAAAGCCCAGCTCGTTGAGGCGCTGGCGGGCAAACTCATAGCCCAGCAGCGTGGGGTTGCACTTGATGTAGGTGTTGAGGCCCTTCTCGGTGATCAGATAGGTCGCGATGCGCTCGATCTCGGCCGGCGGGCAGCCGTGCAGGGTAGACTCGGTGATGGAGTTGGAGACGCGTGCCGGGATGGACTCGACAATTGCGGCGTCAACATGCTCAAACTTGTCTAGGTTGGCGAGCGCCCACGTACGGCACTCGTTCCAGACGTCGGAGCCGCTGGCGTCCTTCATACCCTCGATGTAGGCGTCGACCTTGGGGCTCTTGATGCCCTCCAGGTCATAACCCACGGACATGTTGAAGACAAAACCGTCCGGGCTTCCCAGGCCGTACTCGCGAGCGATGAGGTGGCAGGCGAACCATGCCTTCACGTACTCGGCAAAGGCCTGCGGAACCTCGAGCTCGGTCGACCACTCACAGTTGTAGCACTCGTCCTGCGCCACGATGCAGGGCTTGTTCACACACTTGGAGAGCTCCTCGCCGTCCATAACCTGGACGGTCTTGAGCTCAAAGAAGCGGGAACCGGCCACGTAGGATGCCACGATGTTTTGGGCAAGCTGCGTATTGGGGCCGGCGGCCGGGCCAAACGGAGTCTCGATGCGCTCGTCAAAAATGGGAAGCGCGCCCTCCTGGTTGGTCGTGACCATCTTGCGCACGCCAAAGATGGCGTCCTGGGTCTTGTGCTCCTCGATGATCCAGTTCATCAGCTGCGAAAACGGGATCGGCCTCATGATGTCGCTCATAATGAGCTCCTCTCTGTAACGCCCGGCGAGACCGCGCGGCGGGCGCAAATACGGTGTAGCGCTAGCACAGCGCCGGCGCCCCCGCGGAGGCCGCCTATACGCGCGCCGGATGTGGCGAAACATCCGACGCGCGCGAATCTACTTGTGAATTAGTAGGTGCGATCGTTGAGCGTGCTCCAGAGCTTCTTGGACTCGGCCATGGTCCACGCGTTGATCTTGTCCTCATCAATGCCAACGAACTCGCGATCCTTGTACAGGACGCGGCCGTTGATGATGGTGGTGCGGCAGTTTTTGCCCATCATGCCAAAGAGCATGTGGCCGTCGATATTCTCCTCGCTCAGCGGCGTAAAGGGCTTGTAGTCCATAACGATAACGTCGGCGGCAGCGCCGGCCTCGAGCACACCGAGCTTGCGATCGAAGTACTTGCTCGCCATCTTGGCGTTGTTCTCGAACAGCATGGTCATGGCCTCACACCAGCCCACGTTGGGCATGGCGGCGTTGTGACGCTGAATGATCAGGAAGACCTTAAGGCTCTCGAGCATATCGTGGGTGTAGGCGTCGGTGCCCATGCACACGGGGATGCCACGACGGAAGAACTCGAGCACGGGGGCGCAGCCCACGGCGTTGCCCATATTGGATTCGGGGTTGTTGACCAGCCAAGTGCCGGACTCCTTGACGATATCCATCTCGGCAGGCGTCACGTGGATGCAGTGACCGAGCATGGTGTCGGGACCCAGCAGGTTGTGCTGCAGCAGGCGCTCGACGGGGCTGATACCACCGCGGTTGAGGCGGGAATCCCACACGTCGTTCATGCCCTCGCACACATGGATGTGGAAGCCGGTCAGGCCGTTGTTGGCCTCGGCCATCTTATCCATGGTCTCGTCCGAAAGCGTAAAGGTAGCATGTCCGCCAAACATGGCGGCGATCATGTGGTTGTCGTTATCGCGACGCTCCTTGGCGGCCCACTGGGCAAATTCGGCGTTCTCGGCAATGGCCTGGTCGCACTTTTCCTGGCCGCGGCGATCGGAGACCTCGTAGCACAGGCACGAACGCATGCCCAGCTCCTGAGCTGCATCCTTAATGGTAAAGAGGCTTCCCGGGATCTCGCAGAAGCTCGCATGGTGATCGAAGATCGTGGTGACGCCATCACGGATGGAGTCCAAAATCGTGGCATAGGCGCTGGCCTTGGTGCCGTCGAGCGTCAGGTTGTCGTCGATCTTCCACCACTGCTGCTCAAGATTCTCCAGGAAGTTGGTGGGGTTGCAGCCCTTAATGGCAAGGCCGCGGGCCAGACCCGAGTAGATGTGGGTGTGGCAGTTGATGAGTCCGGGCATGATGAGGTTGACCAGGGCATCGACGTACTCGGCATCCGGGTACTTGGCCTTGAGCTCGCGCTCGGGGCCCTCT
>URYU01000019.1 GCA_900552155.1 uncultured Collinsella sp.
CTCGCCCCATCCACCTGCCGCCACCTGATATTCGCCGATTTTCGTTGTGCCGCTGTACCCCCATGCCATATCCTCTAGACAATTACACGGCACCATCGCCGCCGCGCCTACAAGAGAGGAATGTCCATGACCACACCTGCATCCAAGCTGCTCCAGCCCATTACGGTTGGCCCCCTTGAGCTCAAGAACCGCATTATGTTCCCGCCGCTGACCACCGGCTACGAGGAGCGCGACGGTTCCATTGGCGAGCGCAGCCTGGCTTTTTACGAGCGCCTGGCTCGTGGCGGCGTGAGCTACATCGTCATCGGCGACGTCGCTCCCGTCATGACCGCAAGCCCCACGCCCAAGCTGGCGACCGACGCTCAGATCCCCACATTTAAGGCCCTGGCCGACGCCGTCCACAAACACGGCGCCAAGGTCGCGCTGCAGCTGTTTCACCCCGAGTACGACGTGCCCGGTGTCGGCCGCATGGTCATGGGATCCATGGCTGCCGCCAAGGCCGCGCAGGAGGCCAAGGCCGCCGGCGACGAGGAGACCTTTGCCGCCAAGATGGCCGAGTCCAACGAGATCCGCAACCAGGCCTACGCCAAGCTGCATCACGACATGCAGCACTTTGTGAACGAGGCGAGCGTAGAGCAGTTCACCCAGATTAAGGAGGCCATCGCTGCCTCGGCCGCTCGCGCGCAGCAGGCCGGCATCGACGCCATCGAGGTCCACGGCGACCGCTTGGTGGGTTCGCTGTGCTCGGCCATCCTCAACCAGCGCACCGACGAGTACGGTGGTTCGTTCGAGAACCGCGTTCGCTACGCGCTGGAGGTCGTCGCTGCCATTAAGGAAGCCGCGCCGCAGCTGATGGTGGAGTACAAGCTCCCCGTGATCATGGAGAACCCCGACGGCACGCCGCGCGGCAAGGGTGGCCTGCAGCCCGACGAGGCCTGCGAGTTTGCCAAGCTGCTCGAGGGCGCGGGCATCGACATGATCCAGGTCGCGCAGGCAAACCACACCGGCAACATGGGCGACACCATTCCGCCCATGGGCGCCATGCCCTACAACTGGACGCTGCCCGTGGCCGAGCGCGTCAAGGCCCTGGTCTCCGTGCCGGTGGCAACCGTGGGCCGCGTGGTTTCGGTCGAGGCCGGCGAGAAGATTCTGGAAGACGGCGCCGCCGACATCATCGCCTACGGCCGCTCGCTCATGTGCGACCCCGACATTGCGCTGAAGGCCGCCACGGGCGAGCCCATCCGCGAGTGCCTCAACTGCAACAAGGGCTGCGTCGATGCGATTCAAAACCGCAAGTACATCTCGTGCGTGCTCAACGCCGAGAACGGTGACGAGGCGACCATCGCCATCAAGCCGGGCGAGGGCGACAAGAAGATCGCCGTGGTGGGCGGCGGCATCGCCGGCCTGGAGGCCGCACGCGTGGCGGCCAAGCGCGGCTACGACGTGACCATCTACGAGGCGAGCGATCATCTGGGCGGCCAGATTGTGCTGGCGGCCGCGCCTCCGCGCAAGGACGAGATCATGCGCTCGGTCGAGTACTACGAGAAGATTCTGCCTGGCCTGGGCGTGAAGGTTGAGCTCAGCCACGTCGCTACGGCAGAGGACCTCAACGCCGCCGACGCCGCGATTGTGGCCGTGGGCGCGCACGACGTGGTCATCCCCGTTCCGGGTGCCGACTCGGAGAAGGTCGTCTCGAGCTGGGACGTGCTGGCCGGCAAGGTGGAGCTCAGCGGCCGCGTCGCCGTCATTGGCGGCGGCCTGGTGGGCACCGAGACTGCCGAGTACCTGCTGCAGCACGGCTGCGAGGTGGCGATCGTGGAGATGCTCGACAAGATTGCCGCGGGCGAGTCCGAGACCATTCTGCCGCTGATCATGAGCGACTTTGCCGAGCACAACGTGGAGCAGCACGTGAAGACCCGCCTGACCGCCATTACCGACGAGGGCGTGGAGGCTGTTCGCACCACCGAGGACGGCGCCGAGGAGCCGGTGAAGATCGCTTGCGATTACGTGGTGATGGCCGTGGGCTCCAAGGCCAACGCGTTTGACCTGGACGGCGTGACGGTGCCCGTGACCTGCGTGGGTGACTGCTCGGGCGAGCGCACCGCCGACATTGCGAGCGCCATTCGCACGGCATACCACGCGGCCAACGAGCTGTAGTTGAACATCGCGGCCGGGCGGGGCGGTAGCACGGATCCGTCTCGCCCGGCTGTGTCCTGTCGGGCGTCAACCGGTGCGGGGCCTGCAAGCGCAGTAGGTCCCGCCCTTTTTGTTTTGCTCCGGTGGATGGCAATGCGCGGTAATCATGAGGAGTGAGGACGTCTACTGCCTTGCAGATCACTCAAAATTATTGGGGGAGGGGTTAATAACTATATTCTCTATACCAAAGGACATAAAGAGATGCCAATTTTGTTGACAAGCGAATGACGATTAGCTGCGAGTCAGCTACCAGCGTAAATAATCGATAAAGAAATGTCGTAATTTGGTGCCAAATGCCCAGATAACGCCGCGTCTATTTTAATTAACTGCTTTGAGCAAACAGTAAAATGCTACTATCTAACTTGCACGTAAGAAAGCAGATTAACGGTTAAGGCTAAGAAGTGGCAGGTATGTCGGAAGCAACTAGGACTCGCACGCATGCGCCCGAGGTTAGGCAGCGCGCCGTCGAGATCCTCCAAGAGGGGGTCGGTCATCGCGCCCTCGCCGCGGAGCTTGGCATTCCCCAGGCCACGGCTCGTCAGTGGGCCCGCGCGTATGCCGTGGGCGGTGCCGACGCCGTTCTCAACGCCGGTTCGCATCATCACACCTATTTGTATGACGTAAAGCTCGCTGTGGTTAAGGACCGTCTGGAAAACGGCTTGACGGTTCGCGAGGCCATGATCAAGCACAAGATTCCTAGCGAGTCTTCGGTCAAGGCTTGGTGCCGTCAGTACCGCGAGAGCGGTGAGTCCGCACTGGTCGATAAGCCGCGCGGTCGCAAGCCACGCGTTAAAAAGGCGGAATAGCAAACGGGATGGTGCGCCCACAGGGGCGCATTTTTCTTGCCGCCCCTCTACTCCAATGCGGACAGGCTCCTTGCCTCGTACGCCTAAAACTCCCCAGTTGACCGAAAACCTGCCGCCGCTGCTCCTCAATTGAGCTATAACGTTAAACAATTGCAGCGTTTTTGCATGGGGGAGTGATGGTATGACGCTACTGTATTTCCTTACCCTGTTTCCGCTGGTACCGGCGCTGGGCATGCTGCTCGCACGCGGTGACCGCGCCCGCGATGCGGTGGGGCTCATAGGTTCCGGCATTATTATGGCGGTGACAGTTGTAGTCGCCGTCATGTTTTTTGGCGCGGGTCCGCAGAGCTTTGAGGTCGCCCCCGGCACCTCGCATGCACTCTCGATCATCAGCTCCGCCATCGATGTCATCCTGTGCGCCGTCATCCTGTACAACGCGTACAAATATAGGAACGCGCTCACCACGGTGCTCGGCATAGTCCAGCTGGTGGGCTCGCTCGCCTTTGCAGCCATGACGCTGCCCGCGGCCGAAGCCGTCACCGCAACGCCGCTCTACCTGGATTACATGAGTGTGATCATGGTCCTCGCCGTCGGCATCGTCGGCAGCCTTATCTGCGTGTATGCCCTGGGCTACATGAAGGACTTCCAGGCCCATGACGAGCACGAGGCCGCGCTGCGCGGGCAGACCGCGCCCGACCGTCGCCCGCAGTTCCTGGCGCTTATGTTCCTGTTCCTCTCGGCCATGTTCGTCATCGTGACGAGCGATAACCTTGAGTGGCTGTTCTGTGGCTGGGAAATCACCACCGTGTGCTCGTTCCTCATGATTAGCTACACGCGCACGCCCGAGGCCATCAAGAACGCCTTCACCCAGATCATCCTTAACATGCTGGGCGGCATCGCGTTTTTGGCCGGACTCATGTTCCTGCACGTTAACGGTATGCCGTTGACCATCTCAGGCATGATCGAGCTTTCCGGCGCCGGAACCGTGCAATCCGCGCTACTGGTGATGCCGGTCATCCTGCTGTCGCTCGCCGCACTCACCAAGGCCGCACAGATGCCGTTCCACACTTGGCTGTTGGGCGCCATGGTTGCCCCCACGCCCACGAGCGCCCTGCTGCACTCGTCAACCATGGTCAAAGCTGGCGTGTTCTTAATGGTCAAGCTGAGCCCGCTCTATGCCATCTATCCCGTGACCGGCTTTATGGTTACGAGTGTGGGTGCCATCACGTTTTTGCTCGCTGCCCTCATGGCCATCTCGCAGAGCAATGCCAAGCGCGTGCTCGCGTTCTCCACCATTTCCAACCTGGGCCTCATCAGTGCCTGCTTGGGTGTCGGCGCGCCCGAGGCCGTCTGGGCGGCCATCTTCCTGATCCTGTTCCACACGGTGGCAAAGTCGTTGCTGTTCCTGTGCGTGGGCACGGCCGAGCATCATATCGGCAGCCGCAATATCGAGGACATGGACGGTATGTTCAGCCGCATGCCGCACCTGACGCGCCTGATGATGCTGGGCATCATGGGCATGTTCGTGGCGCCGTTTGGCATGCTCGTGTCCAAGTGGGGCGCCCTGGTGGCGTTTGCGCAGACCGGCAACGTGCTCATGATCATGGTGCTTGCCTTTGGCTCTGCCGCGACGTTCTTCTTCTGGGGCAAGTGGCTTGCCAAGCTTTCGGGCGTCGACCCCACGGCTCAAAACGTTGAGGTCAATGTCCATAAGACCGAATGGATGGCGCTCAACACCATCGCCGCGCTGCTGATTCTGTGCTGCGTGGCGTTCCCGCTCATCTCGAGCGGTTTGGTGTCGCCTTACTTGGCCATGGTGTTTGGCCGCGTGCCATACGTTATTGGCAAAGACGCCATGTATCTGATGGTGGTTATCGTGGCGTTTATCGCCGTGGTGCTGCTGACTTCATTCCGCGTGAGCAACAAGCCGCGCGTCAACGTGTACCTTTCGGGTGTGGGAACCGACAAATATCGCCATTTCCGCGGCTCGATGGGGCACGAGGTGAAGGCCGAAAAGCGCAATTGGTACTCGGAGGACGCCCTTGGCGAGAAGCGTATCGGCCCCGCGGGCAGCGTCGGGTGCTGCAGCATTATCTTGTGTGCGCTGCTGTGCTGCGCATGGATTGGGCCCGAGAGGCTTGCCATGAGCGCGCCCTCGGTGTTGCGCGGCAAGTATTTTGAAGGTTCGGGCGTCGTGGGCATCTTTATAGGCACCGTGGCGTTTGCCTTGATTGCGCCGCTTGTGGGCGGTTTGATCGACGGCGTTGACCGCAAACTTTCGGCCCGTATGCAGGGCCGCGTGGGCCCGCGCCTGCTCCAGCCTTTCTACGACGTTGCCAAGCTGCTGCGCAAAGCCCCTGCCAGCGTAAACACCATGGACGATACCTATATGGCGTGCGCGCTCATCTTTACCGTCGTGGGCGGCGGCATCTTTGTGTCGGGCTCTAACACGCTACTGTGCGCTTTTATGGTGACGCTCGCCGCGATCTTTGTGGTGTTGGCGTCCGCCTCGACGCAAAGCCCGTTTGCCCAGGTTGGCGCCGACCGCGAGCTGCTGCAGGTCATGAGTTACGAGCCCGCCGTTCTGCTGATGAGCGTGGGCCTGTACCTTGCCACCGACAGCTTCGATTCCATCGCCGTGACGGGGCAGTCGGCCCCCATCATCGTGTACAGCGCGCCCATTTTCCTGGCGCTGCTCGCGGTGCTTACCATCAAGCTGCGCAAGTCGCCGTTTGACCTTTCGTACTCGCATCACGCGCATCAGGAGATCGTCCAGGGCGGCGCCACCGAGATGAGCGGCGGCACGCTGGCCAAGATGACCCTTATGCACTGGTGCGAGACCGTGCTGTTTTTGATGTGGGCGGGCATGTTCTTTGCTTGGGACAACCCCGTGAGCTGGGTTGTAGCCCTGGTCGTGATGGCCGCGACGTATTTTGTCGAGGTCCTGATCGACAACACCTTTGCACGCAGCACTTGGCGCAGCTGCTTTAGGCTCGGATGGGGCGTGGCGCTGGTGTTTGGCCTGCTCAACCTTATGCCCATCCTCGTCGACGTGTTTATTTAGGAGGCGGCATCCATGGATCATAAAATGTCGCGCTCGCCGTGGGTTATTCATTACGACGGTTCGAGCTGCAACGGATGCGATATCGAGGTGCTGGCCTCGCTCACGCCGCTGTTCGATGCGGAGCGCTTTGGCGTGGTCAACACCGGCAACCCCAAGCATGCGGATATCTTTTTGGTGACGGGGTCGGTCAATGCCCAGAACCTGCCCGTCGTGCGCCAGATCTACAACCAGATGCTCGAGCCTAAGTGCGTGGTGGCGTGCGGCATCTGCGCGTGCTCGGGTGGCGTGTTCCGCGATGCCTACAACGTGATCGGCGGCGTGGACCGCGCGATTCCCGTGGATGTGTACGCGCCCGGGTGCGCCATTCGCCCCGAGACGGTGATCGATGCCATTGTGGAGGCGTGCGGCATTCTGGACCAGAAGGAGGCCGTGATGCGCGCCGGCGGCGATCCGCTTACCGTGGGCGGCGCCGCTACTTGGGACGGTGGCGTTGAGCTGGGCGAGGACGGGTTTGTGGCTGCGGGGGCCGGGGCCGGGGCCGTCGCCGGTGACGGCGTCGAGGTCAACGTGTCCACCAGGTCCGCCGCGCCCGCCGCTGCAAAGGAGGCCGAGTAATGCAAAAGGCTATCTATACCATCGTCGGGATCGACGAGCTCCTGTCGCATGTCCAGGCGCTCAAGGGCGTTGGCGCGCGCTTTGTGCAGATGCACGCCGAACGCAACGTCGACGACGGCACGTATCGCCTGGTCTATACATTTATCAACGTTCGTGCTGCTCAGGAGCATATTGTGCAGGACGGCAACTATGCGATTGAAAACCTGGTGGTTGAGGGAATTGATCAGTACCAGGAGATTCCGTCTATCAGTTCGTACTATCCGGCGGTATTCCCGTTTGAAAACGAGGCCCACGACCTGTTTGGTCTTGCCATTACCGACATGCAGATCGACTTTAAGGGCTTTTTCTACCAGGTCTCGACTGCCGAGCCCATGAGCGTTATCACGCCCGAGGTGAAGGCCGCGCGCGAGAAAGCCATGAAGGTCCGTGCGGCTGCCGAGGCCAAGGCGCGCAAGGTCGCGGCCGAGAAGGCCGCCACGGCTGCGGCTGCTGCAGGGGAAGGCGCTGCGAGCGCCGGCGATGCCGCGGGCGTCGCTGCTCAGCCCGCTGCGACTGCCGGCTCCGATGCCCAGCATGACGATGCCGCTGCCAAGGCCGCGCTCAAGGCTGCCGAGATGGAGGCAAAGCTCGCTGCCATGGATCCCGAGAAAGCGGCCAAGGTCCGCGCGGCGCTTGCCGCCAAGGCCGCCCGCGACAAGCAGAAAAAGGAGGCGTAAGGTCCATGGCTCATCGCTCCGTAATTCCGTTTGGCCCGCAGCACCCGGTGCTGCCCGAGCCGCTTCATCTGGACCTAGTGATCGAGGACGACCGCGTCATCGAAGCAATTCCGCAGATCGGCTTTGTGCACCGCGGACTCGAGAAGCTCACCGAAAAGCGCGATATGCATCAGTTTGGCTACATCGCCGAGCGCATCTGCGGCATCTGCGCCGTGGGCCATAGCTGTGGCTACGCCAGCGCCTGCGAGCGCATGCTCGGCATCGAGGTGCCTGAACGCTTCGTATATCCGCACCATTCTGCATGAGCTTTCGCGCATTCACTCGCACCTGCTGTGGCTGGGCCTGCTCGCCGATGCCTTTGGCTTTGAGGCGCTGTTCTATCGTTCGTGGACGCTGCGCGAGCAGATTCTCAAGATCTTTGAGAGCACTTGCGGCGGTCGCGTGATTCTGTCGATTAACGAGATTGGCGGCCTTAAACACGACATTGAGGATTCCGAGCTGGCGGGTATTGTCCAGACGCTCGACGCTATGCGCCCTGACTACGAGGCCGTGGTGCATACATTTTTGGACGACAATAGCTGCGGCGAGCGCCTGCATAGCGTGGGCGTGATCAGCAAGAAGGACGCGCTGGATCTGTCGATGGTCGGCCCGTTCGGTCGCGCCTCGGGCGTGGATTATGACGTGCGCATGTTCGGTGACGGTGCCTATGCGGACTTGGCTGCGTTTGAGCCGATTGTTGCCACCGATGGCGACTGTTATGCCCGCTGCCAGGTGCGTTGTGCCGAGGTTACGCAGGCCATGGACATTATCAAGGAGCTTGTCGGCAAGATTCCGCACGACGGTATCGGCGGGCGTACCAAGCTCACGCCGGCCGACGGCGCGCGCGGCGAGGTTGTGATTGAACAGCCGCGCGGCGAGGCATATTACTATGTGCGCGGTAACGGCACCAAGAACCTGGACCGTTTCCGCGTGCGCACGCCGACGTCGCAGAACCTGGCGGGTCTGACGCATGCGCTGCAGGGCGTGCTCCTTGCTAACGTGCCCATGATTATCCTGACCATCGACCCCTGCATTAGCTGCACGGAAAGGTAGGCGCGGCATGAGTTTACTGACATTTGCCAAGACGGCCTTGGGCTCTATGGTCAAGCAGCCGGTAACGGTGTGCTATCCGCAGGAGAAGCTCGCGGCACCCGAGCGCCTGCGCGGGCATATCGTTAACGACATGAACGTGTGCATCTGCTGTGGCATGTGCGCGCGCCGCTGCCCGGCGGGCGCACTCGCGGTCGATCGCAAGGGCGGAACGTGGTCGATCGACCCGTATGCCTGTGTGGTGTGCGGCGAGTGCATCGAAAGCTGTCCTAAACACTGCCTGAGCATGGACACCGCGCGCACTCCAGTCGCGGCGGACAAGACTCCCACAGTAGAAACCAAGCCGGAATAGCGTTGGGATGGGGCTGGTATAGCGCTGGAATAGGGGCCGGTGGGGCAAAAATGCCCCACCGGCCCCGCGCTTAAACGCGCGGTTGGGCTGCCACGAACAAAACTATGCCGGATTACGGGGCTGGATTGCGAATCCCCAACCATACAGAAAATCGAAAAACAAAACCGCAGGTAGATAGCCTGCCGTTTTTCAAAAAAAGGCTGTATGGATGAGGACTCCGACTTTAGCCCCGTAATCCGGCATAGTTTTGAAATAGCACCATATCCGTAGCAGCCCTTGATCTCCCGTGGACAGAGGGAAACGGATCATTTTTGCCTCACGAGGGCTGCCGCGTGACCCGTCTGCCACGAAAAGGGCCCATCTACTACGTTTAAGCCGCTACCCTCAACCATGGCGAAAAACGCAAAAACAAAACTGCAGGTAGAACGCCTGCGATTTTTCATAAAACGCGGCTATGGTCAGGGGTATCGGGTCAAACGTAGTGGATGGGTCGATTTCGTGGCGGGCGCCGTCAGCTGATTTCCGCGGGCGGAAGAAAACGGATCATTTTGGTCCCTGCGAGGCTTGCGGAGGCGCTCGTGCAGGGCCGCCCGAACAAAACTATGTCGGTTTACTACGACGAATTCGACATTCCCGACCATGACCGTATTTTTCTAAATATCGCAAGCGTTCTACCTGCGGTTTTGCAAGCGCGCAATTTGCCGTGGTCGAAGGTGGGCGATTCATCGTAGTAAACCGACATAGTTTTGAAATGGCATTAAATCGGTAACAGCCATTTTACTTTGTCGGGGCGGTCAATCTTCGGGCAACTGCCCTCGCAGGTAGGCGCTGGCGATCTGCGTGCGGTTGCGCAGGCCCATTTTGGCTAGGATCGAGCTGATGTGGTTGCGCACGGTGCCTTCGCCCATATAGGCGGTGGCAGCGATCTCCTTGTTGTCGAGGCCGCGGGCGATGAGCTCGGCGACTTCGAACTCGCGGTCGGTCAGATCGGCAAAGGCCGCGGGCCGGCGGGTCGCGCCGGCCTCGACGTCCGCCCCATCAAAGTCGACATCCTCGATCGCTTTGCCCTCGAGCACGCGTTTGCCGTCCATGACCTGTGCCAACGCCGGCGGAATGGCGGCGACATCGGTTTTGATCAGGTAGCCGCGGGCGCCCAGTTTGAGCGCCGACACAATGTACTCGTCATCCGAGAATGTCGTCAGAAACACCACGTGTGCCGCAGGGTTGCGCTCAAGGATCTCGCGTGCCGCCGAAAGGCCGTCGCGTTCCGGCATCTGAATGTCGAGCAGTGCGATATCGGGTACGTGCTCGGCATAGAGCGCCACCGCATCGTTGCCGTTGGCACCGGTGCCCACCACCTCGATCTGCGGCTGGGCGCCCAGGATAATCTTGAGCGAATCGACCACCAAGCGGTCGTCGTCGACAACGATGAGCCTCATCGGCCCTCATCTCCTTGCTGTTTGGGAACGGTGGCAAACACGCGCCAGCCGCCGGCGCCGGCACGCGAGCCGGCGGTGAAGGTGCCGCCAAGCGCCTCGATGCGCTCGCGCATAGAGGCGAGCCCCATGCCCTCCGCGGCGCCGCGGCTGCTTGCTTGGACCCCGCCCGCGCCATCGTCGGTAACAATGAGCTGGTAAAACGACGGATGCTCCATGCATCGTACAGTGACGGTCTGGGCGCAAGCGTGGCGCATGGTGTTGGAGAGTGCCTCGCGCAGGACCGCCGCAAAGCAGTTGGCGACGTTTGCGGGTGCATGCTCGGTCATAACTTCAAGCTCAATCTGCGGACCGCCGTCCGAGCACGCGCCTTCGACAATGCGTTCGAGCTGCACGGAAAGGTCGACAGCGTTGTCGTTGAGCGCGTGGACGCTGGTGCGCACAAGCTGGAGCGCCTCATCAACCGTGCGTTTGACGTCGGCGAAATCGGCGGCGACGCCGGGCTCGTCGGCGTGGACCACGCGCAGGGCTTCGGCTTGCAGCGAGGCGCGCGTGAGCTGGTGGCCCACATTGTCGTGGATCTCGCGCGCGATGCGGGCGCGTTCGGCGAGTGTCGCGAGTTCGACTTCGTAGTCCTGGCGGTCGGCAAGATCGCGGTTGCGCGCTTCGAGCGCCAGAGCACGTTCCTGCAACTCGTCGCGGGTGCGGCGCATGCGCTGCTGCTCGCGCTCCAACTGGGCGGTACGTAGCGACAGCAAGGTGGCGGCAACCGAAAGGATGGCGGTCAGCAGGAGCGTTCGGGAGGTGAGCGCGTCGGTGCGAAGGTCCGCGACAAGCGCGCAGACAAACACGGCGCCAATCGCCAGCGCGGGCCAGATGCGTTCACGGCGCACGCATCGCGCGATGTCATAGAGGGCGAGAGGCGCAAACGGCACAAACGGCGGCACGAAGACGGCCGCGATGATGTAAGCGTAACTTGCGGTCTCGCTTGCGCGGCGCGTGCGTTCCCCCTGTGCGACCTCGGCCAGCGAGGTGGCAATAATGCCAAGGCAAAACGCCGCGACCAGGTGAGCGTCCACAGCAAGGCCCAGAGCGGCCGCGATACAGCACGCCAGCACGATCGATTTGTCGAATAGCCTGTTCATACGGGTATTGTACGCGATGGCGCGTGCGACGATTGCTCAGGTGCCGCAACTGTGACATTCCTCCCACGCGGCAAATCGGGGGCGTCGGCAGGCCACGCGGCCAAGCCTCGCACTCGTGACAAAGCTCACTGGTGCGCGCCGTCCGCTCCTGCGATGATGCAATCGTACCGGGCCGCAATCAACGGAAGGGCCGCCTCATGACAGACATCGTCCACGTCGAAAACCTCGTCAAGCGCTATGACGATCTTATTGCGCTCGACCACTTTAACCTGAGTATCGCCCCCGGCGAGATCTTTGGCCTGCTCGGCCCCAACGGCTCGGGCAAGACCACGTCCATCAACTGTATCCTGCAGCTGCTTGCCTACGACAAAGGCACCATCGAGCTGTTCGGCGAGCCCATGACGCCCGCCCGCTACGACCTCAAGCGCCGCATCGGCGTGGTGCCGCAACAGGTGGCGGTGTTCGATGAGCTCACCGTGCGCGAGAACATCGACTATTTCTGCAGTCTCTACGTCAACGACCGCAAACGTCGCCGCGCGCTGGTGGACGAGGCGATCGACTTTGTCGGGCTGGGCGACTTTGCCAAGTTTCGCCCCGGCAAGCTCTCGGGCGGCCTGGCGCGTCGCCTCAACATTGCCTGCGGCATTGCGCACAAGCCCGAGCTCATCTTCTTTGATGAGCCCACGGTGGCAGTCGACCCGCAGAGTCGCAACGCCATCCTGGAGGGCATCTGCCGCTTGCGCAACGAGGGCGCCACGGTGGTGTATACCAGCCATTACATGGAGGAAGTCGAGCAGATTTGCAGCCGCATCATGATCATGGACGGCGGACGCGTGCTGGCGCAGGGCACCAATGACGAGCTCAAACGCATGATTCAAATGGGCGAGCGCGTGACTGTCGAGGTCGGCGCCGTCGAGACCGCCACGGTCGAGCGGCTGCGCGCCCTCGAGCACGTGCTTTCGGTTGAGCTGTCCGGCGGCGAGCTCGTCTGCACCTGCGAAGCGAGCCCGCACAATTTGGTCGACATCCTCGACACGCTGCGCGCCGCCGACGTGGCGCTCGGCCGCGTGTGGAGCGAACCGCCGACCCTCAACGACGTGTTCCTCGAGATCACCGGCCGCGAGCTGCGCGACTAGGGGGTAGCCATGTTCAACACCATTATTACCACGCTCGAGACGCTGCTGCGTCGGCCGAGCACGTGGGTCTGGGGCGCGATCTTTCCCGTTGCGCTTTCCACGATGTTCATGTTTATGTTTGCGAACCTGAGCTCTGACGGCAAGGTCGACCCGGTACCGGTTGCCGTCGTCGCCGACGAAGCCTGGAGCGCATCGACCTTTAAGGACGTGGCGGCCTCGCTTGCCGAGGAGGGCGACGATCAGCTGCTCGAGATCCACGAGTGCGACGATGTGACCGCCGCGAACCGTGCGCTCAAGGCCGGCGAAGTGGCGGGCATCTATACGGTCGACGCCGAAGGCGCGCCTAAGCTCACGCTGCTTTCGAGCTACGACAGCTCGCGCGCCTCGTCGGTGCTCACCGACCGCAGTATCTTGGAGACGGTAGCGAGCTCGTATACGCAAAATGCCGAGCACATGCGTCAGGTCGCTCAGGACAACCCGGCGGCGCTCGCCGACCCGGAGGCGGTTGCGCGCGCCCTGTCGCTCGAGGGCGGTACCCGCCGCGTAAGCCTGACGCGCACCACGCCCGATGGAACGGTCATCTACTACTACGCGCTCTTTGGTCTGGTCGCGATGATGTCTGCCGAGTTTGCCGCCTTGAGCGTCGTCGATCTGCAGCCCAATCTGTCCGGCCTTGGCGCGCGCCGATGCGTGGGCGGCCTTTCCAAGACGGCGTCGCTGGCCGGCATCTTTATCGGCTCGTGGCTGGTTTCCTTTGCCTCGATGGCGATCGCGATTGGCTACGTGCGTCTGGTTGTTGGCGTCGACTTTGGCGGGCGCGAGGGGCTCTGCCTGGTGGGCGGCGCTGCCTCCGCGCTTGCCGCCACGGGCCTGGGACTCTTTGTGGGCACGCTTCCCGTTAAGGGCGGCAAGGCGTCCAAGTCGGGCATCCTCACGGGCTTTGCCACCACGTGCGCCCTGTTCGCCGGCCTCTACGGCGAGCCGGCGATGGCGCTTGCCGACGACGTCGCCCGCGCCTGCCCGGCCGAGTGCTGGCTCAACCCCGTCAAGCTCATCTGCGACATGTTCAATCGCCTGTATTTCTTTGAGGACCTGGGCCCCTTTGCCGTTCGCGCCGGCGCGCTCGTCCTTATGGCGCTGCTGTTCGTTGCCGCCGCCACGCTGATCTTTGGAAGGAGCCGCTATGAGCACCTTTAAGACTGCGCTTCGCATGGCGCTCGCGCACCCGCTCTATCTGCTCATCTACACGGTGTTCATTTCGCTGATGGGCGTATTCATCGCGGCCTCGGTGAGCTGGAACTCGTCGCAGCTCACCGAGTACGAGCCCTACGACACCAACGTGATCGTGGTCGACCGCGACGACAGCGACCTTTCGCGTGCGCTTACCAAGCATCTGGGTTCGCGCTTTGAGCTGGTCACGGGCGTCGGCGACGATACGTACGATCTTGCGGACGCGCTTTCCAAGAGCAACAGCGCCAAGGGCAGTGCCGACTGCGTGTTCTTTATCCCGGAGGGGTTTGAGGGCGACCTCGTTGCAGCAGCCCGCACGGGGGAGTCCCTGCCCAAGCTCGATGTGACCTACGGTGCCGGCACCATGGCGGCGGCGCTTTCGTCTGCCGAGGCCTCGCGCTGGATCTCGCTCGCGGGTGCTGCGGCGGCCCTAGAGCCCGCCGCCTCTAACGGCAGCGTCGCCAAGGCGGCCGAGCATGCCGCCGCGAAGCGCGCCGAGGTCGAGATCGAGCAGGTAAAGGTCGACTCGACGGCCGCCGCCACGCTCGAGTCGTATTTCAACTTTGGTGCGTACGCGATTATCTCGTCGGTCATCGTGTCGGTGGGGCTGGTGTTCTCGGGCATGAACGAGCCCGAGCGCGTGCGCCGCATGGATGCCGGCCCGGTCTCCGAGCGCCAGCGTTCGCTTGCCGTGTTCGCGGCTGCCGCCGTGCTCACCGTCTGCATTTGGTTTGTGTCGAGCATGATGGGCGTCGTGGGCTTTGCCGGCGCGGTCGCCGAGGTCGGCGTGGGGCGCGTGTGCCTGGCGCTGGCAGCGACGTTTGCCCTGGCGTGCACGCCGCTTGCCGTTGGCTTTGCCCTTTCGAGCCTGGGTGCGCGTGAGGAGCTGCTCAACGGTGTGGGCAACCTGCTCGGCATGCTCATGACGTTTTTGGGCGGCGCTTGGATGCCGCTGTCGCTCATGGGCTCGGCCGTGCAGACGGTGGCGCACTTTGTGCCGACGTATTGGGTGAACGACGCGATCGGCAAGGCGCTCGCTTCGGACCTGACGTCTGCCGTGTTGGGCGACATCGCCTGCGATCTGGGTGTCACGGCACTCTTCGCCGCCGCCATTGCCGCCGTAGGCCTGGCTCTCGCACGCGCCAAATCCCGCGCCTAGTCTGAAATAAATCCTAGGCCTCGCCCCAAAATACTCATTGGGGACAGACTTAAACGACTAGTCATTGGGGACAGTCTTTGCCGAACCGCCGGCTTGCCGGCTGGGTTGCCAAGGACTGTCCCCAACTGCCGGCAGAAAAGGAGCGTCCCCAGCTGCCGGGTGGCGAAAGAGTGTCTCCAGCGGCTAGTCGTTTAAGTCTGTCCCCAATGACTAGTCTGAAACAAATCCCCACTCTCGCTCCAAAAATAGTTCGCCAAGGTTTACTATTACGTTCATAAAGTAGTACGAGGCTAACAATGGGGGATGCCATGGCAACGCAGAAAGCCTATGTCCAGGTCAAAGGGCTCAAAAAGCACTACGGCGACGGTGATGCGCGCCTGACGGTACTCGATGGCATCGACACGTCCATCAGTCGCGGCGAGATCTGCGTCATGCTGGGCCCCTCGGGTTCGGGCAAGTCGACGTTCCTCAATCTTATCGGCGGCTTGGAGGATGCCGACGGCGGCTCCATTATGGTGGACGGCTGCGACCTGATGACGCTCAAGCCCGTCGACCTGGGCGAGTATCGCCGCCGTGAGCTGGGCTTTGTCTTCCAGTTCTACAACCTGGTGCCCGATCTCACCATCAAGGAAAACATCGAGGTCACGGCGCACCTGTCCAAAAACCCGCTCAACGTCGATGACCTGCTGCGCTCGCTGGGTCTCTACGAGCACCGCAACAAGTTCCCACGCCAGGTCTCGGGCGGTCAGCAGCAGCGCTGTGCCATCGGTCGCGCGCTGGTCAAAAATCCGGGTCTGCTGCTGTGCGACGAGCCCACGGGCGCGCTTGACTATAAGACGTCCAAGGAAATCTTGCAGCTCATGGAGGATGTCAACCGCACCTACGGCTGCACCATCATCATTGTCACCCACAATGCCGCCATCGCGCGCATGGCCAATCGCGTGCTGCGCCTACGCGACGGGCACATCGTCGAGGATGAGCTCAACGAGTCGCCCGTTGCGGCCGCCGAGCTCGATTGGTAGGCGGCGCCATGACACCTCTCGCAAAACGTCTCCCGCGCGAGCTGCGCCGCAATATCGGCAAGTACCTGGGCATCTTTTTGCTTATGTGCGGAAGCATCGCTCTCACCTCGGGCTTTTTGCTCGCAGCTCATTCCATCGGCTGCCTTATCGACGACATGCGCGATGCGTACACGATTGAGGACGGCCGCGTGACCACCTCCTTCGAGGCTACCGACGATCAACTCAAGGTCGCCGAGGATGCAGCCGGCGACGTCGGCGGCGTCACGCTCTACAAGAATTTCTCCATCGACGCCATCATCAAAAAGACCGCCGGCGACGATGGCACCAAGCGCACGCTGCGCACTTATGCGCACCGCACCAAGGTCGATATCGCGTCCTACTGTGAGGGCAAGGAGCCCAAGGCGGACGACGAGGTGGCCATCGACCGTGTCTTTGCCACCAACAACGGCCTCGCCGTGGGCGATAGGGTCGAGCTCGAGGGCCGCACCTACACCATCTGCGGCATCATGACCCAGCCCGATAGCCAGGCGCTGTTCCTCAACAATTCGGACTTTACGGTGAACACCATCACGTACGGCGTGGCCGAGGTCACCGATGGCGGCTTTGCCGCGCTCGAAGATGCCGGCGGCGCACCCGCCTACACCTACTCCTTCACCTTTACCGATCGCGACCTCCCCACCGCGGACCGCATCGACGCCGAGCAAGATATGGTCGAGGCGCTGACCGACGCCGATGCGCGCGTGGACGATCTGATCGACGCCGATTCCAATCAGGGCATTGGCTATGCGCGCGATGACGTGGACGGCGACTCTATGATGTGGATGACGCTGCTCGACATCATCATCGTGATCATGGCGTTCGTCTTTGTGGTCCTTACCGACGCCACCATCGAGGAGGAGAGCGCCATCATCGGCACGCTGCTCGCCAGCGGCTATCGTCGACGCGAGATCGTGCTGCACTACCTTGCGCTTCCCGCTATCGTGGGCGTGGTCGCGGCGCTTTTGGGCACTGCGCTCGGCGTTGTGTTCTTTACCGAGCCCATGCGCAGCCTCTATTACGGTTCGTATAGCCTGCCGCCCTTCCAGGTGTACTGGAGCTGGGAGATCTTTGTGAAGTGCGCCGTGGTTCCCGCCGCCGCGCTCATCCTCATCACGCTGGTGGGCCTGCTTCGCAAAATGGGCAAGACGCCGTTGCAGTTCCTTCGTCACGAGGCGAGCGGCAAATCGGGCACCAAGCGCGGCTTGCAGCTGCCGGAGCGCATGGGTTTTGTTTCCCGCTTCCGCCTGCGTATCTTCCTGCGCAACCTGGGCAACTTCGCCACGCTCTTCGTGGGCATTGCGTTTGCCTCGCTGCTGCTGCTCTTTGGCCTGGCGATTCTGCCCACGATGACGCACTATGCGGACAACCTCGAGACAAGCCTGGTCGCCGAGCACCAGTACACGCTCAAGGTGCCGCTGGAGCTCGAGGGTACTGCCGAGGAGCGCGAGCAGTGGTCGGCACTCGAGCGCTTGCAGTCGGTTGCCGGCGCACTCCTCACCGCCGCCCAAGATGCCGATGACGATCTCGACGACGCGGCCGATGCGGCGCAGGCGGCAGCCGATGCCGCGACCGCATCTCCGTCTGCCGAGAGCCTGGCCGCGGCGCAGGACGCGCTCGCCAAGGTCCAGGACAAGAAGGATGCGCTTTATGCGCGCCTCGATGACCTTGCCGATGCTCTCGGCTGCAACCGCGACGAGGCTATCGACCTGATCGACAAGGCCTCTAAGATCGACACTGACAACGACGATATCCACCCGGGCAATACAACCGACAACGGCGCGGACACAATCGCACAGGCCGAGAAATACGCCGTTTACCAGCTGCAATACGACCGCGGCGATGGAAATGGGCAGGAGACGATTTCCGTCTACGGCATCTCGCCCGATTCGCGCT
>URYU01000020.1 GCA_900552155.1 uncultured Collinsella sp.
ACTTTTCGGTGTTCGGGAAATTATCTGCGTTAGCCCAGACCTCATCGAGTGCATTCTGCACCTTGGTGTCGATGGTCGCATAGATGTTCAGACCGCCGGAGTAAACCATGTTCTCCGCAACCAGACGGGAATATCCCTTTTCGGTCATCAGGTCGTTGATCACGTCCTTGATGACTTCATCGGTGAAGTAGCTGTAGGTGGACTTGACGTCCTTCTGGTATTCCTCGTAGGGACGGTAGTTCAGCTGCTCGGAAACGGCCGCATTGTACTCGTCCTCGGTGATCATGTTCTGATCGAGCATCTGCGACAGAATGGTCTCCTGACGCGATTTTACCTTGTCGGAATGGTTGTATACGTCGTAGATGGACGGATTGTTTGTCTGTCCGGCCAGAACGGCGCATTCCGCCAGGTCGAGCTGCGAAACATCCTTGCCGAAGTAACGGTCTGCCGCGGTCTGCACGCCGTAGCTGTTGTAGCCGAGGTAGATGGTGTTGAGGTACATCATGAGGATCTCGGCTTTGGAGTACATGTCCTCCATCTTGACGGCGATGTAGGCCTCGCGCACCTTACGCTCGTTGGTCGAGTCGAACTGCTCCTCCTGCAGGATGGTGTTGCGCACCAGCTGCTGGGTGATAGTCGAGGCGCCTTCGTGCCCGCCGCCGAGGGTTGCCACCGCAGCACGCGCGATACCCCACAGGTCGATACCGCCGTGCTCGTAGAAGCGCTCGTCCTCGACGTCACCGGTGCCCTGCAGCACGTAGGGGGAGACCTCGTCCTTGGTGATGGACTTGCGGTTTTGCGTGTAGAAGCTCGCAATCTTGTTGCCGTTGCAGTCGACGATCTCGGCGGGCTCGCTCACCAGATACGCGTTGGCGTCGGTGTAGTCGGGCAGATCGGACAGCCAGCGGTTGACGTTGCCGACCATGCCGATGCCAAATGCCACGCCCGCGATAAGCAAAAAGCCCAAAAACGAGAGCAGGATTATGGGCAGAGCGTGCGTCTTTGAACGGCTGCGTCCCTGTCGTTGGCGAGGACCCATATATTGACCTCCAGGTATGTCGTGCCGGACGGCGGACGTGCCGTCGGGGCAGGATGGACATAAGTTATTACACGATAAACCAAACGGGGCGCGCGAGGCCTCGTGTATGCTGGAAGACGGCATTTTTCAGAGTGAATGCATACCTTGGTAAGGAGTTTTCCGATGGCGATTCGGGCTATGGGGCCGAGCGGACAATACGAGACTGGATTGGATGCTGCCGGTGCGGCGCTGCCCGAGCTGCTGGCGCCGGCGGGCGGGCTCGACCAGATGCTTGCGGCCATCGCTGCGGGTGCCGATGCCATCTATGCGGGGTTGGGCGGCTTTAACGCCCGTGTGAGCGCCCATGGCTTTACGGATAACGAGTTTGCGCGCGGCTGCGCCGTGGCGCATGCCCATGGCGTGCGTGTGTACGTAACGCTCAACGTGTTCGTGTTTGACGATGAGTTGTCCGACGCGGTGGCGTTGGGAGCTCATGCACTGGAGCTGGGCGCCGATGCTTTGATTGTCGCCGATGCCGGGTTGGCCTGCGCGCTGCGCGCGGCGATTCCCGGGGTCGAGATTCACCTGTCCACGCAGGCGGGCGCTCATAGCGAGGGTGCCGTGCGGCTTGCCGCCGATGAGCTGGGGGTCGAGCGCGTGACGACGGCACGCGAGCTGACGGTCGACGAGATTGCGGCGCTATGTGCCACGGGCGTGCCCATCGAGGTATTCTGCCACGGTGCGATTTGTATCGGCTATTCGGGGGCGTGCGAGTTCTCGGCCCTGCGGCGTGGGCGCTCGGCGATGCGCGGCGACTGCACGCAGCCGTGCCGTCTGGCGTACGACCTGGTGGACGAGGCGGGACAGAGCGTTGTCGCCGTCGAGGGAGATCGCCTGCTGTGCCCGCGCGACTATCTGGGTATTGCGCATCTGCCCGAGCTTGTAGATACCGGCGTGGCGTCGCTCAAGATCGAGGGGCGCATGAAGAACCCCGATTACGTATTCAACGTGGTGCGGGTGTGGCGCCGGGCGCTCGATATGCTGCGCGACGGCGCGTGGGACCCCGGTGCCGTGGAAGAGCTTGAACGCGAGCTGGGAAGGTCGTTTAACCGTGGGTTTACCGATGCGTACCTGCGAGGGCGTTCGGGTGCCGAACTGATGAGCTTTGAGCGCGCAATTAACCAGGGCGTGCGCGTGGGGCGCTTGGTCGCGGTGGGCCACGAAGAGGTGACCGTTGAGCTCGATGCCGCCGTGGCGGCGGGTGACACGCTCGAGATTCGGTTCTATCCGGGTGCCGACGCGCGTCCCGATGTGCCCAAGCGCTGGCCGCAGGTGCCCTGCCCGGTGGATGCCGCAGCGGGGAAGCGCGTCGTCGTGCATTGCAAGCGTAAGGTGGACACGGGCTGCGAGGTGTACCTGATTCGCAGCGCCGGCGTGTTGGATCAGACGGCGGCGGTGTTGGAGCGCATGCGGGCCGAAGCGGATGCGGTCGTGCCTGCTGCTCGCGCCGTTGAAGTGCTGCCGTTTGAGGGCTCCGTTGTCGCTGGCGATGTGCCGGCGGCGGGACTGGCGGAGTCGGCGGAGCAGGGGGCTTTGGCTCGTATGTTCTTTGCCTGGGAGCTGATGGATGCCGACCCGTGTGACGAGCTCGACCTGTCCGATGCGACCGTGGTGCTCGATGAGGTCTGTCGCGGGGGCGACGTCGAGCGGACCCGCTCGCTGATGCAGCGTGCCGGGCGTGTGGTCTGCCGCAATTTGGGACAGGCTGCGATGGCGCGTGAGTTGGGCGTGGCGTTTGATGTGGCGGCGCCAGTGTTTTGCGCCAACCGGGCCACGCTTGTCTGGCTGCGTGGGCTTGGTGCGGGCCGTGTGTATGTGCCAGCCGAGTTGCTCGCCAACGACGCTGAGCGCGTTGCCGAGCTTGCCGCTTGCCCCGGTGTCTTGGGGCCTGTCGACGCCGGCCATCCCGAGCTCATGGCGTGTGAGCATTGCCTGCTCACCGCCGAGGGGCCTTGTGCCACACAGGCAACGGGCTCGGTCCATTGCCGTGACTGCTCGCGTCGTCGGCAGACGCGCTATTTGGTCGAGCGCGACGGTACGCGTCTGCCGGTCGCTGTCGACGCATGCGGCAGGACGAGGATTTTCCTGTCGTAGGTGTTCGGCCGCGCCGTTTTGTTATCATATGAGAGTTTATGGACTTCCAGCACCGCCGTATCCGGCGAGGGTGCTATAGCAAAAGGAGGATACCCAATGCTGTCTGTCGACGAGCAAATGCGTATCATCACCTCGGGCGCCGCGCAGATCGTCCCCGAGGCCGACCTTCGCAAGAAGCTTGAGAAGGGCGAGCCCCTCAACATCAAGCTCGGCGTCGATCCCACCAGCCCCGACCTGCACTTGGGACATGCCGTGCCCCTGCGCAAGATGCGTCAGTTCCAGGACCTGGGCCACAACGTCACCCTTATCATCGGTAACGGCACCGCGCTGATCGGCGATCCTTCGGGCAAGAATTCCACCCGTCCGCAGCTTTCGCAGGAGCAGATCGAGGCCAACGCCGAGACCTACGTGAGCCAGGCCATGAAGATCCTGGATCCCGAGAAGACCACCATCGTGCACAACGGCGACTGGATCCTTTCGATGGACCTGGCCGGCCTGCTGCAGGTGTGCTCCAAGTTCACCGTCGCCCGCATCCTTGAGCGCGATGACTTTACCAAGCGCTACCAGTCTCAGACGCCGATCGCCCTGCATGAGTTCCTGTATCCCGTGATGCAGGCCTTCGACTCCGTGCAGATCAAGGCCGACGTGGAGATGGGCGGCACCGATCAGCTCTTCAACCTGCTCGCCGGCCGTGAGCTCATGGAGAAGATGGGCATGGAGCCCCAGATCGCGCTCACCATGCCGCTGCTCGAGGGCACCGATGGCGTGCGCAAGATGTCCAAGTCCTACGGCAACTACATCGGCCTGACCGACGCCCCCAAGGATATGTTCGGCAAGACCATGTCCATCCCCGCCGAGATGATCGGCAAGTACTATCGTCTGGCCAGCTCGCTCACCCCGGCCGAGGTCGACAAGATCGACGCTGCCCTGGCCGATGGTTCTGCCGACCCCTACGAGCTCAAGCGCGCTCTGGGCCGCGACCTGTGCGACACCTACCACGGCGCCGGTGCCGGCGACGAGGCTCAGGCCGAGTTCGACCGCGTGTTCAAGGAGGGCCAGCTCGCCGACTTCCCCGAGAAGCACGTTGAGCTGACTGTTAACGACGAGGGCCAGATCTACCTCGCCGGCCTGCTCAAGGACTTGGGTCTTTCGGCGAGCGCCGGCCAGGCTCGTCGCGATATCGACGGCGGCGGTGTCAAGATCAACGGCAAGGCCGTGGCTCCCAAGAGCTATAACATCGATCCCAGCGCCCTCAAGCTGGGCGACACCCTCTCCGTAGGCAAGCGCAAGGGCTTCAAGTTGGTCTAACGAGCGAGTTGACCTCACAAGTGCAATAAGGCCGCAGCCGGGAATCCCGACTGCGGCCTTTTTTGGTTACGACGATCCCTTGGGGACGGAGGGGTCATTTGGCGGTGCCGTTAAGCGGAAGGGGTGTTAGCGGGACTTTCTTTTGGGCATACAATGGCTATTGGCTTGCTGCGGTGAAGGTCTGTCCGCTCCGCAGCTGTTTTTCTACGGTTAAAGGAGTATGTATGTCCGTTGAGGTCATGAGGACTGTGATCGAGGCCGCCGAGGGCCGCGTGCCCGTCGACACGCTGTTTACCAATGCGCAGATCGTCGACGTGTATGGCCAGCGTGTGGCGCCCGGTAGCGTTGCCGTCAAGGACGGTGTGATCGTCGGCGTGCTCTACGATGGTCGCGACGATGCCGCTGGTACCTACGAGGCAACTGAGGTCATCGACTGCCAGGGTCGCTATCTCGCTCCCGGTTTTATTGACGGGCATCTGCATATCGAGTCTTCGAACATCCGTCCCGCCGAGTATGCTCGCATGGCCGCGACGCGCGGTACTACCACCGCCATTGCCGACAGCCACGAGATTGCCAATGTTGCCGGTCTCGACGGCTTGCGCTTTATGATCGAGGATGGCCGCCGCGCACCCATCTCCATCAAGTACATGATGCCTTCGTGCGTGCCCGCGCTGCCCGACGAGCAGGCCGGTGCCGTTATTTCGGCTGCCGATATGCAGGCGTTTTTTGCCGAGCATCCAGGCGATGTCTTTGGACTGGGCGAAATGATGAACCTGCCGGGCGTCTTTATGGCCGACCCCGAGACCTGTGCTCGCATCGATGCTGCCAACCAGACGCCGTCCAAGCAGGTCGACGGCCATGCGCCGCTCGTTGCCGGTAAGGACCTCAACGCCTATGCCGCAGCGGGCATTATCGCCGACCACGAGTCGACGATTCCCGAGGAGGCGCTCGACAAGCTATCCCGCGGCATGTATGTGATGCTGCGCGAGGGTACGTGTAGCCACGACCTGGCCAACCTGTCGCCGATGCTGCTGGAGAACCCCGCCCGTGCCCGCCGCTGCTGCTTTGCGACCGACGACCGTGCTCCCTCCGACGCGCTTTCGACCGGTATGATCGACAATGCCTGCCGCGTAGCGATTGAGGCCGGTATTGACCCCGTGGTTGCCATCTCTATGGCGTCCCTGTCCACAGCCGAGGCGTTTGGCCTGGACCACGGTTGCCGCGACCCGCACGAGCTGCGTGGTGCGATTGCCCCGGGCAAGCGTGCTGACCTGCTGGTGCGCAATGACTTGACGTTTGCCACGGCTCCGCATCGCGTATATGCCGCCGGTGCTCTGGTGGCGCAGGACGGCACCTTTGTGGGCGAGATTGCACCCGAGATGGCCGAGGTTGCGGCCCTTGCCGACGAGCTGCGCGCTTCCGTTAAGCTGCCGAAGCTATCGCTCGACGTGTTCGACTATGCCTTTAAGCCAGGTGAGGCCGTGATCGACGTGGTGCCGGGCAAGGCCATCACGGGTGTGGCTCGCCCCGAAAGCGCCGAGGGCCTGCGCCGCATTATGCTTATCGAGCGCCATGGCCGCGGCGTGTCGCTGCAGGCCGAGGGCACCGATGGCGATGGTCCCGCTGGCCTGGGCCTGGTCGGCAAGCATATCGGTCGCGGCTGGGTGCGTGGCTTCACCATCACCGGTGGTGCCATTGCCTCCACGATCGGCCACGACTCGCACAACGTGTGCGTGGTGGGCGACAACGCGGCCGATATGATGGCTGCCGTCGAGGCCGTGGGCCAGGGCGGCCACGTGCTGGTGCGCAACGGCAAGGTCGTGGCGCGTATTCCGCTGGCGCTCGGTGGCCTTATGAGCGAAGGCACGGCCGAGGACGTTGCTGCGCAGCACGACGACTTTATGGTCAAGGCGCGCGCCATGGGTATTGAGCCGCCGCTCGACCCCATCATGGGCATCATCTTCCTGCCCCTGCCGGTCATCCCGACGCTCCGCATCCGCCCCGAGGGCATGTTCGACGTTACAACCTTCACCTATGCCGACTAGTCATCGGGGACGTTCTTAAACGACTAATCGTCGGGGCCACTCTTTGGCGGGCTGCCTGACGTCGCGACCGTGGGGCCTCTGGCGCGCGTGAGCTATTTGCTAGGTCCTTGTAACGTTTGCGCCCGCGGAGTCTTATTTGAGTTCCCTTTGGGTACGGTGATTTTGGATATACGTCCGATTCCATCAAGCCCGAAGGGAGCTTTTCTATGTTTAAACTGATTGCATCCGATATGGACGGCACACTGCTTGACGAAAACGGCCAGGTGCCTCCCGAGACCTACGAACTGATTCTGGCGCTACACGAGCATGGCGTGCATTTCGCTGCATCGTCAGGTCGTCGCTACGATCGCCTGTGCGAGTTCTTTGCGCCCGTTCGCGACAAGATGGACTTTGTCGCCGCTAACGGCGCCCAAGTCTACGCCGACGGTAAGATGGTAGACCGTGAGGTGTATTCCCACCTGGCGATTCGAAGGCTCGCCCAGGCCGTCAGGACATTTCCCAATCTGCATCTTGCGCTCTTTGACCGAACCAAGTCCTTCCTGCTCGATGACGAGTGCAAGTTCGTGCGTGAGGTCGATAAGGACCTTCCCAATGCCGAGCGCATTTGGGAGCTGCCCGATCCCAGCGTAAATATCATCAAGGCGAGTATCTTTTGCGATGACTGTGCCGTTATGGACAGTGCCTACGTACTGCAGCGCGAGCTTGGCCAGCTCTTTACCTTTGCGCCTTCTGGAAACGCATGGATCGATGCCATGCAGCCCGGTGTGTCGAAAGCCTCGGGAATCGAGCAGCTCATGGAGCACTATGGCGTCGAACGCGACGAGGTCATGGCGTTTGGCGACTCGATGAACGACTACGAGATCATTCGCTTTGTCGGCACGGGCTGCGCGATGGAAAACGCGCGTCCCGCGCTCAAGGCGGTGGCCGATCGCGTGGTGGGTTGTAATCGCGACCACGCCGTCCAGCAGGAGCTCCGTCGCGTGCTGGAGAGTCTCGCTTAATCCGGCAGATGGGGACGTTCCTTTTCTGCCGGCAGTGGGGGACAGTCCTTGCAGCTTTTTCGCGAAGACTGTCCCCAACGACTAGTCGTTTAAGAATGTCCCCAATGACTACCCAACGACTAAGCGAGGGCGGCCATGATGGTGCGGGCGACGCCGTCGTGGTCGTTGTCGTATTCGGTGATGGCGTCGGCGGCCTCGCGGTCTTCGGACTCGGCGTTGATCATGGCCATGCCGTGGCCCGCTGCCTGTAGCATGGGGATGTCGTTGATGTTGTCGCCGAACGCCCAGGCGTCGGCGAGACGCTCGCCCAGGTGCTCGCATAACCACGTGAGGGCCGTCCCCTTGGTGGCGCCCTCACCCATGACCTCGATATTCATGGCGTACGAACGCGTGACCTCAATGCCTCCGAGCGTGTCGAGCTCTGCTGCGATGGCGTCGCGATCGGCCGGGTTGTGCCAGTACATGGCGATACGTTCGAGCGTCTCGACCTCGTCGATCTTGCTGTCGATATCCATGTCGATCGGCGTTCGTGTGCGCTTGAGTGAAGCCGCGATGTGGGGGTCACCGCCGCAGAACTCATCCGGGCGCCCGTATAGCGAGCGGGGGAGGAAGCACCGCCCGTCCGCGAAGATATCGAAGGTGACGTCATGGCCGGCGGCAACGCTATGGATGCGGTGGGCGATGGCGCGGTCGAGCGGTCGGCTCAAAATGCGCGTAGCACGTGAGGTGTCGGTGGGCGTATCTTCGTCGAGCCGCCAGACGCTGGCGCCGTTGGCGCAGACCGCGTAGTGCACGGCGGGATGGGCGTGAATGGGCTCAAAGATGCCCGACAGCGGGCGCCCCGTGCAGGGAACAAACTCGATGCCACGACGTGCGAGCTCGTCGAGCATTGCCCAGGTGGCGTCGCTCATCTGCTTATCGCTCGTCAGCAGCGTCCCATCCATATCGGAAAACACAATCATTCGTTGCGATCCTTTCTACTGGCATAAAAAGTGTGGCCAAGGGCTTGGGTCCCTGGCCACGCTCGAGTTCTATAACGGTCCGCGTCCTAGCGGTCAGCGAGCGGCTTGTACTCCAGCGGCTCGATCACCGGACGATAGGCCGGGCGAATAATACGGTGCGCGCAGAAGCGCTCTTCCATGCGGTGCGCCGACCAGCCGGCCATGCGGGCGACGGCGAACAGCGGCGTAAAGAGCGTCTCGGGCACGCCGAGCATCTTGTAGATAAAGCCCGTGTACAGGTCGATGTTGGCACAGATGGGCTTGGTCATGCCGTGATCGCGCATCACTTGCGGGGCCAGGCGCTCGATGCGCTCGATGAGCGCGAACTCCTCGCCCAGGTCCTTCTTGGCGGCAAGCGTGCGCGCGTAACGGCGGCACACCTCGGCACGCGGGGCGCTCAGCGTGTAGACGGCGTGGCCCATACCGTAGATGAGGCCCGTGCCGTCGAAGGCCTGCTTGTCGAGGATCTTGCCCAGGTAGGCTGCGACCTCGTCCTCGTCCTCCCAATTGGAGACATGCGCGCGGATGTCCTCGTGCATGGAGACAACCTTGGCGTTGGCGCCACCGTGGCGCGGGCCCTTGAGCGAGCCGATAGCCGCGGCGTAGGCGGAATACGGGTCGGTGGCCGAGGAGGACAGCACACGGCAGGCGAACGTGGAGTTGTTGCCGCCGCCGTGCTCGGCATGCAGCATGAGCATCACGTCGAGCAGCATGGCTGCGTCGCGGGTGAATGCCATACCGCCGCGCATCACCTGCAGGATGGTCTCGGCGGTGGAAAGGCCGGGTGTGGGGTGCGGTACATGAACCTCGGAGCCGCGGCGCTTGGCGACCGAGGCCATATGCGCGAAGGCGGCGATACGGGGGAGACGGGCGAGCATGGAGATGGCGACGTCGATTTCGTGCTCGGGCGTAATGGCGTCGGGCTCGGCGTCGAAGGCGTAGAGCAGCAGCACGGCGCGCTGAAGCACATTCATGATGCTCGACGACACCGTGGTCATGGGGAACTCGCGGACGTATTCGTCGCTCAGGTGCCTAAAAGCACCCAGGCGTCCGCAAAAACCGTCAAGCTCTTCCTTGGTGGGCAGGGAGCCCGTGATGAGCAGATAGGCGACTTCTTCGTAGCCGTAGCGGTTCTCGGCCTGGGCGTTGTTGACCAGATCCTCGATGCTGTAGCCACGAAGCGTGAGTTTGCCCTGATCGGGCACGACCTTACCGTCGACCTTGTTGTAGCCATGTACGTCCGAGATGCGAGTGAGGCCCGCGACCACGCCCGAGCCATCGGCATTGCGCAGGCCGCGCTTGACGTTATGCTCTACGAACAGGCCCTCGTCGTACGGGGCGGTCGGCAGGCCGTGGTAGAGGTTTTCGCTTTCGGGCGAAATCTGACGGCTCGCCTCGTAATCCAGAACCAGGCGGCTCAGGTGATCGTCGAAGCGGTAGTAGATTTTCTTGGCGTCGTAGGCCATGCGCGCTCCTCTCCGGTCCGCTTTGGGGCCGCGCGCTTGGACGATATGACGTCAAGCTGCCCCGAGCGGCTTGTTCGCTACAGGCGGTACATAAAGTTAAAGACGTCCTCGCGCTGGATGGACACGTTGACGCCCGAAAGCTCGCCGGCCTCGGCCAGCGCCTTCTGCAGCTCGGCGAAGTCGAGCTTGGACTCGGCGGTATCGGCCAGCATGGTCATGGTGAAGATGTCCTCGATAATGGACTGCGTGATGTCGCGGATGTCGACGTTGGCCTCGCCTAGGACACGGGTGACGCCGGCGACGATGCCGGGGCGGTTCTTGCCAAGGACGGTGATGACGATACGGGAGGACGAGATCTCGGCCATGGGAAACCCTTTCGCGTGATTGCGGCGCGCGCGGGGCGCTCCGCTACGGTACAGTGTTCATCATTGTACCTGTCTGGCGCCAAAAGGGGTGTGCTTACTGCGGCGTTACACGTCTGCAACATGGGAGAAGGGGCAACAGGGTGCGTGTCCGCTGCGGTTGGTCGCGCCGCGTTGCACAAAGACCGTGAACCTTTTGTGGGACGCGCGGCGCCGTGGTACCATAGCCGAGTTTGTTGTCTTGGTCGGAAACCAAGACGCCTTATGCGCTGATCGGTAACCAGCGCCTGACCAATAAGGAGTCCTACCATGAAGCAGGGTATCCATCCCCAGTATGTCGAGTGCACGGTGACGTGCTCCTGCGGCAACACCTTCAAGACGCACGCTACCGTGTCCGAGATGAAGGTCGAGCTTTGCAACGAGTGCCACCCGTTCTACACCGGCCAGCAGAAGATAGTCGACACCGGAGAACGCGTCCAGCGCTTCGCCGACAAGTTCGGTGGCGCCGCTGCCGCCCAGCTCAAGAAGGCCGAGGAGGCCAAGGCTGCCAAGGCCGCCAAGGCTGCTGAGGCCGAGGCCGCTCGCAAGGCCGCCGCTGAGGCTAAGGCTGCCGAGAAGGCTAAGCGTGCTGCTAAGTTTGCCGAGGAGGCTGCCAAGCAGGCCGCCGAGGCTCCCGCAGAGGCTCCCGTCGAGGAGGCCGCTGCCGAGGCCGAGACCACCGAGGCTGCTGAGTAAATAGCTCGCCGCGGAATCACTCGTATTCATGGCATAAGGGCCGTGCATCCGTTTGGGTGCGCGGTCCTTTTCTTTTTATTGGTGTAAACCAACCTGCCCCCATTGCACCAAATGGCAGAGAGGCGGCGTTTGCCCAGATAAAACCTGCCAAAATTAACCTGTCCCATTGTGGCAGGTTGGTCGTAGTTATTACGTGGCGGTCGAGGTCGACCGTATAGGCCGCGCCTTGTTTGGCTAAAGTACAATCATCTGTGTTTAACTCGCCCGCAGCTGCACGGCGTGGGCGATGGCCAAAAAGGAAAACCACATGGGATTCATGTCAAAGCTGCTGTCCTTTGGATCCGATAAGGACCTTAAGCGCTACTACAAGATCGTCGACCAGATCAACGGTCTTGAGCCCCAGTTTGAGAAGATGACCGAGGAGGAGCTCCGCGGCCAGACCGATAAGTTCCGCGAGCGTTACGCCAACGGCGAGTCGCTCGACGACATGCTCCCCGAGGCCTTTGCCACCGTGCGTGAGGCTTCCAAGCGCACCATGGGTATGCGCCACTTTGACGTGCAGCTCATTGGCGCCATGGCACTGCACGAGGGCCACATCGCCGAGATGAAGACCGGCGAAGGTAAGACCCTCGTCTCCACGTTGGCCGGCTATCTCAACGCTATCGCCGGCAAGGGCGTGCATGTCGTTACCGTCAACGATTACCTGGCAAAGCGCGACTCCGAGTGGATGGGCCGCATCTACAAGTACCTGGGCATGACCGTCGGTCTGCTCCAGAACAACATGCCGCTCGAGCTCAAGCGTCCGGCCTACCAGGCAGACGTCACCTACGGCACCAACTCCGAGTTCGGTTTCGATTACCTGCGCGACAACATGGTCACCCGTCCCGAGCAGCGCGTGCAGCGCGGTCACAACTACGCCATCGTCGACGAGGTTGACTCCATCCTGATCGATGAGGCCCGCACCCCGCTGATCATCTCGGGCGCTGGCACCAAGTCCGCCAGTACCTACAAGGACTTCGCGCGTGCCGTGCGTGGCCTTGAGCGCGGCGAGGACGTGTCGCACGACATGCTCACCGCCACCGAGGACGTGGAGCCCACGGGCGACTACGTCATGGACGAGGCCAAGCACACCATTGCCGCCACCGAGCGCGGCCTTAAGAAAATTGAGCGCCGCCTGGGTATCGATGACATCTATGCCGATCTCTCCGGCCAGTTGGTCAACCACCTGCAGCAGGCGCTGAAGGCCCAGTACATGTTCCACCGCGATAAGCAGTACGTGGTCACCAACGGCGAGGTCAAGATCGTCGACGAGTTCACCGGCCGCATCATGGAGGGCCGCCGCTATTCTGAGGGCCTGCACCAGGCCATCGAGGCCAAAGAGGGCGTGCTCGTACGCGAGGAGAACCAGACCCTGGCCACCATCACCCTGCAGAACTACTTCCGTCTGTATGACAAGCTCTCCGGCATGACCGGCACGGCACTTACCGAGGATGCCGAGTTCCGCGAGATCTACAAGCTGCCCGTCGAGGTTATCCCCTCCAACAAGCCCGTGCAGCGCGTGGACCACGAGGACCTGGTGTACCGCACCATTCAGGCCAAGTACAACGCCGTCGCCGACGATGTCGAGCGTCGCCACGCCAAGGGCCAGCCGGTCCTGGTGGGCACCGTCTCCATCGAGAGCTCCGAGAAGCTGTCCGCCGCCCTTACCAAGCGCGGCATCGCACACGAGGTCCTCAACGCCAAGCACCATGAACGCGAGGCCCATATCGTGGCCCAGGCTGGTCGCTATGGCGCCGTGACCATCGCCACCAACAAGGCCGGTCGTGGTACCGACATCCTGCTGGGCGGCAATCCCGACGAGCTGGTGCGCGAGCGCCTGGAGTACGAGGGCCTGACCATGGAGGACGTGACGCCCGAGCAGCTCGAGCAGTTTAACGTCGAGGCCAAGGAGACTTGCAAGGCCGCGCGCGAGCGCGTGCTTGCCGCCGGCGGCCTGACCGTCATCGGCACCGAGCGCCATGAGTCCCGTCGTAGCGACAACCAGCTGCGCGGCCGCTCCGGTCGTCAGGGCGATCCGGGCGAGACTCAGTTCTACCTGTCGCTCGAGGACGACCTCATGCGCCTGTTCGGCGGCGACAAGATGGACCGCGTCTCCAAGATGATGGTCACGGCCGACATGGGCGACGACATGCCCATCCAGCACAAGATCATCTCCAAGGCCGTCGAGAGCGCCCAGCACAAGGTCGAGAGCATCAACTTCTCCATGCGTAAGAGCGTCCTTGAGTACGACGACGTCATGAACAAGCAGCGCCAGGTCATCTACGCCGAGCGCAATAAGATTCAGGACGGCAAGGACCTGACCGACCACATCACCGAGGTCATGCACGACACCGTGTACCGCTGTGTTCAGGAGTTCTGCACCAAGGACAGCCACGAGGGCGAGCGCGACCTGGAGGGCCTGCGCAAGTGGGTTGTGGAGCTCACCGGCCACATCGATACGCCGAAGTTCCCCGACGAGGATTATGAGGCCTTGGCTGCCGATGTCCTGGCTTACGTAGAGAAGTGCTACAACATGAAGGCCGAGCGCTTGGGCGAGGACCTGATGCGCGAACTCAACACCCAGGTCATGCTGCGCGTCATCGATACCCGCTGGATGAACTACCTGCAGGAGATGGACTACCTCAAGACCGGCATCGGCCTGCGCGGCTTTGGCCAGCGCGACCCGCTGGTCGAGTACAAGACCGAGGCCTACGGCGCGTTCCAGATGCTCGTCGATACCATGTATGAGGATTACCTGCGCACGGTTCTGCGCATCGAGATCAAGGCTGCCCCGCGTGCCGTGGAGCACAAGGAGGAGCCCGCGCTCGAGGGCGCGCGCTTCTCCGGTCCTGCCGAGGTCGATGGTGACAACGGCGACTCGGTGCTGCGTAAGCAGGCACAGGTGCAGGCCCGCACGGCTGTCCAGGGTGGTCCGGCTGCCGTTAACAACGGTGGCAAGGTGACGACCTACCGCAAGTCCGAGAGCGACGATCCGTACGTCAACGTGGGCCGCAACGACCCGTGCCCCTGCGGTAGCGGCAAGAAGTTTAAGTACTGCCACGGCAGGAATCGTTAATGGCTGAGGCTTTAGAGGTAACGCCCGCCGAGCTGGACGCGTTCGCGGACCGGCTCGGCGAGGTCGAGTCGTATCTCCATTTGGACGAAAAGCGCACGCGCGTGACCGAGCTCGAGGCCAAAAGTGTTGCCCCTGGCTTTTGGGATGACGCCGACGCCGCCCGTGCCATCATGGAGGAGATCGCGCGCACCAAGGAAGATATCGCTGCCGTGGACACCGCGCGCGGCGAGCTTTCCGATGCCCGCGCCGCGCTGGAGCTTGCCGAGGAGATGGGGGATGATCCCGACGCCGCCGCCCTTCGCGAGGAGGCTACAGCCACGGCTGAGCGCCTGGCCCGTGCCATCGATGAGCTTGAGCTTTCGAGCTGGTTTACCGGTGAGTTCGATCACGGCGATGCCATTGTGACCATCAAGCCCGGACAGGGTGGTCTGGAGGCCCAGGACTGGACCTTCATGCTCTTTAAGATGTACATGAAGTACTGCCAGCGTCGCGGCTGGAAGGTCACCATCAACGACTGTCCCGCGGCCGAGGTCATCGGCAGCGACCGCGCGACCTTTACCGTCGAGGGCAAGGACGCATTTGGCATGCTGCGCGCCGAGGCCGGTGTCCACCGCTTGGTTCGCATTAGCCCCACCGACGACAAGAAGCGCCGCCAGACCACGTTTGCCGGCGTCGAGGTCATCCCCGTGCTACCCGATGATATCGACATCGAAATCAGTCCCGATGACATCCGCGTGGACGTGTACCACGCGAGCGGCCCGGGCGGTCAGGGCGTCAACACCACCGACTCCGCCGTGCGCGTGACGCATTTCCCGAGCGGCATTGTGGTTACCTGCCAAAATGAGCGCAGCCAGATCCAGAACAAGGCCGCGTGCATGCAGATCCTCAAGGCTCGTCTGTACGAGATTGAGCTCGAGAAGCGCGCCGAGGCGCTCGATGAGATCCGCGGACCCAAGACCACGATTGGTTTTGGCAACCAGATTCGCAGCTACGTGCTCTACCCGTACCAGATGGTCAAGGATCTGCGCTCGGGCGTGGAGACCAGCAATGTCGAGGCCGTTCTTGACGATGGCGACCTGGACCCGTTTGTTATTGGCTACCATCGCTGGGCCACTGGCAACGCTGACGCGGAGACCCCGTCTGCTTAAGCCGCCCGGGTTTATGTGGAAATGGATTAAAACCCTCCGAGCGGTGTGGTTTTGTATCCAGCGCAAACCCTGCGCAGGGGTGGTTTTTGTCCTGCGAATCGGTAGAATCGAATACAAGAAGAAGTTCAAAGCGCATCCGATGGGGTGCGCTTTTTTGAGGGAGGCAGCATGGCATACCGTCTGGACATCAAGCGCATTCTTTCGATGAACTTTTTTCACGACCTGCCCCAGATTATGTTGGGGTGCGCTCTGGCCGCTATTGCGACCGACCTGTTTTTGATTCCCAACGGCCTTGCTGCCGGTGGCGTTACGGGCCTTGCCACCATTATCCAGGCGGTCGGTGCATCGCGTGGCCTATCGCTTCCCGTTGGTATTCAGACGATCGTGATGAACGCCTTGCTGTTGCTGGTCGTTATGCGCGAAGGTGGCATGTTCTACGTGGTGCAGACCGCGACGGGCTTTGTGCTGCTGGGCTTCTTTACCGATCTGTTCGCCCCGTTTGTAGCACCTCTGGCGGATGCGGACCTGATGCTCCCTGCCATGTGGGGCGGCATTATTACGGGCATCGGTTACGGCATGGTGTTGCGCGCCGGCGCCAACACCGGCGGCTCGGACACGATTGGCCAAATCATCTCGCGTAACACCTCACTGCCGGTGGGCTCGACCGTCATGGCGATCGATGTTGCCGTATGCGCGCTGTCGGCTCCGGTCTTTTCAATCGAAAACGCACTATATGCAGGCCTTTCGATGGTCATTAGCGGTTACGTGATCGATGCCGTGGTCGATGGTGGCAACAAACGCCGTATGGTACTCATCATCTCGGACAAGTTCCCTGATATCGCTGCCGATATCATGTATGGCCTGGGTCGTGGTTGTACCAAGTTTAAGGCGACTGGCATGTATTCGGGTGCCGAGAAGCCGGTGATTATGGTCATCGTGAGCCGTCGAGAGCTCAATACCCTCAAGACGATCGCGCGCGAGCGCGATCCGCACGCCATTGTGACGGTCGCTGACGTTACGGAAGCCTTCGGTGAGGGATTCAAGGACATTAGCGCGTAGGGGCACCGCGTTCCATCCAAAAGACGTTCACATTGATAAACCGTTTCATCAGCGGTTCTGCCTGCTAAATTGTTCAAATAATGATAAAAACTCTGGTAAAGCCATCAGTTTCCAGCATAATGAATGACGTACGTGCATTGCGGCTGTGTTGGGATTACCTTCGGTGCCGTGCGCATTTTGTCTAATGAGGATGAAAGGAAGGCACAATGAGCGACGAAGAGCTCAAAAAGGTTGCCAACGAGGTAAGGAAGGGCATCGTCACCGGCGTGCACGCTGCCAAGTCCGGCCATCCGGGCGGTTCGCTCGGCGCTGCCGACATCATGACCTATCTGTACTTTGAGGAAATGAACGTCGACCCGGCCGACCCCCGCAAGGCCGACCGCGACCGCTTCGTGCTTTCCAAGGGTCACTGCGCGCCTGGTCTGTACGCCGTGCTCGCCGAGCGCGGATTCGTCCCCAAGGAGGATCTCGAGACGCTGCGCCACATCGGCAGCCACCTGCAGGGTCATCCCAACATGAACGACACCCCGGGCGTCGACATGTCCACCGGCTCGCTCGGCCAGGGCATCTCCGCCGCCGTGGGCATGGCCGTTGCCGCCAAGCACTGGGGCGACGACTATCGCATCTACGCCCTGCTGGGCGACGGCGAGAGCGAGGAGGGCCAGGTCTGGGAGGCCGCCATGTTTGCCGGCAACCAGCAGCTCGACAGCCTCTGCGTGCTCGTCGACCA
>URYU01000021.1 GCA_900552155.1 uncultured Collinsella sp.
GGGCGGGCGTGGCCTTCAGCCGGGTGCGATCGGGTTCTAGGGTGCTTTAGACTGACTTTTTGTCGCTCGCTTGGTGTGTGTGGCGTGCGTCGCCTCGGGCATAATGGAGCGCGAGAGGAGCACGCATGAACGAGCGCATACTGGTAGTTGATGACGAGAAGGCCATCGCCGACTTGGTTGGTATCTACCTTACAAAAGAGGGCTTTGATGTCCAGATTGCCTATAGCGGGGCCGATGCTGCCAAGGCGATTTTGGAGCAGGAGTTCGATCTGGCGCTGCTTGATGTCATGCTGCCCGATATCGATGGGTTTGAGCTGCTGCGTACGATCCGTTCCAGCCATACCTATCCCGTGATCATGCTGACGGCGCGCGATGCCCAGCAAGACAAGATCGAGGGCCTTTCGCTTGGTGCGGACGATTACGTGGTTAAGCCGTTCCGCCCGCTGGAGCTCATCGCGCGTGTGCACGCTCAGCTTCGCCGCTACACCAGCTACGGTAGCCGTGCGCAGGCGGCCGAGTCGCCGACCATTCAGCTCGACGGCTTGGAGATCAACCGCGATGCTCGTTCCGTAACGGTGGACGGTTCACCGGTACGCCTCACACCCACCGAGTATTCAATCTTGCTGTATCTGGTCGAGCATCGCGGCAGCGTAGTGGCCGTGGAGGACCTGTTCCGCGCGGTATGGAACGAGGACTTTATGCCCGGCTCCAACAATACGGTGATGGTGCACATTCGCCACTTGCGCGAAAAGATCGGCGACGACGCACAAAAGCCGCGCTTTATCAAAAACGTCTGGGGCGTTGGCTACATCATCGAATAACGCTTTTTGCTTGTGAGGATCTTGATATGACAAAAGACGATAGGCAAGCGTTCGAGGTGCCCGATCGACTCTTTGAATACGTGAGGTCAGTCGTCGACAACCGCGCGCTTGCAACGGTGCTGCTCTTTTTGCTGAGCCTGCTGCTGATTGGCATCGATAACATCGCTGGAATCTTGGCGGTGCTGCTTGTTGGCTTTTTGCTGATCGATCGATTTGAGATCGTGTGCCGCTGCGTGGTGATTGGCGGCGCCGCGTGGGCCATGACGTTGGCGATTGGCGCCATGGCGCTCGGCGGCATCGAAGGGCCGGTGTTGTTCGATGCCGGCTTTGTATTCAACATGCTTGGCTTTGTGCTGGCGCTTGCCGCGTGCGTGCTGTTCTTGTGCGGCCGCGCCCTGTACTACCAGGGCTACGAGCAGGGCGAGCAGCATGCCGATTGTGTGCTGGCTGCTCGTATTCAAGATCGCCTGATCGATCACCCCGACACCTGGGACAACATCGACGGCGACTTCTTGGAGGTCGAGGGCGCCCTTAACCGCGTGCGTGACCGTGAGCGCAAGGTGCAACAGGCCTTGCGTGACGAATCTCATCGCAAGGACGATCTGGTCACGTACTTGGCACATGACCTACGCACCCCGCTTGCCAGTGTGGTGGGCTATCTTTCGCTGCTGCAAGAGGCTCCTGAGCTGCCGGTTGAGCAACGTGCGCACTTTACGGGCGTGGCTCTCGACAAAGCGCACCGGCTCGATGCGCTCATCGAAGAGTTCTTCGATATCACGCGCTTTGACTTCCACGATATCGTGCTCACGCGCGGCTATGTTGATCTGGGGTTGCTGCTGGCTCAGGTGGCTGACGAGTTCTATCCCATCCTCAACGAGCAGCATAAGGAAGCCCAAGTTGATATTCGCGAGGACCTGACGGTGCTCGTGGATGGCGACAAGATGGCTCGCGTGTTCAACAACATCATGAAAAACGCCGTTGCCTATAGCTATGAGGGCTCGACCATCACGATCGAGGCCAGACGCCGGGACGGCGGTGGCGTGCGCGTGCGCTTTGTCAATCAGGGCGATCCCATCCCTGAGGCAAAGCTCAAGGTGATCTTTGAGAAGTTCTATCGCCTGGATGCGGCGCGTGCGACCAATCGCGGCGGCGCTGGACTGGGGCTTGCCATCGCCAAGGAGATCGTATGCGCGCACGGCGGTACCATCGCATGCGAATCGACGCCCGAACACACGATATTCACCATCGAGCTACCCGCCGCATAGCCAGCGTTCCCTTACAAACACTTGACAATGCGCTCACGTGCATATGAGTCGCGATTTCTACTATCGATACTGCTGAATTGATATCGATGTGGAGGTATGCGGTATGACGGCTGCTGCGGCTGTGGAGCCCACGGAGCTTGAAGAACTCATGAAAGCGCAGGCCGAGGCCGCGCACGAGCGCGAGGTCGGGGATGCGACTCGCCCCACGGCAGAGGATCTTGCGGCCTCGCCGACGCGCATCGACGTCGAGGGCCTCGACCTGTTCTATGGCGACCATCATGCGCTCAAAGACGTGAATATCAAGATTCGCGACAAGCAGATCACCTCGTTCATCGGGCCTTCGGGCTGCGGAAAGTCCACGTTGCTGCGCTGTTTTAACCGCATGAACGACGGCATCAAGGACTGCCGCATCGAGGGCAAGATTGTGCTCGACGGCCAAGATATCCTGGGCGACTACGACGTCTGCCGCCTTCGCCAGCGCGTGGGCATGGTGTTCCAGCGCCCTAACCCGTTTCCCATGAGCATCTACGACAACGTCGCGTATGGTCCGCGCGGCATGGGCGTGCGCGATCGCGCTGTGCTGGATGAGCTGGTCGAGGACTCCCTTCGTCGCGCTGCGCTATGGGATGAGGTCAAGGATAAGCTCAAAGAGTCGGGCCTGGGTCTTTCGGGTGGACAGCAGCAGCGCCTGTGCATCGCCCGCGCACTTGCCGTGCAGCCCGACATTCTGCTGATGGACGAGCCGACCTCGGCACTCGACCCTGTGTCGACGCTGGTGGTGGAGCAGCTGGCCTGCGAGCTCAAAGAGACCTGCACGCTCGTGGTCGTTACGCACAATATGCAGCAGGCGGCGCGTATCTCCGATTCGGTCGCATTCTTTTTGCTGGGTGAGCTGGTGGAGCACGCGCCCACCGCGCAACTCTTCAAGAATCCGACCGATCCGCGCACGGCGGATTATTTGACGGGGCGTTTTGGCTGATACCATCTAGTAAAGGTACCTTTAGGGTTAAGATGCGGTCATGCCGGCCGCAAAGGGGTTCAACATGATCTATTACGTCGAGGACGATGACAACATCAGGGATTTGACGGTCTATGCACTGCGCAAGCAGGGGATTGAGGCCGAAGGCTTTTCGTGCGACGGTGAGTTTAAGGCTGCCGTGGCGCGACGGGTACCCGATGCCGTCCTGCTCGACATCATGCTGCCCGATACCGATGGCTTGGCGATTATGCGTCGACTGCGTGCCGATCGCCTGACGGCGACGGTGCCCATCATGATGCTTACCGCCAAGGATACCGAGCTCGACAAGGTGATGGCGCTCGATGGCGGTGCCGACGATTACCTGACTAAGCCGTTTTCGCTCATGGAGCTTGCGAGCCGCTGCCGCGCACTGCTGCGTCGCGGCGGCATGGTCAAGCAGGCGAGCGATGTGCTTAGCGTGGGCGACATCGTGCTCTCGCCCAGCCATCGCGAGGTGACCGTTGCCGGCGAGCCGCTTAAGCTCACCCTGCGCGAGTTCGACCTGCTCGAGTACCTCATGCGCAAGCCCGGCGTGGTTTTTACCCGCGAGTCGTTGCTGCAGAGCGTGTGGGGCTGGGACTTCGACGGCGGTTCGCGCACCGTTGACGTGCACGTGCAGACGCTTCGCCAAAAACTGGGCGAGCATGCCAGCGCCATCGAGACCGTGCGCGGCGTGGGCTACCGCTTGGCCGAGCCTTCTGCCGGTGATGGTGCCGAAGGTGACGACACCGCGGCCACCGCATCGGAGGAGTAACCCGTGGTCTTCGCCCCCCAGGGAAAACATACGCTGTCGCACCGCGTTTTTGTGACGATCTTTGTCTGCGCCATGGCGGTTATCGTGGCGTTTACGGTGCTGGGTGCGTTCTTTGTGCAAAACACCTTGGCGGATGCCACGAGTGCCAACCTGGCGCAAGAAACCGAGCTCATTGCTGCCGCCCTCGACGAGCAGCAGGAGCCCATCCCGTTCTTGCGTAGCCTCGATCGAGAGGACTTGCGCATCACGCTGATTAACAAGGATGGATCGGTTGCCTACGACAACGAGGCGTCGCCTTCCACACTGCCCAACCATGGCGATCGCCCCGAGGTCATCGAGGCCTTTGAGGGTGGTTCGGGTTCCGCGGAGCGCGCAAGCTCTACGCTCGACGAGATTATGCTGTATCGCGCCGTCGCCCTTGATAACGGCCAGGTTGTCCGCTTGGCGCAGGCCCAGCCTGGCGTTGCGGCGATTTTGCTGTCGATGGTGGCGCCGATGCTGCTTATCGCAGCAGCGGGTGCGGTACTCTCGTTTTTTATGGCGCGCCGCGAGTCCCGTGCCATCATCGCGCCTTTGCAAGAGGTGGATTTGGACCACCCACGCCGTAGCTATGAGCACGCCTATGCCGAGATGGTCCCCATGCTTGAGCGTATTGAGTCGCAGCGCCAGGAGCTCAAGCGCCAAATGGCGGTGCTGGCGGACAACGACCGTATGCGCCGCGAGTTCACGGCGAATATCACCCATGAGCTCAAGACGCCGCTTACGGCGATTTCGGGCTATGCCGAGCTCATCGCAAACGGCATGGTCGAGGGCGAGGGCGACCTGCGCAACTTTGGCGGTCGCATCTATCGTGAGGCGGGCCGCTTGGCAGCGCTTGTCAACGATATCCTTACGCTGTCTAACTTGGACGAGGCCGAGCGTGCAACTGAGGGCGAGGCGGTGCCCATTGGTTCCACGGAGCCTATTGAGCTCTCGCGTGCCATCTACGCGGTTGAGCAGCGTCTTGAACAGGTCGCCCGTCAGGCGAATGTGACGATAAGTCATGAGACCAAGCCTGTGGTCATCGAAGGCGTGTCGCGCTTGATTGACGAGCTCATCTATAATCTGGCGAGCAACGCCATCCGCTACAATCGACCCGGCGGTGCGGTTACGCTGCAGTGCGGCACCAACGACGAAGGCCATCCGTTCCTTGCGGTCGCCGACACGGGAATCGGTATCGCGCCTGAAGAACAGGGCAAGGTATTTGAGCGGTTCTATCGCGTGGACAAGAGTAGGTCCAAGGCACGCGGCGGAACCGGCCTGGGGCTTGCCATTGTCAAGCATGCGGCTCTGTATCATCACGCCACGCTCGATCTGTCGAGCGAGTTGGGCGTGGGAACCACCATTACGGTGACGTTTCCCATACAGCAGGACGAGCCATTCGCATAGCGATACAACATAGATATTGATGTAGACGCCGCATTTGACTTTCGGGTGCGGCGTTGTTGTGCAATTTTACGATTGCTTCCGACATTTTTACAGGAGAGCCTGTTTCTTATGTATAGAGTTTGGTCTCGGTAAAAAGATGCGATAACATACGGACAGTTTTGTCAATCCGAACTGGGGAAATGAAAGGCAAGCTGCATGACCCTTCTCGAACTGTTCCAGCTGCTGAAGAAGCACCTCAAGCTGGTCATCACCCTTCCGGTGGTCTGCGCGATCGCCATGGGCATCGTGTCCTTCGCCGCGATGGACAACACCTATACCGCGACGACGAGCATGTACATTCTCGCCAAGACCGACGATAGCGGCCAGATGAGCTACAACGATCTCTCGGCGAGCCAGATGCTTTCCAACGATATCGCCACGCTGTTGGATAGCGATAGCGTTAAGAGCGGCGCCGCCAAGGAACTGGGCCTCACCGAACTGGAAGACTACAAGGTGACTGTTTCCTCCGAGACCACCACGCGTGTCATTACGCTTTCGGTTACCGGCACCGATGCCAAGGAGACGGCTAAGGTCGCAAAGGCCATAGCTAGCTCGGTGAGTACGGTCGCTCAGAACGTCGGCGCTGCCCAGAGCATCAACGTTATCGACGAGGCTAAGACCCCCGAAGCCCCCAGCGGTCCCAAGCGTATGCTGTACGTTGCTGTCGCGTTCCTCGCCGGTATCTTTATCGCAGTTGCCTATGTCGTTTTGGCAGACATGCTCAATACCCGCATCCGCGGTGCCGAAGAGGCAGAAGAGCTCCTGGGCATTCCAGTTGTTGGCCGAATTCCGGCTATGAAAGGTGGTAAATAGGCATGGCTAAGGCAAAGAACACCGATAAGCTCGTTGTACAGAATGCCGCCAAGACCCTTCTGGCCAACATTCGCTTTGCGAGCGTGGACGCCCCCATTCGCACCATTACCGTCACGTCCTCGATTCCCAACGAGGGCAAGTCTACGGTTTCCATCAACCTTGCCCAGGCTATCGCCACGAGCGGCAAGTCCGTGCTCCTGGTCGAGGCCGATATGCGCCGCAGGTCCCTTTCCGATATGCTCGGCGTTCGTTCGCGCGGCGGACTCTATGCGGTCCTTTCCGAGCAGATCTCCATTGACCAGGCAATTGTCGAGACGGGTCAGAAGAACTTCTACTTCCTCGATGCCGAGCCGCATATTCCCAATCCTGCCGACATCATCGTCTCTCACCGCTTTGCCAAGTTGGTAAAGGCACTGTCCGCCAAGTTCCAGTACGTCATCTTTGATGCTCCCCCGGTCGGCACCTTCATCGATGCTGCCGAGATTGCCAGCCTGACCGACGGTACGCTGTTCGTGGTGCGCGAGGACTTCACCAAGCGCGAGGCGGCACTCAACGCTATCGGCCAGCTTAAGAAGTCCGAGAAGGTCAAGCTCATCGGTACCGTCATGAACTACTGCGAGACCGAGACCAGCGAGTACTACTACTCCTACTACACCAAGGACGGTAAGAAGGTTAAGAAGGGCTCCGACGATCAGGGGACTTCCAAAAAGGGCATCTTCACCAACCGAGCAAACGTTTAGTTGATTAAGGCTGACCTATGCGTGACATTCATTGCCATATCTTGCCGGGTGTAGACGACGGCGCTGCCGATCTCGATGAGAGCTTGGCGATGCTCGAGGCTGCCAAGCGGGCCGGTGTAACCAGAATCGTTTGCACTCCTCACTGCCGTGATCCCTATTTTGATTACGACAAGATGTGGGATGCCTTTGAGCTGCTGCGTGATAACGCTGACGGTTTTCCGCTCCAGATGGGCTTCGAGGTCAACCATCGAAAGCTCGTTGAACTTGGTATCGATGCCGCGGAGCACTTGCATTTCGATGGAACCAACGAGTTTCTGCTCGAGCTTTCGACACATGCCGATGCGTATGCGTTTAGAGAGTACGAGAACACGATTTACGATTTGCAGTGCCGTGGCTACCAGGTGATCATCGCTCATCCTGAGCGCTATCGTGCGGTTCAAAAGGATGTAAGCGTGGCGGAGCGCCTGGTCGATATGGGCTGCAAGCTGCAGGCTTCGGCGGACTTTATTGCCGGCGGTCGCTTTGGTCGCGAGAAAAAGCCGGCACAGCGCCTGTTCGATCAGAACCTGTACAGCTTCATCGCGAGCGATGCCCATAACGTGGGTCATTACGACTGCCTGGCGAAGGCTCGCGCGAAGTTTAGCGTACGCGGAGCTCATTTTCGCTAAAATCTGTCCCTAACGTTCGCATTGAATGAAGGGGCAGCCATGGATATTCAACTTAAGACGGGATGCTTTGATGACGCGGCGTTGGTGCGCCGCGTCGTTTTTATGGACGAGCAGGGCTACGAGAATGAGTTCGACGCTATCGACGAGGATCAGAACTGCATTCATGTGACGCTCTATGTAGACGGCGAGCTTGCCGGTTGCTCGCGCGTGTTTCCCGAGGAGCTTGAGCGCGTGACTGACGCAGAGGCCCCGGTGTTGCCGGCATGCGACATGGACGAAGGCGTTGCGGCGGGGGAGGCCTACATTATGGGGCGCGTCGCCGTGCTGCCGGCTATGCGTCGTCGCGGACTGGCGAGTGCGATCGTCGAGGCCAGTGCTTCGTGTGCACGCGATGCCGGCGCTAAGCTTATTAAGCTGCATGCGCAGGAATACGTGTTGCCGCTCTATGCGAAGGCGGGCTACACGCAAATTGCCCCGGTAGATTACGAAGACGAGGGCCAGCCCCATGTCTGGATGGCCAAGCGCGTAGATGGCAGATAGGGACGTTCCTTTTCTGCCGGCAGCTGGGGACACTCCTTGGCAATTGACGCATTGGAGCGCTCGGACATACAGTTTTTCGATTCCGTATGTATATATGCGCGCTATTGGGTTATAAAATCTAAGTCTGAATATAGCAGGTCTGCGATGCGGCTCGGGCAACCGGGCCGTTTTTGCGGACGGGGGTAGCGCGAAAGGACTGCACATGCGTCAATTTAAGACCGAGAGCAAAAAACTGCTCGACCTCATGATCAACTCCATCTACACCAATAAGGAAATCTTCCTGCGCGAGCTTATCTCTAACGCGAGCGACGCCGTCGACAAGCTCAACTTTAAGAGCCTGCAGGATCCGAGCGTCAAGATCAACCAGGGCGACCTGGCCATTCGCGTCTCCTTTGATAAAGACGCCCGCACCATTACCATCTCGGATAACGGCATTGGCATGACCGCCGAGGAGCTCGAGCGCAATCTGGGCACCATCGCCCATTCCGGCTCCGAGGAGTTTAAGACCGAGAACGCCGAGCAGCAGGGCTCCGATGTCGACATCATCGGCCAGTTTGGCGTGGGCTTCTACTCTGCCTTTATGGTTGCCAGCCATGTGAAGGTCGTCAGCCGCGCCTATGGCGAGGATGTCGCCCATGTGTGGGAATCCGACGGTCTTGAGGGCTACACCATCGAGGACGGTGAGCGCGCCGAGCACGGTACCGATGTCATCCTGACGCTGCGCGAGAACGAGAAGCTCGATGCCGACGGCGAGGCCGAGACCTACGATCGCTTCCTGACCGAGTGGGGTCTCAAGAGCCTGATTCAGCAGTACAGCAACTATGTGCGCTACCCGATTCAGATGATGGTGTCCAAGAGCCGCCAGAAACCCAAGCCCGAGGACGCCGGCGACGATTACAAGCCCGAGTACGAGGACTACCAGGAGCTCGAGACCGTCAATTCCATGACACCGATCTGGAAGAAGCGCAGCTCCGATGTCGAGCAGAAGGACTACGACGAGTTCTACAAGTCCACGTTCCACGACTTTGACGATCCTGCGCGCACCATCAGCTTCCATGCCGAGGGCACGCTCGAGTACGATGCCCTGCTGTTTGTGCCGGGCCGCGCGCCGTTCGATCTGTACAGCAAGGATTACGAGAAGGGTCTGGCACTCTACAGCTCCAACGTCCTGATCATGGAGAAGTGCGACGACCTGCTGCCCGACTACTACAACTTTGTCCGCGGCGTCGTGGATTCCGCCGATGTGTCGCTCAACATCTCGCGTGAGACGCTGCAGCAGAACCGTCAGCTCAAGGCCATCGCCAAGCGTGTGGAAAAGAAGATCACCGCCGACCTTGAGGATATGCGTGACAACGACCGCGAGGCCTACGAGAAGTTCTTTGAGAACTTTGGCCGCGGTCTTAAGTACGGCATCTACTCGAGCTATGGCATGAAGGCCGATGAGCTCGCCGATCTGTTGCTGTTCTGGTCTGCCAAGGAACAGAAGATGATTACACTGGCCGAGTATGCCAAGGGCATGCCCGAGGATCAGAAGGCCATCTACTACGCCGCCGGCGACTCGCGTGAGCGCTTGGCCAAGATGCCCGTGGTAAAGGGCGTGCTCGACCGCGGCTATGACGTGCTGCTGCTGACGCAGGACGTGGATGAGTTCACCTTCCAGGCTATGCGTGAGTACGTTGCCGCCGATATGCCCAAGATCTACGAGGACGATGCCGCCCGCGAGGCTGCCGAAAAGGCCGTGGCCGATGGTGCCGAGCCCGAGGTTGAGGATCGTCACCTGGAGCTCAAGAACGTCGCAACCGGTGATCTTGACCTGGCGACCGAGGACGAGAAAAAGGAGGCCGAGGACGCCACCAAGGAGAACGAGGACCTCTTTAACGCCATGAAGGAGGCACTCGGCGACAAGGTCGAGAAGGTTGCCGTCTCTGCGCGCCTGACCGATGCTCCCGCGTGCATCACCACCGAGGGCCCGCTTTCGCTCGAGATGGAGAAGGTGCTCCAGAAGGGTCCCGAGGGCGCGCCCGACGGTATGCCCAAGAGCCAGCGCGTGCTCGAGCTCAACGCCAAGCACCCGGTCTTTTCCAAGCTCGTCGCCGCTCAGAAGGCGGGCGACGCCGACAAGATCAAGCAGTACTCCGGTTTGCTCTATGACCAGGCCCTGCTGGTCGAGGGCATTCTGCCCGAGGACCCCGTTGCCTTCGCAGCAGCTGTTTGCAACTTGATGTAGTTAGGTGTTTACGCGGTTTTACCAAACCGCGTAACGGCTCGACGCTGCCCTCAGTTCCGCCGTTCTAACGAACGGCGGACCAGTCGACGCTGCGCGGGCGCCAGAGCGACAACTTGTCATTCAAAGAGGACGGCATGACCAGAAGGTCTATGCCGTCCTCTTTTCATGCCAATTTGTTCGCTCTGGCGCCCGCTCGCTGGCATTGCCAAAACATCGACGTTGCCGTGGTCCTAAGTAGTCATTGGGGACGTTTTTGTTTGACTAGTCGTTTAAGAACGTCCCCGATGACTATTTGAATTGCTAATTTGTGCGGGTTGTGGTTTTGTGACCTGCTGAAATTTAGGATACTGTACATCTGTACGTTAACTCATCTTCGTAGTATATTGCTACCCGCAAAACTCAACACCATTGTGCTTTGAGACGTTAAAGCGCCTACTACAATGGTTGTCGATAGTACGATTCGATTTAACGACAGGATGGATGGTCCAAGCGTGAGTCTCGGCAGCAAACTATCCAATGCAAAGGTGTCCTTTGCGATATTTAAGCGCGACATTAAGCGACTGCTTGTGAACCCCGTCGCCCTGGTGGTTACCCTAGGCGTGTGCGTTATTCCCTCGCTGTATGCCTGGTATAACATCGTGGCAAACTGGGATCCGTATGGAAACACCCAAGGCATCAAGATTGCTATCGCCAACAACGATCGAGGCACCCAAAACGACTTGGTGGGTGAGCTCAACGCTGGCGACAAAGTGGTCGACCAGCTCAAGGAGAATCATCAGTTGGGCTGGACGTTCGTCGACTCGACGGCCGATGCCAAGGAGGGCGTCGAGAGCGGCGAGTACTATGCCGCTATCGTGATTCCCAAGAACTTCTCGGATAACCTGGTTTCGATGCTCGACGGCAACTACCATCAGCCCAAGCTCACGTACTACGTCAATGAGAAGAAGAGCGCCATTGCGCCCAAGGTTACCGATACCGGTGCAAACACCATCGAGGAGCAGATCAACTCGGAATTTGTCTCTACGGTAGGCAAGACTGTTGCCGGTATCGCCAAGGATGCCGGTGTCGATTTAAAGGACAAGGCAACCCAGACTCAGGACTCGCTGGCAAGTTCGGTGTCCGAGGCGTCCGACACCTTGGGCGAGGTGCGCGATTCGATTGGCGATATGAATGCCGCCATCGATAAGACGAGTGGCGCTATCGCCTCGGCTGATGCGGCACTTGCCGGCTTGCAAGGCCAGGCACCGTCGCTGACGCAGGCGATCTCCCAGGGCAACGCCCTGCTGCGCGAAGCTCGCACCACGGCGGGCAACTCCATCACCTCGCTCTCCAAGGCGCTCTCGGAAGGCAGCCTTGCGCTCACCAAGACGTCGGCCTCTGCGAACGCTGCCATCGGCAAGCTGACGGGCGCGGTCACATCTACGACCACCCGTATCGACAACTCGCTCGAGTCTCTTCAAGCGACGATCGACCACAATAAGGCCGTTATCGGGCACTTGGAGATTCTCGCCAATGACACGTCGACAGGTTCCGAGGAAATTGACGCGCGCATTGTATCGACCATCGATTTGCTTCGAGAGCAGAATGAAAAGCTTCAGAGCATCAAGGACGGTCTGTCCGCGCAGTCGAGCGCCATGGCGAATGACGCAGCGGCTGTTTCGGGTGCCAGTGACGCTATCAATAACGCAATTCATACCGGTGCGACCAACCTTGGCCAAGCCCAGACGGACTTGGGCCAAAACGCGCTGCCGAAGGCCTCGAGCGCGCTCGACTCTTTTGCTGCCGTTTCGGGCGACCTGACCGGTATCGTCTCGGGTATGACACCTACACTTGCAAATGCGCGCGGCACGTTGGCGCAGCTTAGCGCTACGCTCGGCCAGGCCAAGACCACGCTGTCCCAGACCGATTCCTCGCTTGCCAAGGTCCAGGACAAGCTTGCAACCGCCGCCAATGACATCGCGGCGCTGCAGACCTCCGAGTCCATGGGCGAGCTGGCCGATCTGATGGGCGTCGATGTCAATGACGTGGCAGATTTCATGGCGTCTCCGGTTGAGTTGACGTCCAAGTCAATCTATCCGGTCAAGAGCTTTGGCTCGGGCATCGCTCCCTTCTACACCAATCTGGCGCTTTGGGTGGGCGGCTATGTGCTCATCGCCATTTACAAGCTCGAGGTCGACCGTGAAGGTGTTGGCAGCTTTACGGCGCGCCAAGGCTACTTTGGCCGCTGGTTGCTCATGGTGATCCTGGGCGCGTTGCAGGCCATCATCGTTACGGTAGGCGATCTGGTGATTGGCGTGCAGTGCGTCAGCCCGCTGCTGTTCGTGCTGGGCGGCATCGCCATTTCGTTCACCTACGTCAATATCATCTATGCGCTGTCCACCACGTTTAAGCATATCGGCAAGGCTATCGGCGTCATTCTCGTCATCGTGCAGATCCCGGGTTCGTCGGGCATGTACCCCATCGAGATGATGCCCGGCTTCTTCCAGTGGCTGCACCCGCTGCTGCCCTTTACCTACGGCATCAATCTGCTGCGCGAGACGGTCGGCGGCATGTATTCGTTCAACTACCTGTTTAACCTGTGCATTCTGGGCGTGTTCTTGATCGTGGCGCTCTTTATCGGCCTGCAGCTGCGTCCGCTGCTGCTCAACCTTAACCTGCTCTTTGATAAACAGCTCTCCACGACCGGTATGATGATTTGCGAGTCCAACGACCTGCCGCGCCAGCGCTACTCGCTGCGCACGGCCATGCGCGTCATGCTCGATTCCGATTCGTACCGTCGCGAACTGCTCGATCATGCGGTCGCCTTTGAACATCGCTACCCGTACTACATCAAGGGCGGTTTTGCCGCCGTGGTGGGCGTTCAGGTCCTGCTCTTTGTCCTGTCGACGGTTCTCGATATCGACAATAACGGCAAGATCATCCTGCTTGTCATTTGGATCATCTCGGTTATTGCCATCTGCGGCTGGCTTATCAATATCGAATATATCCGAGCGAGCCTCAATACCCAGATGCGCATCTCGGCGCTTTCGGATGAGGACCTGCGTCGCGAGATGCGCGAACACACGGCCGCCATTCCTGCCGCCCGCCACATGTTTGGCCTCAACGCCAGCGAGCGTGGTGCCAAGGGCGGCGATCAGTCCACGGGCCGCTTGCCGCATATCGGCTCGCACCATAAATCTCAGGGCAGCGACAGCACAGCCACAAATGATGGAGATACCACCGCGCTTGGCAAGCACTCCAAAGGAGGTGAGGCATAAATGAAGAACATCCTGCATCTGTTTAAGCGCGATGTCCAAAACGTGTCTCGCTCCGTGATCGGCTTGGTTGTCGTGATGGGCCTCATTATCGTACCGTGTCTGTACGCGTGGTTTAACATCGCCGGCAGCTGGGATCCGTACGGCAACACCGGCAATCTTAAGATCGCCGTGGTCAACACCGATGAGGGTTACGAGAGCGATTTGATCCCCGTCGAGGTTAACGTGGGCGAAAACGTGACCGCCACCCTACGCGGCAACGAGAGCTTCGATTGGGTTGTGCTCAACAATCGCGAAAAGGCTATCGAGGGCGTTAAGTCGGGCGCGTACTATGCTGCCGTCGTTATCCCCAAAACGTTTAGCGCTGACATGATGACGCTTTTCTCGACCGACGTGAAGCATGCCGATATCGAGTTCTACGAGAATCAGAAGGCCAACGCCATTGCGCAGATCGTGACCGAGAAGGGTTCGAGCGCCGTCCAGAGCCAGGTTAACAAAACTTTTACCGAGACCATTACGACGATCGGTCTTAAGACGGTGTCCAGCCTGCTCGATTACATGAGCACCGACCAGGTGGGTAACTTTATCGCCAACCTGTCCTCGACGCTCGGCGATTCGATTGAGGACCTGCGAGACGTTCGGGCAAATGCTTCGTCGCTGGCGGGCATTTTGAGCTCCACGTCCGATTCGCTGACGTCGGCGAGCGGCATGCTCAAGCAGACGGGCACGGTCGATGAGTCAACGAAGCAGCTGATGGAGCATGTCAAGAGCGGTATTAGCGATTCCAAGGAAGCGCTGAAGGACGCCAACGACGCCATCAATGCCGCGATTGACGGAAGCGCGGGCTCGTTTGACAACGTGTCCGCCGAGCTTGCGAAGGCATTTGATGCCGCGAATCAACATGTCGACCTTACAGTGTCCCAGCTCAACGATGCCGCGGCGGCGCTCAACACGCGTGCCGACGATATCGACGCCACGGCCGACCAGCTCCGCAGCTTTGCCGATCAGGTGACTGACGAAAAACTCCAGGACAGCCTCAAGTCTGTGGCAACATCGCTGAGCAGGATTGCTGTGGAGTATCGCAACAACGCCAAGGACTTGACGGCCACCGCGAAGTCTCTCTCTGACAGCATGGCAGAGGTTAATAAGTCGCGTGCCGAGGTCGATCAGGCAATCGCGGATGCCAAGGCTGGTATCTCGGGCGCCAAGACTGACTACGACTCTACGTTTTCGGCCAAGGCAAAGGAGCTCAAGAAGACCATCTCGGGCGTTTTGGATTCGCTGAACGGTATTTCGAACGATCTGGATAGTGCTGTTGCTGGCCTGACCGACGCATCCGGTTCGCTGGCAAAGGGCCTCTCCAAGGCTGCAAGGCTCGTCAACAAGGCTTCCGATCAGCTGGGCGAGGCGTCGGACAAGATCAGCGCCTTTAAGGACGAGCTTGATAGCGCTCTGATCTCGGGTGACCTGGCCATGATTAAGACAATGATTGGCAGCGACCCCGAGGGCCTCGCCGTGTCGCTTTCCGGCCCTGTCGCACTCGACCGCAAGCCGGTCTATCCGATCCGCAACTACGGTTCGGCCATGGCACCGTTCTACACGATTCTGTCGCTCTGGGTGGGCTCGATTGTGCTGGCGGCCATGATGAAGGTCTCGGTTGACGATGAGCTTATCAACGAGCTCATCCCCGTGCGCCTGCACGAGATCTACCTGGGCCGCTACCTGTTCTTTGGCGGTCTGGCCCTGCTGCAGGCAACGCTCGTGTGTGCGGGCGACATCCTGTTCTTTGGCATCCAGTGCGACGACCCGCTGCAGTTTGTGCTGGCGGGCTGGGTCGCGAGTCTCGTGTTCTCCAATATCGTCTACACGCTTACGGTTTCGTTTGGCGATATCGGCAAGGCGCTCGCCGTCGTGCTGTTGGTCATGCAGGTCGGCGGTTCGGGCGGCACGTTCCCCATCGAGATGACCGGTCCCGTGTTCCAGGCGATCTATCCGTTCCTGCCGTTTACTCATGGCATCAACGCCATGCATGCCGCTATGGCCGGCGCCTACCACATGGAGTACTGGATTGAGCTGGGCATTCTGGCGAGCTATCTGATCCCGTCGCTGGCCCTGGGCGTCGTCTTCCGCCGCCCGGTCATCAAAGCCAACGACTGGATCATCGAAAAACTGGAGTCAACCAAATTGATTTAGTTCAGCAACGTAAACGCCGTCGGAACATCGAGATCTTCCAACCCGATGCTTTAGCGTAGTGAATTGCACTGTCTGCTTGGTTGTTGCTACAGTAGCGGGGCGTGCCGGGGGTCCGGTGCGCCCTGCTTTTATTTGACCATGAGGCGGCACGCAGCCATGCGCGTGCGGACACCACGCCCAGATTGAGCGCGAGGCTGCCCTATGGCCCAGCATGCCACTGACAATATCGAAATGATGCCCGATAGCCCTGTTGCTCGCGAGGACCTGGGCGCGGGCGGCACCTCCCGCGGCGCCGGCGCTCGCTCGCCGCTGTTCTGGAAAGTCCTGCTGCTTTCGGTGGCAGTCGTCTGGGGCTACTCCTTTACGACCATGAAGGACGCGCTCGACACCATTCCGGTGTTCGAACTGCTCTACGTGCGCTTTCTGCCTGCGGCGTTGGTCATGTTTTTCATCTTCCACAAGCGCATCATCGCGCACCTCAACGCCCGCAACCTTATCGTCGGACTTGGCATGGGCGCACTTATGTGGGCCGCCTACGCCCTGCAGACAGTCGGTCTGGCGCACACCACGGCGGGCAAGAATGCTTTTTTGACGGGCACGTATTGCATCGTTGTGCCGTTCGCGAGCTATTTTCTGAGCGGCGAAAAACTCACCCGCTATAACCTGGGCGCGGCGCTGCTGTGCTTGGCGGGCATTGGCTTGGTGGCGCTCGATAGCGTTGAATTCAACATCGGTGATGTCATTACGCTGGCGGGTGCGGTCTTTTTCGCCATCCAGATGGCGGTGACTGCCAAGTACGGTCGCAAAATGGACATCAACGTCATCACGTTTTGGATGTTTGTGGGCAACGGCGTGCTGAGCCTGGCAACGTCGCTGCTATTCGAGACCCAAGCGCCTCTGTCCGTGTGGACGCCGAGCTTTATCAGCGCGATGGCGTTTCTCTCGGTTGGTTGCACATGCGCGGCTCTGCTCATCCAAAACGTCGGCCTGGCGCATGTCTCGGCCTCGACGGGCTCACTGCTCCTTTCGATGGAGTCGCCTTCGGGCGTGCTGTTCTCGGTGCTGCTGATGGGGGAGGCGCTCACCTCGCGCCTGCTCGCCGGCTTTGCGCTCATCTTCCTATCGATCATTTTGAGCGAGACGCATTTCGACTTCTTGCGCCGAAAATCTCGCCCGCAATTGTAAACAACTTGTTGCGCCGCCCTTCTAGGGCGGCATTTTTTATGTCATGCCCTTACAGTTGTGCCTTGCTCT
>URYU01000022.1 GCA_900552155.1 uncultured Collinsella sp.
ACCCCCCTTCCCACACCCCCCTCACCCCCCCCACCCCCCCCCACACCCCCCCCCCCTCCCCCCCCGCCCCCCCTCACCCCCCCCCCCCCCCCCCGCCGGACAGGTCACACTACTCGCAGAGCAGCTTAGCGATCTGGACGGCGTTGGTTGCCGCGCCCTTACGGATTTGGTCGCCGCAGCACCAGAAGGTGATACCGCGCGCAGCCTCGGGGTTCGAGATGTCGCGACGCACGCGGCCGACCCAAATCAGGTCCTGGTCGGACGTATCCATCGGCATGGGGAAGCGATCGTGCGCATCCTCGGCGCTCATGTCGTCAACGAGCTTGCCGCCCGGAGCGGCAGCCAGCGCGGCACGGGCCTCTTCCACCGTAATGTCGCGCTCAAACTCGAGCGTAATGCTCTCAGAGTGCGAGCGCAGCACGGGCACGCGCACGCAGGTGCAGTTCACGCGCAGCTCGGGCAGGTGCATAATCTTGCGGCCCTCGTTTTGCAGCTTCATCTCCTCGGAGGTAAAGCCCTCCTCCTTGACGCCGCCAATCTGTGGAATCAGGTTACTCGCCAGCTGGGCGGCAAATGCGCGCGGCTCGGGAATCTCCTCGCCGCGGCCCAGGGCGGCAAGCTGAGCCTCGAGCTCGGCCATACCGGGAGCGCCAGCGCCCGAAGCCGCCTGGTACGTCGAGACGATCATGCGCTTTACGCCGGCAAGCTGGTGCAGCGGCCAGGTGGGAACCAAGCCGATAATGGTCGCGCAGTTAGGATTGGCGATAAGGCCGTGATGCCACTTGATATCGTCGGCATTGATCTCGGGCACGACGAGCGGCACCTCGGGGTCCATGCGGAAGGCGTGGCTGTTATCGACTACGACGGCGCCGCGCTTGACGGCCTCGGGCAGCAGCTCCTTGGCGATGTCGTCGCCGGCGGCTCCGAGCACAATATCACAGCCCTCAAAGGCCTCGGGGCAAGCCTCTTCGATCACGATCTGCTCGCCGCGGAACTCAACGGTCTTGCCCGCGGAGCGTGCACTTGCCAGCAGCTTGAGCTTGCCAACCGGGAACTCCTGCTCGTTGAGGCACTCGAGCATCTGGGTGCCTACAGCTCCCGTCGCGCCCAAAATAGCAACCGTGTACTGTTTCATGCTTCCCCCTTTAAAGGTTGTGGCTTTTGCCCGCACGCCGAGCAGGCCGATTATTGTTGCCAGTGTATACAAGAACGGGGCGGGCACGAAACCCGCCCCGTCGAAACGAAACCGAAACGAAACGCCCCGCCGTAGATTTTTGAGACATGACCCAAAAATCTACCGAGCAGTCGCTACTTTTTGAGCGCAGCCAGAGCGGGATCGACCGGCGCGGAAGCCTCCAGGTCGGAGACCTTCACAATGCCGTTCTCATCGGAGAAGGCACGGTAAATGGTCCGAATCGCTAGGTCGAAGTCCTTCTCCTCGACACCGATGATGATGTTGATCTCGTCGCAGCTCTGCGAAATCATGCGCACGCTCACGCCGGCCTGACCAAGCATGCCAAACAGATGGCCCGAGATACCCGCGCGACCGCGCAGGTTACGGCCGACGGTCGCGATGAGCGCCAAGCCCTCGACAACCTCGATCTCGAGCGGCTCGACCTCCTGCTGAATGTCGCCCACGAGCGAGTACAGCGAATCGTGAACGTCCTGCTCCTGCACCACGGCGCCAAAGCGGTCGACACCGGTGGGCATGTGCTCGACGGAAACGTCATAGCGCTCGAAGACCGAAAGTGCGCGGCGCATAAAGCCGACGCGAGGCTTGGTGCGGTCGCGGGCGACGTTGATGGCGACAAAGCCGCGCTTGCCGGTCACGCCGGTAATGATGGGCTCTGCCTCACCCTCATCAGCCGTCTCGCTAATAATGGTGCCGGGGTCCTGCGGCGCATTGGTGTTCTTGATGACCAGCGGAATACCAGCCTCGCGCACGGGGAACACAGCCTCCTCGTGCAGGACGCTTGCGCCCATGTACGAAAGCTCGCGCAGCTCCTCGTAGGTAACGCGCGCAATGGGCTGAGCCTCGGGTACGATGCGCGGGTCGGCAGAGTAGAAGCCCGAGACGTCGGTCCAGTTCTCGTACAGGTCGGCGCCCAGGCACTTGGCCAGGATCGAGCCGGAAATATCGCCGCCGCCACGGTCGAGCAGCTTGATCTGGCCCTCGCGCGTCGCGCCGTAGAAACCGGGCATAACAAAACCACCCTGCTGACCGTACTCCTGCACCAGCTCGGAGGTGCGGTTCATGCTGAGCGTACCGTCGTGATGGAACGCCACAACCGTCGCGGCGTCCAGGAACGGTAGGCCCAGGTACTCGGCCATCAGGCGAGCGGTGAAGTACTCGCCGCGGCTCACGAGCTCCTCAGTGGAGTAGCCGCCCGAGCGGGCGCGCCCGGCAAAGGCCGCAAACTCCTCGCGGATGGGATAGGTGAGCTCCAGCTCGTCAGCGATATCAAAATAGCGCTGGCCGATGTCCTCGAGCAGCTCCTCGCACGACACGTGGTACTTAACGTGCGCGTTAACCAGGTAGAGCAGGTCGGTCACCTTGGTGTCGCCCTTAAAACGGCGACCGCAGGCGGAAACCACCACAAAACGGCGGGCCGGGTCGGCATCGACAATGGCCTTGATCTTCTTAAAGTGTTCGGCGTCGGCGACCGACGAGCCACCAAACTTGGCAATCTTAATCATGGGCTGGAGGTTACCTTTCTAAAAAGCCTCTGCGAACCTATTTTGCGCGCTCTGATACCATGGTTTCACCGATTGGGACCAAGGCATCCGAGGAGCAGTGTTATATGGGAACTTATCATAGTACACGAGGACGCACTTTATCGTGCTCAAGTAAGGTGGCAATCCGCACCGGCATCGCTCCCGACGGGGGTTTGTTTGTCTCGGACGAGCTCGGCACCCAGCAGGTCGATATCAGCTCGCTTGCAGATAAATCGTACTTTGAAATCGCTCAAGATGTGTTGGGAATGTTACTGAATGATTACACGGCCGAAGAAATTTCGGCGTGTGTCGACGAGGCATACCGCGGCACGTTCGCGAGTGAAGAGGTTACGCCGCTCGTCAAACTCGACGATGCGCCGGGCACTGACGCCCCCCAGACCTATGTGATGGAGCTCTTTGGCGGTCCCACGAGTGCCTTCAAGGACGTCGCCCTGCAGATGCTCCCCCGCCTCATGGCCCGCACTTCCGCCAAGGACGGCGGCGCCGAGCGCATCATGATCGTCACCGCCACGTCGGGCGACACCGGCAAGGCCGCGCTCGCCGGTTTTGCCGACGCTCCGGGCACGGGCATCACCGTCTTTTATCCCGAGGGCAAAGTCAGCCGCGTCCAGAACTTACAGATGTCCACGCAGGAGGGCGATAACGTCGCCGTGTGCGGCATCCGCGGCAACTTCGACGACGCCCAGAGTGCTGTCAAGCGCATCTTTGCCGATAAGGAACTTGCCAAGCGCCTGGAGGCCGCCGGCACGGTGCTTTCGAGCGCCAACTCCATCAACGTCGGCCGTCTGGTACCGCAGGTCGTCTACTACTTTGCCGCCTATGCGCAGCTGCTGCGCGCCGGCGCTATCGAGGCTAGCGACGCCGTGGAGTTCTGCGTACCGACCGGCAACTTTGGCGATATCTTGGCCGGCTACTACGCCAAGCGCATGGGTCTGCCCGTCGCCAAGCTCGTCGTGGCGAGCGACAAGAACAACGTGCTTGCCGACTTCCTGACCACCGGCGTTTACGACCGCAACCGTCCGTTCTTCACGACCATCTCGCCGTCGATGGACATCCTCATCAGCTCCAACCTGGAGCGCATGCTCTACTTCCTGTCCGATGGCGACTGCGAGCTTGTTGCCGGACTTATGGAGCAGCTGGCGCAGACTGGTCGCTACGAGGTTCCTGCCGACCTGCTCGCAAAGATTCAGAGCGTCTTTGACTGCGGTTGGGCCAGCGAGGACGAGGTCCGCACTGCCATCAAGAGCTGCTGGGATGCGAACGGCTACGTTATCGATCCGCATACTGCTTGCGGCTATCACGTCTTTGAGCAGGTCGCTCCCGCCGAGGGTGCCAAGGCCCGCGTGCTGCTTTCGACCGCAAGCCCCTACAAGTTCCCGCGCGCCTGCTGCGACGCCCTGGGCCTCGACGTTCCCGAGGATGATTTTGAGGCCATGCGTGTGCTCGAGCAGGCCACCAACACGGTCGCCCCGACCCAGCTCGCCGAACTCGAATCCAAGCCCGTCCGCTTCGAAGACGTCTGCGACGTCGATGAGATGGCAAGCTACGTCGAGTCTGCAGCAAAAAAGATGGCAACCAACTAAACCCCTTATAAGGCGCCGGCGAAAGCCGGCGCATCTTCTTTTTATTTAGCTTTCGGGATGATGACGAGCATGCGAGCGGGTCTGGCCGTTTAGTTCGTCGCGAGTTCCGCACGAGCCGGAAAGCACTTAATGTGCTTTCCGTGCGAGCAGGACTGTTCGCAGTAGCAAACTAAAGGCCAAGGGGCCCAGTCAACCTATCAGCAGCGATTACTCAACAGTTAGTTGAATTTGAAGATCTTAGAGGCAAGACGGTATAGGCCGAGCGTGGTTTTGTCTCCGGCCCGTCCGCGCAGATTGGTGAAGAACCCGACCACGCCGTAGCGGGCACGACGATACATGCGCTCGTCGTAGGCCTTCAAATCATTCCACAGCGTCTTTAGGCGCTCGTCGGCGCAATCTTCCTCGGAAAGCTTGGTGAGCACCGAGCAGATCGCCATCATCATGGTGAAGTAGCCCATCATGTACGAACGCAGGCGCGACGACTCAACATCGCTGTACAGGTGGTACGACTCCATCATGCTACGCGTAACCCGGAACTGCTGGTCCAGCCGCTTGCCCATCGTTGCCTCGTTGCCGCTCTGACCTTCGCGACCGATAAAGTAGCGGTAGAGGTCGATGTCGGCGTAGTACATGGTCTTGCAACGCGGCAGCGGCACGTAGGCGTAGATGTTGTCCACATAGAACGTGTGCGGCGGCATGGGAAGGTTGGACTCGCGCAGCACATCCGTGCGATAGCACAGGCTGTGCATGAGTAGGTTCTGGTCCAGGCGGAAATGACCGATCTGATCCCAAGAAAAGATCTTTTTGCGCGGCAGGGCAAATTTGTAGCCAATAGCGGTATGCGTCCCCTCGTAAACCTTCTCGTACACGTAGTTCGAGATAAACAGGTCAACGCGCTGGTCGCGCTCCTCAAAGCCACGCAGAATCGACAGCATGGTCGAAAGGGCAGCGCCGTCAAGCCAGTCGTCCGAGTCGACAACCTTGTAGTAGGTGCCCTGCGCCTCGCGCAGACCCGAAAGGACGGCAATACCGTGACCGCCATTCTCCTGGTGCACCGCGCGGATGATTCCAGGATAACGGGCCTCCCACTCGTCGGCCTTGGCGGCCGTCTCGTCCTTGGAGCCGTCGTCCACCACGATAATCTCGATATCGGTGGCGTAATTGCTCCCCTCCAAGATGGAGGTGATGCAATGGTCCATGTCCTTGGCGGCGTTATACGAGGGAATACCGAATGTTATGACTTTATGCATGGCAGGCGATAATCTCATCCGAAAGATCGAGGGCGGAATTGGTCACGGCGTCCATATCGTAGTAACGATACTCGGCCAGACGACCCACCGGGTGGAAGTTCGTCAGGTTCTGGACGCGCTCAAGATAGCGCTCATAGAGCTCACGGTTCTCGGGCTCAAGAATGGCGTAGTACGGCGTCTCGCCCGAGTCGGGCGTATAGGCCTTGGAGTACTCCTTCATGATGGTGGTCTTGCCGGGCAGGACCTGACCGGTCATGTTCTTGAACTCGGTGATGCGCGTGTAGTCCTCGCTCGTGGTGTAGTTGACGGTGCCCACGGGCTGGAACTGGTCCATATCGAGCGTCTCGAACTTCATATCGAGCGTGCGGTACGGCAACGCGCCCAAGTCGAGGGTGAACAGCTCATCGAGCGGACCTGTATAGACAATCTCGCCGCCGTAGACCTTACCGTCGACCTTGACGGTGGTCTCGTCGATCTCAAAAAGATCGCGGGCGTCCACGTCGCAGAACACGTCAATCAGGTCGTGGTCGAGCATGTGCTCAAAGAGCGCCGTGTAGCCCTCCTGCGGCATGCCCTGGAAGGGAGCTTGCGGGAAGTAGCGGTCATCATCGCCCACAAAGACGGGATCGCGGCCGGTGATCGAGGGGTCGATCTGATCGGGCGTCGGGCCCCACTGCTTCATGGTGTAATGCAAAAAGTCGTTCTCGTAGACGTAATCGGCGACCTCGGCCAAGTCGGGGTCGGTCTTCTTACGCAGCTCCATAATGGGCACCTTGACATCCTTGCCAAAGGTCTCCACGAGCTTCTGATACAGCTCCTCGCCGCGCTCGTCACCAAAGGCGAGCTTGAGACTCGCATGGTTGAAGGGCACGGGCATAAGGGTACCGTTGATGTTGGCGAGCACCTTGTGCTGATAATCCGTCCACTTGGTAAAGCGCGACAGGAAATTGTGCACGCGCTCGTTAAAGGTGTGATAGATATGCGGACCGTACTCGTGAATCAGGATTCCGGCCTCGTCAGTGCAGTCATAGGCATTGCCCGCAATGTGGCTACGGCGCTCCAAAACGGCAACACGATAGCCGATGGTCTCGGCAAGACGGCGGGCGCAAACGGCACCGGCATATCCAGCACCGACGACAATCATGTCGTACGCGCCGGCGTTAAAGCCTTCAGGCAGGCCTGAGGTAATCTGCATCGATACTCCTTGTCAAAAGCCACGGGCTCGTTAGCTGGGCTTTTCTCGAACATTCTTCGAGACATATTTATCAGAGCGATTATAGCGCTAATGCGTCCTATAATGAGCTTGCCACACAAGGAAAGCTCAAGCACCGCGGCGAACATAATTGAAAGGTAGACCCGCTAGCAGCGGGTTTATTCGTGAACAGCCGGGCGCCTGGAGCTTAGCGAAACGCTTGTAAGGAGTAACATGAGCGATTTCCTAAACCGTATGAAGTCTGCCGCCAAGGCTGACCTTAAGACGATCGTCCTGCCCGAGGGCGAGGATCCGCGCACTATCGTCGCGGCCACCAAGATCATCGAGGAGGGCCTGGCAAAGATCGTCATCCTGGGCAACCCCGACGAGATCAACGTTCCCGGCGCCACCGTCATCGACCCGCGCAATGCCGAGAAGCACGAGGAGTATGCGCAAAAGTTTGCCGAGCTCCGCGCCAAGAAAGGCGTTACCATCGAGCAGGCTCGCGCCCAGGTGATGGATGCCACCTACTTTGGCACCATGATGGTCAAGATGGGCGACGCCGACGGCCTGGTCTCCGGCGCCTGCCACTCCACCGCCGACACCCTGCGCCCCGCGCTTCAGATCCTCAAGACCGCCCCGGGCACCAAGCTGGTCTCGGCCTTCTTCGTGATGTGCACCGACACCCCGCAGTTCGGCACCGACGGCACGCTGATCTTCGCCGACTGCGGCCTCAACATCAACCCGTCCTCCGACGAGCTCTCCGAGATCGCCATCGCCTCCGCTCACTCCTGGTCCACCTTCATGGGCAACGTTGAGCCGCACGTGGCCATGCTCTCCTACTCCACCATGGGCTCCGCTGGCGGCGAGGTCGCCAAGAAGGTCCAGGAGGCCGTGAAGTTCTGCAAGGAGAAGGCTCCCGAGCTCGCCATCGACGGCGACCTGCAGCTCGACGCCGCTATCGTCCCCACCGTCGCCCAGCTCAAGGCTCCCGGCTCCTCCGTCGCCGGTAAGGCCAACGTGCTCGTGTTCCCCGACCTCGAGGCAGGCAACATCGGCTACAAGCTGGTCCAGCGCTTCGCCGGCGCCGACGCTTACGGCCCCATCCTGCAGGGCATCGCCAAGCCGGTCAACGACCTGTCGCGCGGCTGCTCTGCCGACGACATCGTGGGTGTCGTGGCCATCACCGCCGTCCAGGCTCAGATGGCTGAGTAGCGTACGCACTCGCCCGAAGGCCGTACGGGCTAACCCCTGAAAACGTCCTCGACCAATGAAACGCCCCCGTTCTGCTCCTTCGGAGCTACGAACGGGGGCGTTTCTGGTCTGCGGATTGTTTTCAGGGGTTAGCCCGTACGGCCTTCTACCGCTACGTAGCAATTAGGGCATCTGGAGTGGACGGCGGCTTGGCTACGAGCTGAGGCTGAAGATCTGGATGGCCGGGTGCCGTTGCTGGGAGTGCAGGCGTTACTGGCGATGGTCACTTTGGGACTGGGATTTCCGCCTGCTAGCAAAAAGGCCTCCGGAGCTGTTGCTTTGGAGGCCTTTCGTTTACTTGCAAATGCGCGCGTTAGTTGTTCTTGGTCAGACGCTCGACGTCGTGGGCGATCATGTATTCCTCGTCGGTGGGGATGACCATGACCGTGACGGAGGAACCGGCGGCACTGATGACCTGCGGGCCATTGCCCACGGCCTCGCGGTTCTTGTTGTTGTCGATGCGCACGCCCAGCCACTCAAAGCAGTCGCAGAAGGCCTTGCGAATCGCCCAGTCGTTCTCGCCAATGCCGGCGGTAAAGGTGATGGTGTCCACGCCCGCCATGGAGGCGATCATGGAACCGGCCTGCTGCATGGCCTTGTAGGCGAACATATCGAAGGCGAGCAGGCAGCGCTCGTCGCCCTCGGAGGCGCGCGTGCGGATGTCGCGGGCGTCGTTGGAGATACCCGAAATGGCAAGCAGGCCGGACTGCTTGTTCATCATGTCGTCGACTTCCTGGTAGCTGTAACCGCCCTCGCGCTGCAGGTAGCATACGGTAGCCGGGTCAATGGAACCGCAGCGGGTACCCATCATCAGACCGTCAAGCGGCGTGAGGCCCATCGTGGTGTCGCGGCACACGCCGTCCTCGATAGCAGCGAGCGAAGCACCGTTACCCAGATGGCACGAAAGCAGACGGTGGCAGCGCGCACCCAGGATCTCCTTGGCCATCCCCCACTCATAGCGGTGGCTCGTGCCGTGGGCGCCGTACTTGCGCACGTGGTACTTGTCGCACACGTCCTTGGGCAGCGCGTAGGTATAGGCGACCTCGGGCATGGTCATATGGAACGAGGTATCGAAGACCGCCACGTTGGGCAGCTCCGGATACTTCTCACGGCAGTACTCAATCGCCGCGGCCTCGCCGTAGTTGTGCAGCGGGGCAAGTGGCGCCACCTCAAGAATCTTGGCCATAACCTCGTCGTCGACAACTACGGAATCATCGAAGTGCCAGCCGCCCTGAACGATACGATGCCCAATACCATCAATCGTAAAGTCGGTCTTCTCGAGCTCCTCGAGCACACGAGCGATAGCAGCGCGATGCTCGGGGAACGGGACCTCCTCGGTCTGCTTGGCGCCACCGTTCTCGGAGTGGCCAAAGATGCCCATGTCCGAACCGATACGTTCGCAGTTGCCCTTGGCGAAAACCTCGCGGGTATCGGTATCCAAAAGCTGATATTTAAGGCTTGAGCTGCCGGCGTTGACAACAAGTACGTTCATGAGACTCCTTTGCAGTGCAATACGGTCGACGCAGACCCCTTAAGGCGGCCGCATTTTAATAAGAAGTTATCACAACTTGATAAATAGCTATCAAGCATATCGCCCAACGAGCACAAAAGAGGGGCCAAACGGCGCTCGGTCGTCCAGGCCCTCCCCTCTTGCAATTATTTGCCGTTGACGATGCGCTCGACGTCGGAAGCGATCATGAACTCCTCGTCCGTGGGGATGACGAAAATCTTGACCTTGGAATCCTTGGCGGACAGGCACCAAGCGCCGTCGCCGCGCAGGGCGTTGCGGGCATGGTCCATCTTGACGCCCATAAAGGCCAGACGGTCGGCCACGCCAGCGCGGACAGCCGGAGCGTGCTCGCCGATGCCGGCGGTGAAGACCAGCGTGTCCATGCCGCACATGGAAGTAGCCATCTCGGCAGCCTTGGCGGCAATCTTGTAGACAAACATGTCGAAGGCGAGCTGAGCCTCGGGGTCGCCGGCAGCGGCGAGCTCCTCGACGTTGCGGCAGTCGTTGGGCTTGCCTCCGGTCACAGCCAAAAGGCCGGACTTCTTGTTCATAATCTCGTCGACCTCATCGAAGGTGTAGCCGCCCTCGCGCTGCAGGTAGCAGACGGTGGCCGGGTCGATGGAGCCGCAGCGGGTGCCCATCATGACGCCGTCGAGCGGGGTGAGGCCCATGGTGGTGTCCATGCACTTGCCGTCCTCGATAGCGCACAGGGAAGCGCCGGAGCCGATATGGCACACGACGACCTTGCGGGCCTCGCCGTTGGTCATCTCGGCGACCTTTTTGGAGATGTAACGGTAGCTGGTGCCGTGGGCGCCGTACTTACGGATGTGCAGCTTGTCGCAAACGTCCTTGGGCAGAGCGTAAGTCTTGGCGACCTCGGGCATGTTGAAGTGGAAAGCGGTGTCATAGACCGTAACGTTGGGCAGGTCGGGATACTGCTCCAGGCAGAACTCAATAACGTTGGCCTCGGGGTTGTTGTGGAGCGGCGCCAGCGGGGCGACCTCGCGGATCTTGGCGAGAACGTCCTCGTCGACGAGGGAGGAATCGCCAAAGTACCAACCGCCCTGAACGATGCGATGGCCGATGCCCTCGATCTTGACGCCGTTGGCCTCGAGGTCCTTCAGGACGACCTCGATGGCGACCTTGTGGTCGGGGAACTCGATGTTCTCGGTCACCTTCTTGGAACCGTTAGCAGCGTGGGTGAAGGTACCGCCGGTAAAGCAGACGCGCTCGCAGGAGCCCTTTGCGGACACCTTGTGGGACTTGGTGTCGATGACCTGATACTTAAGGGTCGAAGATCCCGCGTTGACGACCAGAACGTTCATGTGTCTCCCTACTAACAGGCGGTGTGGCGCCGCCAGGTTACATACGCTTCAATAATAAACCCAAACGCCCTCGCGCTCGGGTTTATTGGCGTTGATATATAAGTTATCGGTGCCTAAATACTCATGTCCTTTGGCTTGTAAGACGAAATAGCGCGGGAATATACACCAAAGAAGAAATCCCGAGCGCGACAAGCAATACGACTCGAATGCCCGCAGCGCTGCTCAACACAGCGTTGAGCAGATAGAAAAGAATGGCACCCACCGCCACCATCTGGCTTTGAACCGAAATCAGTGAACAGCGCATCGATGAGTCGGCAGCATTTTGGAAAACTGAGTATTTGATTGGGGCAAACAACGAGTACGCAACCGTCTGCAGCACATAGAACACGGGCAGCAAATTAGCCGGAGTAAGGGGGATCAAAAACAAAGCTGTCAATACTAAGCGAATGATGCCGCAAATACGCGCAAAACGGCCCTTGTCGACATGAGCAATCACACTGGGCACAATAAACCCTATGGAGGCGGAGGCAAGGAGCTGAACCGCAACGGTCACGCCCGAAGCGACAGCATTCATTCCGCGACCCGCAAGCAGCAGTGAGAAAAAGTCTTCCAGGGCGACAAAAGCAAATGCCTGAGAACAGTCCATGATGAACGCCGAACGAAGAATACCATTACACGCAATAGCGGCACCGATCATCTTCGGGCTAATTCCACGTTCAGGTGTCGCCGCAGTGCCCTCTCTTCGCATCTCAGGAATGCAGACAACAACAACCAACGTCAACACCATTGCGATGATATCTGCCGAAAGACCAATGAGATATGCACCGACAGACGAAATGAAACCGCCACCGCAAGCGGAGATGGCATAAGAGGCATAGAAAACAAATCGCTCAACGACATTAAGTCTTACGAGCTGGTCCCGAGAGACGCTGTCAATGTAAATCGCTTCGATGGATCCGCTCACACATGCAGCGGCAAAACCTTTGAGAGCAAACGCGCCGATCAAAAGCAAAGGAGAACGGACAAGGAGTAGGGCGGCGTAGAATCCAAGCATTCCCACGACGTCAACGAGACCGCTCGTCTTTCGTCCAAGCCTATCAGCAATATAGCCAGTGGGAACTTCGAGGATGAACTTGCTCACTTGATATGCAATCATCATGCTAGAAATCGCCACCATCGAGAATCCGACGAATTCAAGGTAAACCGTCAGAAAATACAAAATGGTGCTGAAGTTCGACAGAAAAACGAACGTCATATAAAGCAAAACCGTACGGTTTTCATGCTCCGCCCTCCAAGAGTCAGCAATCTAAATCGGAATCTTGGAAAAGCATGAGGGCAAAGCTGTCAGCTATGTGTTGCAGGGCGTCAATAATCACTTGACGTCTCGAAGCCAATTAATCTCACGAAGCAAGATGACGCAATAGGTGCAGAAAAACCGTCTGATGTCGATCGGTCCAGGCATTTTGTCGATAGCAAAAGTAGATGGGCAAGGCTACGTCATGCGAGCCTTCGATGGAGCACTCGCTTACTTCCAATCCATTTGATGCGAGAGAAGAGCCAGAAAAACTCAATATCAATCCCCCGGCTTGAAGAAACTCAGCCTGCGCCCTGTTTCCGTATTCGACATCGCGAAAGCGGAAATTAACCAGCTGAGCTTCGGGACATTGATTGATTGCATTGAGACAGGGTGACAAATTAATGGGAACAGCGAGCCTGCCGCCCAGCAGTTCACGAACGGTCATTGCACTCACAGATTGATGACCCGCTGGGCACGAAAGAACCTTGAGCTCCTTTTCACCCAAGTATTTCGAAGAAAGGACACCGTCCTTTGGTTCCTCAAATGAGATGGCCGCATCCGAAATGCCAAGCACAAGCGATTCAAAGCATGTTGCCGTTGGCTGATGCCACACATCAAGATGAATCTGAGGGTGCGAGCGTTCAAACGAGTCATACCAGTTTTCGGCAAAAAGGCGCCCCCGCCCATGTAGGCAGGGGGCGTAAAGACGAAAGTGGCCGTCGGGCGAGACGCCGTCGTCCCTCGATTGAGCGTACTTTTTGAGATCGTCGACTTGTGCCAGGATCACGCGTGCACGACGCGCAAATTCTCTGCCCGCCGGAGACAAAACAGCCTCCCCCGCCGATCGGTTGAGCAAAACGATCTGATACTCAGATTCCAACTTTTTGATTGCCGACGAAACGGCCTGCGGACTCACATGAACAGCGCAAGCTGCTTTGCGCACGCCGCCATAGTTCGCTACCGCTTGAAGGTATTCGAGTTGAGAAAGCTGCATAGATTACTCCAAAGGCAGCCAAGTCGACGGCCTACGCGCCCTCAGATGAGGTTCTCGCCCAAGTTCTTGCCGCCAAGGACGTGCATGTGGAAGTGCATGACGGTCTGACCGGCGTTAACGCCCTTGTTGGAGATGACGCGGAAACCGTCCTCCAAGCCCTTGGCCTTAGCGGCCTCCTGGATGGCGTGAGCCATGGCGCCCATGGTCTCGGCCGGTACGTTGTCGGCGATGTCGCTGTAGTGCTTCTTGGGGATCACGAGCGTGTGGACCGGCGCCTGGGGATTGAGGTCGTCGAACGCGATGACCTGGTCGTCCTCATAGACAACGGTCGAGGGGATCTCGTGGTTGGCGATTTTGCAGAAGATGCAATCACACATGGTTGGTTCCTTTCTCACAGACCAAGGTAATTATATTTGGTCAGGATGGTTAGAACGAGAGGTTGTCGTCGGTGTTGGCGGCTTCGCCGTCGGCGAGCACGTCGTTGCCGTCGACGTCCTTAAGAAGCACCGAGACCTTCTGCTCGGCATCGGACAGGCGGGTGCGCAGGCTCTTGAGGAGCTCTACGCCGCGGGTATAGCTCTCGAGCGACTCCTCGAGCTCCATATCGCCCGACTCCAAGCTGCGGATGATGAGCTCCAACTCCTGCGAAGCCTGCTTGTACGTAAGCTGCTCGACCGGGGTTTTCTCTGCCATATCTGTTTCCTTTCCTAAAGGTTTATCGCTATGAAACGCGGCCTACTCAACCGCATCAACCGTTGCTGCCACGTTGCCGTCTGCCATGCGCACACGAATGGCATCGCCGGGCTTAAAGGTCTTGGCGCTCGTAGCCACACCATCATCGCTGTACGCGATGGAATAGCCACGGGCAAGCACCTTGAGCGGCGACAGGGCATCGAGCGACGCGGCGGCTCGGCCCAGGTCGGACGCGGGCTTGCTGAGCATCATACGTCCCTGATGCTCCAGACGGGAACTCGCAAGCGTGAGCGCATGGCGCTTGCCATCGAGCCCCGAGGTGCTTGCAACCAGACGCTCGGGCAGGTGCTCAAAGTTGGAGCGGAATGTCCCGACCGAGCGCGCTATGGCGCCCGACAGGCGATCGGCCGTCAGGGCAAGCTCAGACTCGCGACGCTCGACCATAAATGTGGGGTCGTTGAGGCACGGGCGGCATGCGGCGGCATCGAGTGCATCGCCCAGACGGGCCGTATAGGTATCCCAGGCGCGGCGACCGCGCTGATCGAGCATCTCCAGGTCGACCTGGGCCGACCCAATCATCGATGCCATCGCGGCACCCAGACGCTGCTGGCGCGCCTCGCGCACATCGGCCACTCCGTCATAGCCGGCGCCACCGATTCTGCCGCCGCCGTGGGCGTGGAGGCGCGGCGGTCGCTCACCATGTCGCATATCGAGGTATCGGGCTCATGGCCAATGCCGGTCACCACGGGCACAGGACAAGCCGCCACCGCACGGGCAAGCTCCTCGTCATTAAAGGTCATGAGGTCCTCGAAGGATCCGCCGCCGCGCACCAGCAAGATGCAGTCGGGCGCTGGCGTGATGGCGGCGGCACGGCGCAGGCCCTCAATAAGCTCGGCCGGCGCACCCTCGCCTTGAACCTTGGCGCCCACGCAGACAAGCTCGACGAGCGGATTGCGCCGACGCAATGTACGCTTGACGTCGTCGATTACCGCACCGGAAAGCGAGGTGACGACCGCCACGCGGGAGCAGAACACCGGGATGCGGCGCTTGCGCGCTTCGTCCATCAGGCCCTCGCGGCGTAGCTTTTCGGCCAGTTGCGCCACTTGTTGACGCAGCAGACCCTCCCCCGCCAGCGAAAACGAGCGAGCGACAAAGCTCATGCGGCCTGTGGCCTTATAGAGGTTGAAGCTGCCCTTAAAGCTCACCTGCATGCCGTCACGCAGATCGAAGGTACGCTTGAGATAGGCGCCCTTCCAGATGATGCAGTCGACGGCGGCCGAGTCGTCTTTAATCTGGAAGTAGCAGTGGCCGCTTCGGGCATTGGGGCCACGGAAGCCCGTGACCTCACCCAAAACGCTCAGCTGCGGAATGGCGTCGAGTGCGCCGGCGGCGATCTCCACCGCTTGGCTCACGCTGAGCTCTTTGCGCTCCTGCTCATCCGATCCGTCGAACTCGGCGGAAACGGTATTGCCGGTCAGATTCCAGCCTGCCACGCAGCCTCCTTTCGTCATCGCGCACAAGGGCTTCGGCCCTGCGCAAATTCAAGTCCAACACATAGTACAGCGCCGCGGGGACACGAATCCCCGCGGCGCCTGCCTGTCCCATTTGTTATCGGTTGGAGTTTCTGTTGTAGCGAGCCATAAGGTAGAGCAGCTGAATGATCGACGTGAGCGCTGCGGCCACATAGGTAAGCGCGGCTGCCGTCAGTACCTTCTTGGCACCGTTGACCTGCTTGGAGCTCATGCCCGACTGCTCAATATACGCCACGGCGCGCCGACTAGCATCAATCTCGACCGGCAGCGTAACCAGCTGGAACAACACGCTAAACGAGAAGAAGATCAGTGCGAGGGTCGTGAGTCCCGCGATGTTCATAAACAGACCCATGAGCAACACGATGGTCCAGGTGTTCTGGGTAAAGTTGACGACCGGCACGAGGGCGGTGCGTACCTTCATCATGGCATAGCCACTTTGACGCTGCGCGGCATGGCCTGCCTCGTGACAAGCGACAGCAACGCTTGCGACCGAGCCGCCAGAACGGTTGGCGTCTGACAGATATAAGTTGTTGTCCTGCGGGTTGTAATGGTCGGTGAGCTCACCAGCGACACCCTTGATACCCACGGCGTTGCAGCCGTTGGCGTCGAGCATGCGGCGAGCGACCGTGGCGCCCGTGGCGCCGTCCGAGCGAACCTTGGACCAGGTTTTGTACGTCGAGTTGATATAGTTCTGTGCGGCAAGGCCAAGCACCGTGCAGACAAGAACAACCAGCAGGTACAGCGGGTCGATGCCAAAGCCGTATCCATAGTAATAAGGCATGCGAATTCCTCCGAATCGAGTTACACGTTGGAGGCATTCTACCCATTCGACTGACCAGCAAATCAACATCGATGTTCTGGCAATGTCAGCGAAAACGGCCGAGAGCGAGCAAGGTGACGTGAAAGAGAAGCGACGCGTACTTTGGTACGCAAGCGACGATTGAACGTCAGATTGCCGTTCTCGGCCGTTTGCAGCGTCGAGCAGTTACGCGGTTTGGTAAAACCGCGTAACTATATGACTATAAAAGCTCGATTTTGCCGTCCTTCACGGTGAGTCCCATGTTGCCCGAGAGCAAATCGTCCAGGCGCGAGCCCACAAGCTCAAAGCGCCAGCCTTCGCGCAAGGGGCTTTGCTCGGGATGCTCAATATAGTCGGCCAGGTCATCGCGCGAGGCAATGACCGAGGTCGCCACTCCCGAGCGCTCGGCAACTAGGCGAATGAGCGCATACATCAGGTCCGTCACGCTCTCCAACTCCGGAGAGATCTGATGATGCCCGCGCACCATGAGCGGCAGGCGATCGTGCGGGCAGCTCGCACCGCGCTTGATG
>URYU01000023.1 GCA_900552155.1 uncultured Collinsella sp.
TTTTTGATTGTTGTCGTCCGCGGCATCAGCGGCGTGATTCATAAGGTTGATGATGCTGCCGGGCACGTCGCCGTCGCTGTCGATGCGGTAGCGCATGCCAAAGAACAGGCCAATCAGCATCAGCCAAATCGTAGCGCCCCAGGCAAACAGGGCGATGATGGGGATCAGGATGGGGATGTTGAGGATGATCGCATCGCGGCGCGTGGCGATAAACTTGGTGTCCAGGCTCAGGCGGAAGAGCTTTTTGAGGTACTCCCATACGCTGTCCATCTTCTTGGAGAAGTCGGTCTTTTCGCTCGACTTCTCGTAGGCGGCCTGCGCGGCGACCATCTCGGCTGAGGGCTCATCGACTGGCGCGGACTCGGTGGCGGCGTGCGCCGACGTGGTCTGGGTCTTGCCCTGCGACTCGAGCCAAATGATGGCATCCAAGACGTTGCCGTCGGCGGCGTCGAGCGCGGCCTTGGCATCGGTGTAGCTCACGTTGCACTTGGTGCGGATGGTTTCAACTTTTTCGAGGTCGTCCATGACCTGTTCCTTTCGTTCGATGGGCGCGACGCCGGGCGATCTGCCCGGGCGCGAGCGTTGCGTTCGGCGGCCTGCGTGACGCCGCCCCGCCCTTGGTCGAACTCTATAGTGCAGGTTATAGATTAAGCGATTCTTGAGCCAAGATTAATGTTGGATGAGTTTTTGGGTGGTGTGGGCACAGTCTTTTGGATAGCTAGCAGCGGGGTCTAATACTTTTCCGGAGAGGTGGACGAGTGAAATCGGGCCCCCGAAGCATCGGCACTTCGAGTATGTCGTTTCCTGCGGTTTCGGTGCTGGAATCCTGCGATTTTGCCGCCGAAAGATGCGGATGTTTCAGGGGTCTAAAACAGCCGTTCACTTCTCGTGAAAAGATTAGACCTCGATAGCGGGGGATGGGATGCCGGTGCAAAACGGCGTCAAGGGTTGGTCGAGCAGGTGGTTTCTCCATTGATGTCCGCACGGCATGGGACACTTACCCTGCCGCCCTGCTCTGCCGCGGCGGCATGTACCCAAACAACGACCCTCTAAGGAGTTCGATACCAATGAGCGATAACACCAAGCATCTCGCAAAGAAGTGCGTCAAGGACGCGGGGCCGTGCCTTGCGCTGTGCGTAGCCGGTGCAGCGGTCGCGCTGTTGGCTGTTCTGGGGCCATTCGACGTGCTCCGAAGTGCTAGCTCTCTGCACGTTTGCATGGCCCTTGCCGGCGCCATGATGACCGGCGGCGTGCTCGATCTGGTTTTTTGGGTGCTCGACCCGTTTGGATGGAAGAACGAGGGGTAAGCCCTAAGGGATGGAAGGGCTGGAACGGTTGGCTTAGTGATCGTGCAGAATGTGGGCTAGCGACTTACAGGGAAGTGGTAATCCGATGACGGTCTATGTGACGGGCGATATTCACGGCGGCCTCGACATGCAAAAGCTGCGCGACTGGGATCTTGGGGATAGTTTGACGAGCGACGACTATCTGATTGTCGCGGGCGACTTTGGCTTTCCGTGGGATTTCTCTGCCGAGGAATGTGCCGATATCGCCTGGCTGGAGTCGCGCCCCTATACCGTGCTGTTCGTCGACGGCAACCACGAACGTTTCGATCACTGGGCGGAGCGCCCCATGGAGTTGTGGCACGGCGGGCTGACGCAGCGCCTGTCGGATACCTCTCCCATACGGCGCCTGACGCGCGGCGAGGTTTTTGAGCTTGATGGCTCAACAATCTTTACCATGGGCGGCGCCACGAGCGTGGATAAGGAATACCGCATTCCGTATTCCAGCTGGTGGCCGCAGGAGCTGCCGGACGAGCGCAACTTTGAGGAGGCGCGGGCAAAGCTCGACAGCGTGGGTTGGAAGGTCGACTACGTGATCACCCACACCTGCTCCACGCATATGCTTTCGCCCACGCTCTATCCGGCACCCGGCTGGAATTGTCCCGGCGTTGACCGACTCACGGCATTTTTCGATGAGCTGGAAGCCCGCTTGGATTACAAGCGCTGGTATTACGGGCATTTCCATCGGGATGCCAACCCGGCCGAGCGCCATACCGTGCTCTACGACTGCATCGTTCGCCTGGGCGACGAACTCCAGCCCTGGGACGTTGCGTAGGGGCGCGGACGAATGAGCTTCGTGGCGAACCAAAACCGATTTGTTAAGGGATTTGCTCCCAAGCCGGCTTGCGCTCGAGCAACGTTTTCGCAGCTTCAGGCGTGGGAGAGTCAAGTATTTCGCAGAACGCATCGAACCCCTCTTGCGAAAGATGGGTTGTTGATACTTTGGCAATGTCGCTATCGAGGTGCTCGTCAGGGTGGGCTGCCGTCTGTTGCATGCCTGTCCTTTCATCCATAACGATGTTCTCGCGGTGCTTGCGGATAACATCCCAGCTAAAGTGCTCGACCAGCTGCCCGGCAGAACGCGGTGTGGTGTTTGGTGCGATGCCCGTTTGTCCGGCGAGCCATCCCAGCAGCGCCTCGGGCGTGCCAAAGCGCGCGCGTAGCTCGCCCAGGTCCAGATCGCGGTCTCGCTTGGATAGGCGGCGGCCGTCCGGTGACATGAGCAGCGGGATGTGCGCGTAGTGCGGCGTGGGAAGTCCTAGCAGATGCTGCAGGTAGATTTGGCGGGGCGTGGAACCAAGCAGGTCACATCCGCGCACGACCTCGGTGACGCCCATGGCAGCGTCGTCGACCACCACGGCTAGCTGGTAGGCAAAAACGCCGTCGCTGCGGCGCACCAAAAAGTCGCCGCACTCGGTGGCGAGTGCCTCGCATTGGGCTCCGTACGTGCGGTCAACGAATTCGATCACGTCACCGGCGAGGTCGTCGACGGCGGGCACGCGCAGGCGCGTGGCGGGAGCGCGCAGGGCACTGCGGCGGGCAACCTCCTCGGCAGAAAGGCCTCGGCAGGCGCCGCGGTAGATGGGCGTGCCGTCGCTGGTGTGCGGCGCGCTCGCGGCGTGGAGCTCGGCACGCGTGCAAAAGCAGGGATAGGTGAGGCCGGCACCCTGCAGCTGGTGCAGGGCGTCCTCGTACAGATCAAGGCGATCGTGCTGGTAGTAGGGGCCTTCGTCCCACTCGAGCCCCAGCCAAGCTAGGTCGTCAATCAATTGGGCGGCAAGTTCCGGGCGCTTGCAGCGATCGTCCAGGTCCTCGATGCGCAACACGATGCTGCCGCCCTGGCTGCGGGCCGAAAGCCACGCACACAGGCAACTGAACAAGTTGCCCAGGTGCATGCGGCCCGAGGGCGACGGGGCAAAGCGGCCCACGACGGGGGTGGGCGCTGCCGTTGCTGGTGCGTCCGCGGCGTGTGTTGCTATGTTGCATGCGTTGATATCCATGCGGACGAGTATAGCGCGGGGCGCGGTGGGGGAGACGCTGCCGTGGCCTGCAAGTTGCCGAGGCCGCGCGTTGCGCGTGCCGGACCACCGGCTCGATAGCTCGATCGCCGCCCGCCAGCCCAACCCCTCAAACGACAGAAACCCCGGCAGCTCTTCGCAACTGCCGGGGTTTCCGCGGAAAAGGGGGACATGATCCTCAAGCGAACGGCAAAGGGGCAAACCGTTTTCGCTCAACTGCTTTATGCCCCTTGCTCGCGGACTCAATCAGTGCGCATGCGGCAACACAAAGCCGCTACACCTGTGACGGAGCTATGAAGTGGTATCTATTGCCGGAGCGGGCTATGCCAAGGAGTGTCCCAGATTGCCGGCAGATAAGGAACGTCCCCAGGTGCCGGCTGCGGGCGTGACTTTCGTCCCGTTTGATACTCCGCTGGCCTAGATGTTCGTCATGTGCGCCCGTAAACGTGGGACAATGGCGTTGCTGGTATCACAGACAAAGGATGTGCCTATGAACGCCCCCGTTGCCAAGACCTGTCGGCAGCGCTGCCCGGTTGCGCGATTTGCTTCCATTTGCGCGCTCGTCGCGTGCGCGCTGCTGCTGTTGCCCGCCGTTGCACGTGCCGACGGGTATTCCATGACCCAAACCTACATTAGTGCCACGGTGGAGGCCGATGGATCGCTGACCGTTGTCGAGGGACGCCAGTTTGATTTCGACGACGACATCAACGGTGTGTTTTGGGAGATCAATACGGGCACCAACCAGCAGGGCGGCACGGCGGGCGTTGACGTGCTGAGTGTCGAGGAAGAGGACACCGCGTTTAACAAAGTCGATAGCGCGAACAAGGGCGATTCTGGCGTCTACACGGTCGAGCAGACCGGTGACGGCGTAAGGATTAAGGTGTTCAGCCCCCACGAGAGCGGCGACAGCGCGATCTATTACGTGAGCTACACCATGACCGGTGCGGTCATGAACTGGGCCGATACCGCCGAGCTCTACTGGAAGTTTGTGGGCGACGGCTGGTCCGCGGACTCCGATGACGTTGAGATGGAAGTGTACTTCGCAAATGCCGCTGCCGGGACGGCGGCTGTCAAGGGCGATAACTTCCGCGCATGGGGCCACGGCCCGCTGACGGGCGATGTATCGCTCGATGCGGACGAACCCATGGTCACCTATACCATTCCCTGCGTGCATCAGGGCGAATTCGCCGAGGCACGCATCGCCTTCCCTAGCGACTGGGTGCCGCAGCTTGCCGCTTCGGGCGAAGAGCGCATGTCAACAATCCTGAGCGAAGAGAAGGAATGGGCCGACGAAGCTAACGCCCGCCGCGCTCACGCTCGCATGATTGCCAATGCACTTGCCGTGCTAAGTGTTGTTGCGGCGGTGGTCTTTACCGGCACAATCGTTATGCTCAAGCTGCGCAAGCGCAAGCCCAAGCCGCTTTTCCAGGACGAATATTTCCGCGATGTGCCCTCGGCCGACCATCCCGCCGTGCTTTCGGCCCTCATGAGCTGGAACGAGGTGCCCGATCAGGCATATATCGCCACGCTCATGAAGCTCACTGACGACCGTGTGATCAAGCTGGAGCAGGCGACCGTGACCAAGGCCAAGAAGGGTCTGTTGGGGCGTGAAAAAGAAGAGCAGACGTATCGCGTGACGGTGAGTGATGCGGGCTGGAAGTCGGCCAAGGGCATTGACCACATGGTGCTCAAGGTCTTCTTTGCCGGTACTAAGCCTGACGAGAACGGCGATCGCTCGCGCACGTTCGACGAGCTGCAGCACTACGTCAAGCAGCACGCTACACCCGTGGGCGACAAGCTCGAGGACTATCAGAACACCGTTAAGGGCAAGCTGGCCGATAGCGAGTACGTTGCCTCAGACGGCATTGTTGCAATGGTGTTTTGCCTGGTTCTTGGTATCCTGATTGCCTTTGTTCCCGTGGGATCCATCTTCTTTACCGATGGCGCACAGGCGAACATTACCGCCGCGGTTATCTCGGTGCCGATTGTGCTGGTGGGTATCGGCGTGGGCCTTACGTTCCGCCGCTTTACGCCGGAGGGCGCCGAGGTGGCGGCTCGCTGCTTGGCGCTCAAGCATTGGCTCGAGGTTTTCACACGCCTAAAGGAAGCCGTCCCGGGCGATTTGGTGCTGTGGAACAAGCTGCTGGTGATGGGCGTTGCCCTGGGCGTTTCGAAAGAAGTGCTGCGACAGCTGGCCGAGGCCGTGCCTGCGGACCTGCGCAACAGCGACGATTTCTACGACAACTATCCCTGCTACTGGTGGTACTACCTTCTTTACGGTTTCGAGTCTCCGCTCGATTCGTTCGATGACGTGTATCACGAGAGCATCCGTGAGCTGGCGTCGAGCTCCGACAGCTCGGGCGGCGGCGGAGGCGGCGGCTTCTCTGGCGGCGGAGGCGGCGGCGTCGGCGGAGGCGGCGGCGGAACGTTTTAGCGAGCGCTTGCTTTGGGGTGGACCTTTCTGGGCGGTTGCCAGGGAAGATCCATCCCATTTTTGTGCGTCGAAACGGGCCATACTTTCCGCTGCGGACCTTCGCGCAAGGGGCAGTGGGCAAAAAATGCCAAATATGAGTACTGTTGCCTAGATTGTCACATTTGTTTGTACTAAAGAATGGACCCCTAACGAGATTATCTCTCGTTAGGAGTCCATTTTATTGTACATTTGAGGAAATACGTTAGCTCGTCCGGCTGACTACCGCGTCTAAAAGCTTCAAAAATGCCCCGAATCGCTGCTACTAAAAAGGTAACAGTACTCATATTTGATGTTTTTTGTCCACAGCCATTTGTAAACCCCTAGATAGCGACCTTAAGAAGGGCTTTGTCGGTCGTTTTGATCAAGACTGTCCCCAGCGACTAGGTGTGGCTGCTGCCAAGGAGTGTCCCGGGGTGCCGGCACAAAGGGAACGTCCCTAACTGCCGGGCTGGTATGGCTGCCGGGTTTAGGCTGTTAGATCGAGTTCGTAGAGGAAGCTTTCGCGCGGCATGTCGTGGCGGCGCTCTTCGCGGTTGGCGCGGTGCGTGGCCGTGCGCTTAAAGCCGTGCAGCTCGTAGAACTTCCACGAGCAGTTGGAGTCGGTGTACAGGTGCGCCCTCGTCGCTCCAAGCGAGGATAGGTGCGAGACCGCGGCATCGAGCAGAACCGTGCTAACGCCCAGGCCATGGACATCGCGATCCACGGCAAGCAGCGTGACCTCGTTGTCGTGCGGCAACGGGCTGCTCTCGAGCAGGCGGTTGTTGGTTCGGATGGTTGCGCGCACAAACGAGAGATACTCGGCGCAGGCATCGGGCTCTAGCTCACGCATCTGCGATAGCAGCGCGCGTTCGGTGTCCATCCAATGCTCGTTGATAGTGACGCCGGAGTTCTGTCCCGCACGCGCGAGCGAAATGCCACGCGCCTGACCGTCGATTACGGCAACCTGTGAAAACGTCGACGACGAAAGGCAGTAGGCGAGGTCGCACGCGGCCTCGAGGCGGTTGTACTCATCGTTATCCGAATTGTTATGCCAAAGCTGCTGCAGAATCAGCGCGATGGCGTCGAAGTCTTCGGTATCAAACGGTCGGTAGAGAACCCGCGAGACCATGGTGCCTCTTTCTTTCGCGGATGCATATCGAGCACAGTTCTACCACGCCATTGGCATCAAATTATGGTGCCCCTGTGTTCCATGAACTCACCGTGCCCGGTGCCGCGCCCATCCCCTCCGCTCGCAAACTTTTTCTGCACATGCGCCCGTTGCGGGGTGCATCGATGCGCTCGATGCGCTACATTAAATCAGTATTTTCAATGCCGCTGCGCGAGCGCTGCAGATCGACGTATCACCGACTCACAGAGCACGGCGGCGTACCAGACAGGAGGACTGCATGGGATCTGATGTGAAGATCGCACGCGCGTTGATCTCGGTCACCGATAAGACGGGCGTCGTCGATTTCGCACGGACGCTGGTCGATGACTTTGGCGTCGAGATCATCTCTACGGGCGGCACGGCTCGTGCCATCGAGGACGCGGGCGTTCCCGTAACCCCCATCGAGGAGTTCACGGGCTATCCCGAGATGATGGACGGCCGCGTTAAGACCCTGCACCCCAAGGTCCACGGCGCGCTGCTGGCCCGCCGCGATTCCGAGCAGCACATGCAGGAGGCCGCTCAGCACGGCATTAAGCTGATCGATCTGGTCGTCGTCAACCTGTACGAGTTCGAGAAGACCGTCGCCAACCCCGAGGTCACCTTCGCGGATGCCATCGAGCACATCGACATCGGTGGCCCCTCCATGCTGCGCTCTGCCGCCAAGAACGCCACGAGCGTTACCGTCATCTCCGACCCGGCCGACTATGATGCCGTCCTGGCCGAGATGCACGAGACCGGTGGCTGCACCACGCTTTCCACCCGTCGTCGCCTGCAGGTGAAGGTCTACCAGACCACCGCCGCCTACGACACGGCTATCTCCCGTTGGCTTGCTGCCCAGGCAAGCGACGTGGCGGACACTTCTGCCAAGCTCGAGATCTCGCTGGAGAAGGTCGACGACCTGCGCTATGGCGAGAACCCGCAGCAAAAGGCCACGGTCTATCGCTTTGCCGAGGGCTGCGAGAATACCGCGAGCTCGCAGTTCCCGCTCGTGGGCTCCGAGCAGATCCAGGGCAAGCCGCTCAGCTACAACAACTATCTGGATGCCGATGCCGCCTGGAACCTGGTCCGCGAGTTCGACGAGCCGGCCTGCGTGATTCTCAAGCACCAGAACCCCTGCGGTTCCGCCGTTGCCGAGGACATCACGGCCGCCTACGACCGCGCCTTCGCCTGCGATCCCAAGAGCGCCTTTGGCGGCATCATCGCCTGCAACCGCGAGGTTCCCTTTGATCTGGTTGAGCACTTCGCCGATCAGAACAAGCAGTTCGTCGAGGTCATCATCGCCCCGAGCTACACCGATGAGGCGCTCGAGCGCATGGCTAAGCGCCCCAACCTGCGCGTGCTGGCTACCGGCGGCGTGGACCACGGCGCCCAGGTGGAGCTGCGCTCCGTCGACGGCGGCATGCTGGTACAGGAAGTCGACCACGTGACTGAGGATCCCGCGACCTTTACGTTCCCCACCGACCGCAAGCCCACCGACGCCGAGATGGCCGAGCTCGAGTTTGCCTGGAAGGTCTGCAAGGGCGTTAAGTCCAACGCCATCCTGGTCTCCAAGGGCAAGGCCGGCATTGGCATGGGTCCGGGTCAGCCCAACCGCGTTGACTCTGCGCTGCTGGCCTGCGAGCGTGCCGAGGACTTCTGCGAGCGCGAGGGCGTGGAGAAGAGTGGCTTTGCCTGCGCAAGCGACGCATTCTTCCCGTTCCGCGACAACGTCGACGTGCTTGCCGAGCATGGTGTGACCTGCATCATTCAGCCCGGCGGCTCCAAGCGCGACGACGAGAGCATCCAGGCCTGCAACGAGCATGGCATTGCGATGGTCTTTACGGGCGCCCGCCACTTCCGCCACTAAGTAGGGAGGTGGCGCTGCGGCTTGCCCAGCCACCGCACCTTGCCGTTCATTCGTCGCTCGCGTACCCAAGTACGCGTCGCTCCTCTTTCACGGCAATCTGCGGCATCTGGGCAACCCTCGCCGACCTGTTAGGTTGACTGGGGAGGATGGGATGTTATCTCGTCCCTTGGACTTGCCTCGCTTCTAAAATAATCTCTGCAAAAGACGGCTGCTCCGTTTGGAGGGCCGTCTTTTTGGTATAAGAGGACGGAATGACTAACACGAAAGGTATGACCATGCCCCAGATTGATGATGCCGAGCTGTTTGGCAATGCCGAGGATCAGCGTGCGTACGAGGACTTTTGCGCCAATCAGGAGGCGGTCGAGAAGTTTACGCTCGACAAGCCCGCGCTTGTCTGCCGTTGGCGCATGTCCAACAAGAAGGTGCCCATGCTCAACCGCCACATTCGCGCACTGTCCGAGCGCTTGGTGCAGGGCGAGCCGCTTACCCATAACATGCTCAGCTGGGCCAAGCAGCACGTTGAGTGGTCGCTTGCCGAGGGCGATTACACCGCACGCGACGGCGTGCTCATGCTGGTGATCGACATCAACGGCAACGCCGCCATGACGGTGGGGGAGTACGAGCCGCTGGCCGACACGTCGGCCAAGGCGCTGCGTGCCCGTTCTGCCGAGGCTCGCTCCGAAGCCGACGAGACCGGCGTGGCGCCCGAGCTGCTCGCCGCCGTCAACAACGGCGAGCTTGCCTTTGTGGCGCCGGCGGACGAGTGCCTGTGCGGCACGGCGACGCTCATCGAGCAGCTCGCCCAGACCAAGGGCATCCCGGTCACGCGCGTAGATATTCCCGCACAGCTCAAGGGCGCCTTGTTCCTGGTGAGCGACGAGCACGGCGTGGTCCCCGCAACCGAGACGGACGCCGCCGAGGCCGACGCCGCCACGGTCGCCTTCTTCGCCGAAGGCTACGAAAAGCTCCGTGCCCGCCGCTCCTAACCTCAAGGCGGGGTGGGCTTACTGAAGTGAGCGAGCGCGTTCGATTGCGTAGGCGAGCGACAGCTGCTCCATCTCCGGGGCGCATTTGTAGCTCAGTCCGGTGAGAGCTGTCACCTTATCGAGGCGATATCGAATTGTGATCGGTAGCTGGCCAGTCTGCTTGGCGGTTTGCTCGATACGTCGGTCGTTCTCGATGAATGCGGCGAGCGTTGATTCCAGTTCGCTGCCATGCTCGCTGTCGTGCTCGCGTATCGGCGAGAGAATCGCCTCCGAGAACGATCGCATCTCCGGGGTTTCCGCTAAAGGCATCTCGGTTCTCTGGTTGCCGAGCTGCGTTTAGCGGACGGGACCCTCGGCGCGTTGACTAGATAGGCGCTGTGCGTAAATCGCCTGCGAGATCGCCTGCGCCACCGCCTCGTCTCCAAACAGAATATCGCTGATGCCGAGCCCTTCCGCTCCGCCATCGATGCCGCTAGCCTCGATGAGCTCCGTGAGCGCCTGCACGATTCGCCCCACATCGAGCGTCTGCTCCGAGTCGCTTGTCGCTACGAATAGCAATCCTCCGTCATAGGGTGCCAGCATGTTGTGGCATCCGGCGAGGGTCGATTTTGCACAGAGACGTTCGATTTGCAAAAACGTACGCGGGTCGAGGGGCTCTGCAAACGATGCGAACAGGGCGACCGCTTCGTCCAGAAATGACGGGTTGAGGCCTCGGATGCGTCGGCAGATGGACTCGGGCGATACGTCTGTCCTCAGGGCATCGATCTCGCGCTGTGCGAAGTCGATGGACGCGAGCTGCTCGATATGCCGTTTGACCTCATAGATGACGCTGTCAAAGAACAGTGAGTCGTCGGTCGTGAGAAAGACCGGGTAGTGCCGCGCGTTGGCGTAGCGGATGGCTTGGTCGGGAATTGGGATGTGCAGGACGTTTTTGATGATAAGACCGCTCGTTCCCTTGGCGACGAGGTATTTCACGGCTTCAGTGATGAGGTATGGGTCGTCCTTCGCATAGAGGAAGGTGCTGAGGACGATTTCGTCTGAGCTGAAGTTGGCGCGCTGGTACTTGTTCTTGAGGCCGGGCATAAGTTCATAATCGAGGATCCCGACGCCAGAGACGGCACGCGAGACGCCATCGCTGCCGGCGATTAGACGGACCGATCCCTCATATTCCCGTGAGAAGTCCGAGACGGTGTATAGCATCAACATCACACTGTAAATCAATACAATTAATACCGGTATAAATAGGATAATCGCACATCCGTATGCCGTTGATGCGACAAATAGTTCAAATATCTGCTGATAGAACGAAAAATCAGATCGAGAATCGTTGTAGATTCCAACAAGAAATGATCCTTGGCGGCATCGTTACTAAACCGTACAGTGAAGCAACGTAAAGCTTTCACTGAAAGGAGCGATGATGGGGCAGATGATGGTGCTTTCGGCTGAGGAAGTTTCCAAGGTGCTGACGATCGAGGATGCAATCGCTGCCGTGGAGGAGGCATATCACCAGAAGGCAACGGGCAAGGGTGTTGCGTGGCCGATGGTATATGAGCAATTCGAACCCGGCGTGGCCGATATGGATATCCGCTCGGGCGAGTTGGCGGGAAGCGGCCTCTTCGGTCTCAAGCTTACTGCTTGGTTCTCTCAGAATCCCAAAAAGGGGCTGCCCGAGATCTTCGGCACCACGCTGCTGTGCGACAACGCGACGGGCGAGCCGTTGGCGCTGCTCAATGCCTCCGCCGTCACTGGACTTCGCACCGGTGCCGCCGCTGCGCTCGGTGCCAAGTGGCTGGCTCGGGCGGATGCATCCAAACTGCTTGTTGCGGGCGCCGGCCATATGAGCACCTATATGGCGGCGGGCGTGCTTGCCGCCTGTCCCAAAGTGAACGAGGTCAAGGTGTGGGAGCCGGTTTCCGATGCCGCGCCCGAGGCCCGCGTCGAGCGCATGCGAGACGAGGTCGCCCATATCTTGGGCGCCTGCGAGCATGCTCGCGAGGCATCCACCTATTCCATCGAGGCGACGGCTGACGGCCAAGGTGCCGCGGCGGAGGCCGACATCATCGTGACGATCACGCCGGCGACCAAGCCCATCATCCCCGATGCATGGGTGCGTCCTGGTACGCATATCTCCTGCGTCGGTGCCGACATGCCCGGCAAGCAGGAGCTCGCCTCGGCGCTTGTCGCCCGTGCCGCTGTTTACGTCGACGACCGCGAGCAATCGGTCGCGTCCGGTGAGCTGGAGATTCCGGTTGCCGAGGGCGCCATCACGCCCGAGGACATCAAAGCGGAGCTCGGCGAAGTCATCGCCGGCGCGGCTACGGGGCGCTCGGATGACGAGCAGGTGACGGTGTTCGATACGTCGGGCATCGCCGTTCAGGACCTTTCGGCATCGAAAATCGCCTACGACCGCGCCGTCGAGGCGGGGCTGGGTACCGTGGTGGAGCTGTAAGAAAGTCAAGGAAAGGAAACGACAATGCAGATCAAGGATTTCGCCGTCGAGCAGTGGATGAACGAGTGGGAGACCAAGTGCACCCACAACGTTGCGGAGACGTGCGTCTACTCCCTCACGCTCGACCAGCTGTTCGAGCTTACGAACACCGACAAGAAGGCGTGGCTCGATAGCCTGTGCTCGCGCCGATTCACCTACGGAGACATCGAGGGGCAGCCCGGCTTCCTCGAGGGGGTCGCGCGTCTCTATAAGACGGTCGAGCCCGGGCATATCGTGCCCACGCACGGCGCGACCGGTGCCAACTCCCTGGTTATTTCCACGCTCGTCGAACCGGGCGATCACGTAGTCTCCGTCAAGCCCACCTACCAGCAGCTTTACTCGATTCCCGAGATGTGCGGCGCGAAGGTCGATATCCTTCAGCTCGATCGCAAGAACGGCTACCACGTCGACGTCGACGCGCTCGATGCTCTGGTGACCGACGATACCAAGCTCATCTGCATCAATAACCCGGACAACCCCACGGGCGCCCTGCTCGACACCGATACGCTCAAGGCGATTGTCGAGGTCGCACGCAAACACGACGCGTGGGTGCTCTGCGACGAGGTCTACCGTCTGCTTACTCAGACGGATGAGTACTCCGAGTCCGTGATCGACCTGTACGACAAGGCCATCGTCACCGCATCCATGTCCAAGGTCTGGTCGTTCGCCGGCCTGCGTCTGGGCTGGGCGGTCACCAAGAGCCCGGAGCTCCGTCGCGCGCTGCTCTCGCATCGTGACTACAACCTGATTTCCGCTGGCATATTCAGCGAGACGGTGGCGGAGCTGATTCTGGGCAACGCTTCCGTGATCCTTGAGCGCAGCCGTCGCATCGTCCGTCAGAACCTTGCTGTTCTGGAGAAGTGGGTCGAGAGCGAGCCGCACCTGTCGTTCGTCAAGCCCGAGGCGGGTACCACCTCGCTCGTGTATTACGACTACGACATCGACTCCAGGACGTTCTGCATCGACATGATAAAGAAGTCCGGCGCGCTCGTCACTCCGGGCGATTGCTTCGAGGAGCCCAAGAGCATGCGCATCGGCTATGCATACTCCGATAACACCGACGACCTGCAGAAGGGCCTGGATGCCATCTCTGCGTACATGCGTACGCTCGAGTAGAGACTCGTGGTCGAAGTGATGGGGCCGATCGGTTTAGGACCGGTCGGCCCCTATTTTCTCTCAAGACTACCGAACGCTTTTGTCACATTAGGTGCCCACGGGGTCGTATCGCTGCGACGCTGTGGGCATAATGGTGTGAAAGGTGCAAGTTACGCGAAATGGGAGGACACATGGCGCTGATCTATGTCGTTGAGGACGACGAGCCCATTCGTCGTGAACTTATCGACATCCTTGCCCGCGCCGGGTTTGAAATCGAGGCCTGCGAATCGTTTGAGCATGTCTCGCGCGATATTCTCGCCGCCGCGCCCGACCTGGTGCTGCTCGACCTCACGCTTCCCTTCAAGGACGGCCAGCATATCTGCCACGAGGTGCGCCGCGAATCCGAGGTTCCCATCATCGTCCTCACGTCGCGCACGACCGAGATCGACGAGGTCATGGCCATGACGCTCGGCGCGGACGACTTTGTTCCCAAGCCCTATAGCGCCCGTGTGCTCGTGGCGCGCATCAATGCCTTGCTGCGTCGCACCGCGGCGGCGGGCGAGCGCAGCACGCTTGTCCACAAGGGCCTGGAGCTCGATCTCGCTCGCTCCATGGTCACCAACATGCAGACCGGTACCAGTACCGAGCTCACCAAAAACGAGCTGCGTATTCTCTCGCTGCTTCTGAGCCGTGCGGGCAAGATCGTCTCGCGCTCGGCCATCATGCAGGACCTGTGGGACTCCGACGCCTTCGTGGACGACAATACGCTCACCGTCAACATCAACCGCCTGCGCACCACGCTCGAAAAAATCGGCATCAAGGGGTATTTGACGACGCACCGCGGCCAGGGCTATTCGGTCTAGGGGCCGGCTATGTCGTTCGCCAAATTCTTCAAAGATGCGCTGCTTCCCGTCGCCGTGTGGACGTGCGGCGTGCTGCTGAGCTGCTTTGTGCTGACGGTCGCCGGCGCACCCGTTTCCATCGTGGTCGTGGCGGTCGGCGTGTCCTTTATCTTTGGCATGCTGGGCATCGTGATCGAGTACGCGCGCCGTCGTCGTTTTCTGCGCCAGCTGGAGCGTGCGGCAGAGGAGCTCGAGAGTCCCGCATGGGTGCAGGAGATGGTGCAATGTCCGACCTATGCCGAGGGCGAGCTCGAGTACGAGGTCTTGCGCCGGGTGGGCAAAGCCGCTTGTGACGAGGTTGCCGAAGGCAGGCGCCAGACCGATGACTATCGCGACTATATCGAGAGCTGGGTCCACGAGGCCAAGCTGCCTCTGGCGGCAGCCCATCTGATTTTGGAAAACCTGGACGGCAGCGAAGATGATCTGTCGCGCGTAGATGACCTCGGTCGCGAGCTTGCCCGCGTGGAGCGCTATATCGACCAGGCGCTCTACTATGCGCGCTCGGAGGTTGTGGAGCGGGACTACCTGATTCGCCGCTGGGATCTCAAGACCTTGGTGACGGGCGCGATTAAAGCCAACGCGCGCGAGCTCATCGCGGCGCACGTGGCCCCGGTGTGCGAGAACCTCGACTTCGAGGTTTTTACCGACGAGAAGTGGCTCGAGTTTATTCTGGGCCAGCTCATTCAGAACAGCATTAAATATGCGCGTGAGGACGGCGCGAGGATCGTGTTTTCGGGAGCGTTGTTGGACGAGGGCCTGGCAAGCGAGCGCATCGAGCTTGCCGTCGCGGATAACGGCTGCGGCGTGAGCGCGGCCGACCTGCCGCGCGTGTTCGAGAAGGGCTTTACCGGCGACAACGGCCGCACCACCAAGCGCGCAACGGGCATCGGCCTCTACCTGGTGGCGCGTCTGTGCTCCAAGATGGGCATCGACGTCACCGCAGCATCCGAGCCCGGCAAAGGCTTCGTCGTAACATTCGCCTTCTCGACCAACAAGTTCCAATACTTTGAGTAGTCAGCCCGTATGGCGTAGCCGTTCAGGATCTTCCCATCTAAGAAATCAAGCTTCTCGACAGCTATATTCCTGAACAGGAACATTACTAATGTAGTCAACACTATATTCCCGTACATGAACATACTTTCACAGTTTTATACTATGTTCACGAATAGGAATATAGCTGGAGGCATCATGAGAACGGTGACAACGACTAAAAAACTGGATGGACGCATCAAACTCAAACCGTCGGAAATCGCTTTCTCGGAGCGCACGGTTTTCGATCCCGCCGAGATGGGGAAGGCCCTTAGGCTCAGAAGGCGTGAACTCGGCTTGACTCAACGTGACGTCGCGACTATGACGGGTCGCAGCCTTCGTGTGATTGGTGATATCGAACGGGGGCGGACAACGGTCGAAATTGGTGTCATTTTCGATTACGCCTCCATCGTGGATATTGATTTTATTCTGAAAGTGAGGGGGAAATAATGGATGGCACGCTGTTCGTTCACCGTGAGTTTAATGGGTCTTACCAGCTGGTTGGCATATTGGAGGAAAACGCGGGGCTTCCGATATTCACCTATAGTCCCAAATATCTCCAGAGCGGTGATGCGGCCCCGATTTCGACCTCGCTGCCGTTGTCGGCCGAGACATTTAGTCCGGACGCAACGGGTTCCTTTTTCTCCGGCATCATTCCGGAGGGACAGCTCAACAGGGACCTTGAGAAAAGGGCGCGAACGGAACGCGGAGATTACTTTAAGGTGCTCGATTTAGTCCGCGATGAACCTGTCGGCGCTCTGGTTTTGACGCGTGCGCCTTCGGCCGACAGTCTCGAAATGGGCTATGAAGAGATAGATGCGGAGCAGCTAAGCGGGCTGGCATACGCACCGGCGGAGGTTGCTTTTGATTTAGCGCTAGAGAGTCGAATCTCCCTTGCAGGTGCTCAGGCGAAGGCCGGTCTCTACCATACGGGCGATGACCCATGGGGTGGATGGTACCTGCCTCATGGAGCGGCCCCATCCACGCACATTCTCAAGGCGGGGTCGAAAACGTTCCCGGGCGAGACGGTGTGCGAAGCGATGTGCGTGAGAGCCGCCTCTCTGATGGACCTATCGGCCGAAGAGTGTTTTCTTATCCGAGTTGAGGATGCCGAGCCAATTATCGCCGTGAAGCGATTTGACCGAGTAACGCCTGATGTCGGACGCTCGGTTGACGGATTGCCAATTCCATACCGTTTGCACCAGGAAGATGTTTGTCAGGCCAAGGGCATCTCGCGTGAGCTTAAATATGAGCCGACGGGCGTCAATTACCTGGGGCTTATCGTCG
>URYU01000024.1 GCA_900552155.1 uncultured Collinsella sp.
GACTCCGCCAGCGAGTGCGTGCAGCTCATCAGCCAGGGCGAGCGCCCCGCCGTGCGCTCCGCCAAGGTCTATATGATCTCGGGCGCTCTGGACGAGGCCGCCATCGATGCCATCAAGCACTACGTGGTGAACCCCGTCGAGGCGCGCATCGCCTCGCTCGACCTGCCCGAGACGCTGTACATGGAGACTCCCGAGCCCCAGCCCGTCGAGGTGCTCGACGGCTTCCGCAAGCTCGACGAGGCCGGCCTTGCCGCCTTTATCGCCGATCGCGGCCTTGCCATGGACGAGGCAGACATCGCCTTCTGCCAGCAGTACTTCCGCGATGAGGACCGCGACCCCACCATCACCGAGATCCGCGTGATCGACACCTACTGGTCCGACCACTGCCGCCACACCACCTTCGGCACCGTCCTGGACGACGTGACGATCGACGACGCCGTGGCGCAGCAAGCCTTCGACCGCTACATGGAGATGCGCCACGAACTCGGCCGCGACGCCAAGCCCGTCTGCCTCATGGACATGGGCACCATCGGCGCCAAGTACCTTAAGAAGACCGGCGTCATGACCGATGTCGACGAGTCCGAGGAGATCAACGCCTGCACCGTCAAGGTGAAGGTCGATGTCGACGGCGAGGACCAGGACTGGCTGTTCCTGTTTAAGAACGAGACCCACAACCACCCGACCGAGATCGAGCCCTTCGGCGGTGCCGCCACCTGCGTGGGCGGCGCCATCCGCGACCCGCTCTCGGGCCGCAGCTACGTGTACCAGGCCATGCGTGTCACCGGCGCCGGTGACCCCACCGTCCCGGTTTCCGAGACGCTCGAGGGCAAGCTGCCGCAGCGCAAGCTCGTGACCACTGCCGCCGCCGGCTACTCCAGCTACGGCAACCAGATCGGCCTTGCCACCGGTCAGGTCAACGAACTCTATCACCCCGGTTACGTGGCCAAGCGCATGGAGGTTGGCGCCGTCGTGGGCGCTACCCCGGCAAACCACGTTCGTCGCGAGTGCCCCGCCCCCACCGACAAGATCATCCTGCTGGGCGGCCGCACCGGCCGCGATGGCATCGGTGGCGCCACCGGCTCCTCCAAGACCCAGAACACCGAGTCCATCGAGACCTCGGGTGCCGAGGTCCAGAAGGGCAACGCCCCTGTCGAGCGCAAGCTGCAGCGTCTGTTCCGCCGCGGCGACGCCTGCCGTCTGATCAAGCGCTGCAACGACTTTGGCGCCGGCGGCGTCTCGGTCGCCGTGGGCGAGCTTGCCGACGGCCTGTATGTCGACCTGGACACCGTGACCAAGAAGTACGACGGCCTGGACGGCACCGAGCTCGCTATCTCTGAGTCCCAGGAGCGCATGGCCTGCGCCGTCGCCGACGGTGACGTCGAGGAGTTCATGGGCTACGCCGCCGAGGAGAACCTGGAGGCGACCGTTATCGCCGAGGTTACCGCTGAGCCGCGCATGCGCATGGCCTGGAACGGCGTCGCTATCGTCGACCTGTCCCGCGAGTTCCTCAACTCCACCGGCGCACCCAAGCACCAGGTCGCCCACGTGTGCGCCCGTAGCGTGTGGCGGCCCAGCTGGGCCGGCACCACGCTCGCCGAGCGCATGACCTCGCTCGTCACCGACCTCAACGTCGCTTCCAACAAGGGCCTTTCCGAGCGCTTCGACTCCACCATCGGCGCCGCGACCGTGCTCATGCCCTTTGGCGGCAAGACGCAGCTCACCCCCAGCTCGGCCATGGTCGCCAAGTTCCCCGTGGGCGGCGAGACCACCACGGCGAGTGCCATGGCATGGGGCTTCAACCCCTATCTGATGGAGGCCGACCAGTTTGCGGGCGCCTACCTGTCCGTGGTCGAGTCCATCGCCAAGCTCGTGGCTGCCGGCTTTGAGCACAAGCGCGCCTATCTCTCCTTCCAGGAGTACTTCGAGCGTCTGCGCACCGAGGCCGAGCGCTGGGGCAAGCCCACGGCAGCCGTCCTGGGCGCCCTCATGGCCCAAGTCGACCTGGGTGCCGGCGCCATCGGCGGCAAGGACTCCATGAGCGGTTCGTTTGAGGACGAGACCGGCGAGCTCAACGTTCCGCCGACCCTGATCAGCTTCGCCGTCGCCGTGGGCAAGGCCGCCCGCGCCGTCTCGCCCGAGTTCAAGGGCCTCACGCACCGCGTCGTCCGCATCGCCCCCGCCACCTATGGCGAGGACTACCGTCCCGACGCCCAGCAGTTGCTCGCCGCGTTTGACGCCGTCGAGGCGCTCACTGCTACCGGCAACGCCCTGGCCATATCCACGCCCGGCTACGGCTGCGGCGCCGAGAGCCTCTTTAAGATGTGCGTCGGTAACCAGATCGGTATCGAGCTTGCCGAGGATGTAGACGTGGAGAGCCTCTTCACCCCGCTCTACGGCAGTTTTATCGTCGAGCTCGCCGAGGACGCCGAGCTGCCCGAGGTCGCCGACGGCGTTGTCGTCGAGCCCCTGGGCACCACCGTCGAGGGCTATGTCATCGACACCGGCTCCGAGGTCATCGAGCTCGCCGAGCTCCAGGAGGCCTGGGAGAGCGGCATCGAGGGCGTCTTCGCCTACCGCAGCGCCGGCGAGACCCCCGAGGTCGAGACCATCGACTTCCGCGCCAAGGATATCCACGTGTACGGCGGCGCCAAGATCGCCCGCCCGCGCGTGATCATCCCCGTGTTCCCCGGCAACAACTGCGAGTACGACAGCGCCCGCGCCTTCCGTGCCGCCGGTGCCGAGGCCGACACCTTCGTGATCAACAACCTCACGCCCGAGGCCGTCGCCGAGAGCACCCACGAGCTTGCCCGCCGCATCCGTGCAAGCCAGATCGTTATGATCCCCGGCGGCTTCTCCGGCGGCGACGAGCCCGACGGCTCTGCCAAGTTCATCACGGCGTTCTTCCGCGCTCCCGAGGTCACCGAGGCAGTCCGCGACCTGCTCAAGGCCCGCGATGGCCTGATGCTGGGCATCTGCAACGGCTTCCAGGCCCTGATCAAGCTCGGCCTGGTGCCCTACGGCGACATCGTCGACGCCACGCCCGATGCGCCCACGTTGACGTTCAACACCATCGGTCGCCACCAGAGCCGTCTGGTGCGCACCCGCATCTCGTCCAACTTGTCCCCGTGGCTGTCGCAGTGCAGCCTGGACGACCCCTATACCGTCGCCATCAGCCACGGCGAGGGCCGCTTTGTCGCCAATGACGAAGTGCTCGCCCAGCTGATCGCCAACGGCCAGGTCGCCACGCAGTACGTGGGCGAGAACGGCAAACCCAGCATGGACCTTTCCGTCAACCCCAACGGCTCCGCACTCGCCATCGAGGGCATCACGAGCCCCGACGGCCGTGTCCTGGGCAAGATGGGCCATGCCGAGCGTCGCGGCGACAACCTGTACTGCAACGTGCCCGAGCATGTCCCCGGCGACAAATTCATGCCGATCTTTGAGAGCGGCGTAGCCTACTTCGCTTAATACGTTCCCATCGGGTACAATCCCCTCGGGTAACAACACCCGCCACCGGCACGCCCGGTGGCGGGTTCTTTTTTGCTTCGCGCGTATAGGAGAAGAACATCATGGAAAGCCGCAAGCCGTATCTCGCCACCCTGCCCGGACTCATCCTGGGCTGCCTCGTTTGCTGCGCGCTCTGGGGGTCGGCTTTCCCCTGCATCAAAATCGGCTACGGCCTCTTTGGCATCCCGGCGCACGACAGCGCCTCGCAGCTGCTCTTCGCCGGTCTGCGCTTCACCCTTGCCGGCATGCTGGTCATTGTTGGCATGAGCGTGGCCCAGCGCCGTCCGCTCGTTCCGCAAGCGCGTGATATCAAGCCCATATGTATCCTGTCGCTCTTCCAGACTATCGGGCAGTACTTCTTTTTCTACCTGGGACTCTCGCGCGCCAGTGCCATGTCGAGTTCCATCATCGAGGCCAGCGCCAACTTCCTAGCCATCCTCTTTGCCGCTCTGGCGTTTCGCACCGAGAAGCTCAATACGGCCAAGGTGCTCGGCTGCGTACTGGGCTTTGCCGGCGTCGCGCTCGTCAACCTTTCGGGCGCGGACGGCACCTTTGGCTTTACGCTCGACGGCGAGGGTTTTATCCTGGCCTCCACCGTCGCGGGTGCCCTTTCGACCTGCCTGATCGGCATCTTCTCGCGCGAGCACGACGGCGTCTTGCTTGCCGGGTGGCAGTTCTTGGTCGGCGGCCTGGCCCTCACCGCCATCGGCTTTTTGATGGGTGGCGCGCTCTCCCCCACGGCGATTGCCCCCGCCATCACGCTCATCATCTACATGGCGCTTATCTCCGCGGTCGCCTACTCGCTGTGGTCGCGCCTGCTTGCCGTCAACCCCGTCAGCCGCGTCTCGGTCTTTGGGTTTATGAACCCCGTCTTTGGTGTGCTGCTGAGCGCGCTACTGCTCGGCGAGGGTGCTGGCACGAGCCCCGTTACCGTCATCGTTGCCCTGCAATTGGTCTGCGGCGGCATCATCATCGTCAACAAACCCAAAAAGCCTAGCGAGCTACCCTTATTTAGCAGAGAGGATTCACATACTTTAGCTTAATGGAGTACATCAGTGAGCTGAGGGCCGCCACGCACGCAAGCGTGCACCCCTTTTCCTAGCGTATCTGGACGCCGGCTTTCTTTTTCTCGGCCTTGACGCGGTAGAGCTCCGCATCGGCAGCGCGAAGTAAGTCTTGCCAGGTATCAACACTATCGCCGACCCGCGCGTAACCGATGGACATCCGCAATGCATACGGCACCTCGGCACGAGCGAGCTCGTCGTTAATCGCCGAACACAGGTCTATGATGTCCTGTTCCGCCGCAGCCTTCTGGAGCACCACGAACTCATCGCCGCCATAACGTGCGATAAAACCACCAGACGCCGAGCAGACCTCTTTGAGCGTAGCAGATATGACCTGGAGAGCATGGTCGCCCTCCACATGTCCATAGCGATCGTTAATCAGCTTAAAGCCGTCGGCGTCCATCATAAGCAGATACACATCATCGGCCTGATCAGCACCCGAGAACAGCGACAGCATATAGGTCTCAAAACGGTTGCGATTGTTAAGGCCAGTCAACGGGTCGGTCGAGATCAGCTGCTCCTGACAGATGATATAGAGCAGCAACATGCTAATCATTATGCCGACACAAAGGCCAGGCACCGAGTATACGATCTGAAAGGTACCGCCCACCAGAGCGGGAACCGCAAAAAAGGCGAGGGTGCGATAAATGGCCTTCTTTTGCAGGCTTTCGACTTTTCGAGCCTGAATAAAGGCATGCAAGGACGTATATATGACGTAGCAGTAGCTAACGATAGGCTGAATCATATAAAGCGCTCCGCGACGATATACGCCCCGCGCATCGATATAGAACATAGCGTGCGTCCAGTAGCTGGTAAATGCCAGAACGACCACCAATGCGGTTGGCAACGTTAAAAGTACCACCCTATAGGGCGTGGTCAGGAGCCGTGAGCCCTGCATCGTCTCGGAATAGAAAAACCAAATGAGGCACGCGATGGCGAACAGCGAAAACGAAACCGCGTTGGAAATCCAGTTGGCCGTGATGCCTACAGGAGTGCTCACGCCGTCCGAGAGCGTCCAGATCATATCGAAGAAAATGTAGGCAGCAGACGTGTAGCCCAGCATGCTAAACAAAAGCTGCTGGGTGCTCGAGAACAGGGAGCGACGGCTTCGTACGGCAAGTCCGATAAGAATAATCATGCACAGCAGGAATATCTCGATCTTGAGTGCCTTTACCACTAGACGCCCTCCCTTCAATATCCAAGTGGCCAGAATCGCCCAATTCGAATCTGGGCAACAAACACCCCCTACTCCGCAGGAGTAAGGGGAATAATAGCAGAGCGACCGAACGTCACTGCAAGACAGCTCTCGTTCGGGCGCTCAAACGGCGCGAGTTGCACGCCGGAATCATTGATGGGTATCGATTGCTACTCGCCATCGATGTCGGTCGCGACAGCCTCTTCGATGGCCTCGACACCGGCAGGCGACAGGTCTTCCTTGCTCTGGCAGAACTTCTTATCGACCCAGCCGGTCAGAATCGGGGCCATGATTGCCGTGATGATGACGGCAGTGGCGATCTGCGCATACGCGGTGGGCGCAAGCTCGGCATAGCGCGGAGCGACCTCGGCGAGGGCGACCGGCGTGGTCATGGCCGTGCCGGCAATGGTGGAACATGCCACAGCCGCCTTACCATTGCCGCCACACAGGCGCTCGAAGGCAAAGGTAATGGGACCGACGATAAAGAGCGTGATGAGGCCCAGCAGGATGCCCGAAATGCCACCGGCGATGAAGCTCGAAAGGCTCATGGACGCACCGAGCTGAAAACCAATTACAGCGATCGCGGGATTGGCGCCGGGAACCAGCAGGTTCTTGATAAACGGGAACAAGTTGCCCAGGACCATGCCGATAACAAGCGGCAGGATGGATCCGATGATGGTGCCGACGGGGATGTTGGCGAGACCCGAAACACCAAGGATGATCATCGTGACGGCGGGGCCGGCCGTAAAGAACAGGATACCGACAGCGCCCTGCTCGGACTCATCGCCGAACTCGCCCATGATGCCCGTATAGAGCGCCATGTTGCAAAACGTAATGCCGCCGATGATGGAAACCGAGCTCAGGCCTAAAAAGTTATCGTTAAAGAAGTACGCGACGCCCAGACCCAGCGCGGCTGCCACTACAAGCTTAGGAATCAGCACGACGATGCCGGTCTTGATGGCGCCCGGCGTGGACTTAAAGCTGATGCCGGCGCCCACGAACAGCAAGATCGCGGCAACGATGGTGTTGGAGCCGCCGCGGCAGGCAGCCGTAAAGAAGCCGCCGACCTCAAAGACCTGCGGGCAGAAGGTATTGAGCAAAAGGCCGACGATCATCGGATAGATCATGATGTCGCCCGGGATGCGCGGTACCTTGAATTTCTTTTGCTCGCTGGCGGTCGCTTCCTGTGCCATGAAACCCCCATTTCCGCTGACGCAGAACAAAAGCCCACGTCACGCTTTGCTACAGTAAAGTTTGACCATGGTACCAGAAGAAGCAGACCGCCTCGGTGAGAAATTCGATTCGTTAGGCCGGGACGATAACGCGTCCTGCTCCTATACGAGGCTCAAAACGATATAGAACACGATGCCCGAAACGCAGCACCACAACATCGACTTTGTCTTGATTGCCACCGCCACGACGCCGGTGGCCGCAATCCAGGGAACCAAGGCAGGCCAGAGTCCCGCGTCGAACGCGCCGGGGTTCACCAAGTCGTTGGCGACCAGCGCGGCAAAGGCAGCGGGCGGGATATAGCCCAGGGCCTCGGTAATGCGGGGCGACAGGGTCCGCCCGCGCAAGGCGAACGCCGGCGCGATGCGAAAGAACGCGATAGCAGCCCACGACGACAGCCACAGAACCAAGAACTCGTTAGCGGGCATCGCGGGCACCTCTTCCGTCAAATACAGCATCGCACGCCAGCGCAATGGCAATGCCGACCACGACGCTTGCCGGCACGGCAATATTCGCGAGGCCCAAGAACTTGCATACGGCGACGGACACCGCGCCCGAAACCGCCGCGACAACGTTACCGCGCGACAGCCGCTGCGAAAAGAGCAGGCAGATAAAGAGCGAGGTGCAGACAAAGGCTGCAATGGCGGTGGGAACATCGACAACGGCGCCGACGATGGCGCCCATCGTACACGAAACGCCCCATGTTGCGATGAGGATTACGTTGAGCACAAAGGACTCGCGCGGGCCCCAATCCTCCCCTTCAACCAACTTGGCAAGCGAGATGCCATATGCCTCCTCGGTAAGTGTCGCGGCAACAGCCAGCGTCTGACGCTTCGAGGCACCCCTCAGATGCGGTGCGATCGATGCCGAGTAAAGCGCAAAGCGCGAGGAGATTGCGGCGACGCTCGCGACGATCGATGCTGCAGGCACACCCGCCAGCCACAGGTTGCAGATCATAAACTGGCCGCTGCCCGTCACAAACGTACTGCTTAGAGCAAAGACCATCCAGGGCTCCATTCCCGTCTGCCCCATGATCATTCCGCACGGCGCGCCTATTGCAACATAGGTAAGCATCACTGGCCAGACGGTTCTAACGATTTTGAGCACCATACGTTTCTCATCCTGACAAGGTCTCCGAGCCGCATGTAGCGACACGGCAGAATCATCATCCGGCAGCAACCGAGTTCACCTACAATTGCCACCGGATCGAAAGACACAACTTTTTAGGAAGTCATTATGACAGCTATCGATCGAGACCGGGCGCGCGCGGCCTTCAAAAGCTACACCGATGCCTACGACGCCACCAACCCACGCATCGCGCTCAAAATCGAGCATACGTACCACGTGGCCGAGGCATGCGATGCCGTAGCGCGCGAGCAGGGCTGGTCGTCAGAAGATATTGACCTGGCATGGCTTTGCGGCCTGCTACACGATATGGGCCGCTTTGAGCAGCTGCGACGCTGGGACACCTTTAAGGACGCCGAGAGCATGAGCCATGCGGCGCTGGGCATCGAGGTCCTCTTTGGCGAGAATCCCGCCGATGCACCCGCCGTAACGAGCATCCGCGACTTTATCGATGACCCGGCAGAAGATGAGCTCATCCGAGCGAGCATTGCCTATCACAGCGATTTCCGTCTACCCGCGCAGCTCGACGAGCGCACGCGGAGCTTCTGCGATATCGTGCGCGATGGCGACAAGATCGACATTATGCGCACCATCGCCGACAGCACTGTCGACACTATCCTCAAGGTGGACGAGAAGACGTTTCTCGGCAGCCGTTTCTCGTCGCCGACACTTGCCGCCTTTGACGAGCACCGCTGCGTCGCACGCGATGAGCGCGATGAGCCCGCCGACTTCTTGGTGGGGCTTATCTGCTTTATGTTTGAGCTCGTCTATCCAGCAAGCCGCGCGCTGGCGCGCGAACAGGGCGATATCCACCGCCTGCTCGACGCGCCCTTTGGCATTACGCGGCCCTTTACCGACCCCGCCACGCAGGCAACTTGGAGCCGCCTAAAGGACGAGATGCGCGACTGGCTGGCGCGCGCCTAGCGCTCAAGCTGGGCCAGCAGCTCCTCGACGACCTCGACGGCGTCCCCAACAACCTTGTACTGGGCAGCGCCGAAAATGGGGGCATCCGGGTCCTCGTTGATGGCGATGATGCACTCCGCCCCACCGATGCCGGCAAGATGTTGGATGGCGCCCGAAACACCGATACTCACGAGAAGCCTGGGCGAAACCGATACGCCCGTCTGGCCAATCTGGTGGCGATACTCCAGCCAACCCGCCTCCACGACGGGACGCGTGCAACCAAGCTCGGCACCCAGAGCCTCGGCGAGCCTTCGCATCAACGGCAGGTTTTTCTTGGAACCAATGCCGCGACCCACCACGACCAGGCGCTCGGCATTGGCGATCGAGGGCTGCTGTCCCCACTCCTCGGCGGGAATCGAGATTTCGACGCGGGCCTTAACGTCTTCTGCAAGCGCCACCTGGGTGATCGTGCCGGAGCGGCCGTAGTCGAAGTCGGGCGCCTTAAAGATGCCGGGACGCACTGTTGCCATCTGGGGACGGTGATGGGGGCAGACGATGGTGGCCATCAGGTTGCCGCCAAACGCCGGGCGCGTCTGCTGCAACAGACCCGTCTCCGTATCCATCGAAAGCACGGTGCAATCAGCCGTAAGGCCCGTCTGCAAGCGGACGGCAACGCCGGGCGCCAGCTCGCGACCAAAGGCGGTCGCGCCGTAGAGGATGGCCTCGGGCTTGCGCTCGGCTACCAGATCGCAGATCAGACGAGCATAGACTTCCGCGTCGTTTTGACGCAGACGCTCGTCGCGACAGGCCAGCACTTCGTCGGCGCCGGCGCAAACCAAATGCTCAAGCTCCTCGAGTGAACTCTCGGGGCTCACGCCGACTAGTGCCACCAAACGGCAGCCGCGGGCATCGGCAAGCTCGCGGCCCTTGCCCATGAGCTCATAGGCCACAGGGGCTACAGTGTCATGCTCGTCAGTCTGAACGAATACCCAAATATCTCGATACGCGTCGAGGTCCACCGTGCCGACGGCTTCATCGCGCTCGATCGAGATGGCGTTAACGGGACAGGCGTCGACGCAGCCGCCGCACAGGATGCAGCCGTCGGTTACGCGGGCGCAGCGGTTTGGCCGCTCACCCTCCACCACAATACCGCCCGAGGCGCAGGCACGAACGCAGCGACCGCAGCCGATGCAGGCTTCGCTATCGATAATCAGTCCGCTCATCTATGCCATCCCCTCGATAATCTTGGCAAGCTTTGCCGCCTGCTCGGTCGGTGTGCCCTCAACGGCTTCGCACGTTTGATCGCGGTCGGGCACAAACGAGCGCACGACCTGCGTCGGCGAGCCAGCAAGGCCGCAACGCGCGGGGTCGGCATGCACGTCGGCAGCGCTGACCACGCACACGTCCGCCTCCTCTGCCGCACGAATACCGGCAATGCTCGGCATGCGCAGCTGGCCAATCTCTTTGGCAGTTGTCATCGCGCAGGGCATCTCCAGATACACGGTCTCCTCGCCGGCATCGCATCCGTGAACGAGCGCCAGCGAACCGCACGTCGTAAAGCCCGCGCTCTGCACGCAGCTCACATCGGTCACGCAGGGAATCTCGAAGGCGCCGGCAAGCTCGGGACCAATCTGGGCCGTATCGCCGTCCACCGCCATCTTGCCGCAGATAAGCAGGTCGAAGTCCTCGTCGAACGCCTCGATACCGCATTTGAGGGCATACGTGGTCGCCAAGGTATCGGCACCTGCAAAGGCGCGATCGGTTAGCAGCAGCGCGTCGTCGGCGCCACGGGCGATGCAGTCGCGCAGCAGCGCTTCGGTCGCGGGAATACCCATCGACACCACCGTCACGCGCACATCCATGCCAAAGCCGATAAAGTCGTCCTTGAGCGCCAGCGCGCACTCCAGGGCACTCGCATCAAAGGGATTGATGACCGCCTGCTTGCCGTCGCGCACAATGGTATTGGTCTTGGGGTCCATCTTGACCTCGGTGCTTCCCGGCACCGCCTTGACGCACACCACCATATGGAAATCGCTCATCTTCACGCGCCCCCTTTCTGGACGAGTTCATCCAAGAGCTTCTCCGAAAACAGGTTGCCGCGACCCAGCTGTCCGGCAGGATCGAGCTGGAGCTTGAGCCGCGCCGATTCGACCATGGCCTCGTGGCCGTACATCGTCTCGAGAAAGCCCGCCTTGATCTTGCCGACGCCGTGCTCGGCGGAGACGGCGCCACCCATAGCCGTAACTTCGGAGGCCCACTGGGCAAACAACTCGCCGCCGCGGCGGTAATCCTGCGCATCGCGCGGCAGGATGTTCACATGCAGGTGGTTGTTGCCGATATGGCCCCACGCGGCGGACTCAAGACCGCTTTCGGCCAACGTGCGGCGATAGAGGGCAATCACATCGGCCAGGCGCGCGTTGGGCACCGACATGTCCGAGCCCAGCTTGGTGATGGTGGGGTCGGTGCGACGACGCTCGTCGATAAGCATGTTGACGCTCTCGGGCACCGCATGGCGGAAGAATCGCTGGCATTCGCGATCGACCTCGGTACGCGCGACCCACGTCGCATCATCGCTGCCGCCCGCAAGCTCCAATACCCACCCCAGGTGATACAGTTCTTCAGTCGCCTGGGCTTCATCATCGCAGTCGAGCTCCACGTAGACGCAGACCTTGGCCTCTTTGTCGAGCGCCGGCAGCGAAGAAAACGCCGTCGACTGCTCGCGCTGGCGGCGTAGGATATCCAGGGCGCCCGCATCGAAATACTCGATGGCGGCCGCGTGGGACAGGACGGGGCGCACGGAATCGGTGAAGGACACGGCCTTGTCTTCGCTATCGAAAAAGCAGCTCACACCCCAAACGACCGCCGGTGCCGGCTGCAGGGCAATCTCGAGCTCCGTAATGACGCCGAGCGTGCCGCAGGCGCCGATAAAGAGGTCGATGGCATCCATGTCGTCCGCAACAAAATAGCCCGAAGCATTTTTGGTCTTGGGCATGGTGTAGGCGGGAAGATCAAGCTCGAGCGTGCGGCCCTGCACCGTGACGAGCGAAAGGCGACGACCCTGCGCAAAAACCTCGCCGCGCTGAAGTTCGACCAGGTCGCCATCGGTCAGCGCGACATGAAGACCCGTGATGTGGGGGCGCATGGGACCGTAAGCGTAGCTACGTGCGCCAGAGGCGTTGCATGCCGCCATACCGCCCAAGCAGGCAGATGCCTCGGTGGGAGCGGTGGGAAAGAACTGCTCGGGGGCATCCTGAAACTCCTCGTAAGCCTTAAGCGATGCCTGGTCCCAGCCTGCGGTCGGAAGCACCTTTTTGCCCAGTTGCTTGCGCAACTCGGACAGCACGACACCCGGCTCTACGCGAAGCAGAAAGCGACCCTGTTCATCGCGGCGAAGGCCTAGGTAGCGATTCGTACGGGAAGTGTTGAGAATGTGGCCGCCATGGGGCACGGCGCCGGCGGCAAGACCGGTCCGGGCGCCCTGAACCGTTACCGAGACGCGCTCGGCATGGAGCTGCCGCAAGATGGCGCGAACCTCGTCTTCCGATGTTGGAAACGAAATGCTCGAGGCCTCGCCCGACGAGCGAGACTCGTCGCGACCGTATTCCTCGAACTCATCAGTGAAGGGTTTGATAGTTGCAGACATGCAGAACTCCCCTTTAGCTAACTACAGTGTTTGCAGGGAGATGTTACCGCATCGTTTCGTTGACGTGTTCGAGACCGTCTCCATAATTGAGGATTTTTACGTTCGTGCAATTCGGCGAGCGGCCGCCACATCTCGGCAGGCGATGTTTTTTACACATATCGCTTTGCCGCCAACGATCGCGAAATTGGCGCTCAAAAAATGTTGAAGTATTTTTACCACCTGTTACCTGCGACGATGCGAATCCGTCAAGTATTTGGTCAGCTTTTGGTCAAGTAGTGGCTGATACGGTCGGCATCGACAGCCAAAACCGATAGAAGTTTTGGTCCCAGAAGCAGGGAGGTTCCTATGGCATATTACTGGCCCCAGTACGGTGTCGCCATCTAAGTCGACGACGATCCCCATCTCCTGCCTTTCGAAGAAGAGGCATTCCCCGACACGACGGTCTACCACGTCACTACCGATGTGATCTGTGACCCTGAGTCGTTCTCGGCACTCGCCCACCACATCGCATGCATCCACGACATCGAGCTCCCTCCCGACTTCGATGAGCTTGTCTACTCGCGCCGTCTGATGCTTCACATGCTCTTTGGAGCGGACCCGTCCACGTTCGCACGCGTCTACACCACCAAGGACGCCGCATGAGCGCGAAGAAGTTGCCCCGGCTCGCGAGTCCGGGACATCGCAAGAAACTCATCGCTGTCTGCTTGGCTATCGTCTGCGCCCTCGTCGCCGTAGGCTTGTACGCCTGGCAGACACAGCCCGTACCCGAAGCGGGCGCCTCGGTCACGACGGCCGAGGGCAAATCGCGCCAAGAAATCCAAGACGAGCTCGACGCCATCGTCCGCGACAACATGATGACGATCTCGGTCGCGCCGGTCGCCCAGCTGCAGGAAGGCGGCAAGTTGCGCGTCAACGTGCAAAACGTCCAGGACAACAAGTTTCCCCAGCGATTCCGCGTCATTCAAAACGACGAGACCATCTATGAGTCCGGCATCGTCGAAACCGGCAAGACGGTTGAGACGTGTCCCGCCGGCGATATCGAGGAAGGCGAAGCGTATATCGAAATCCAGGCACTCGACACCAAGACCCATGACAACCACGGCAATCCGACGCGCGTCAAGGTCCGGGTGGAACAGGCCGAGAGCTAGCCCCTAACGCCCGCTGTGTCATTGCGCGCAGTCACCAACACTCGTCCAATCATCGCGGGGACGGCCCGCGGCGAATAGAAAGGAACGACCATGGACATCACCAGGAACATGAACGGAGCCAGAGCGCTCGTCGTGGGCGCAGGGCTCGCGCTCGCGCTCGCAATGGGCGCCGCCCCGACGCCAGCTATGGCAGCCGGGCGTGTTGGAAGCACGAAGGTAAAGGTCAAGACCGAGCTCGACAACGCAAATTTCAAAGTTCCTACGGTTAATCCGTTCATCGACAAGGCCGACGGCACGCTTCAGGGCCCCTCAGAAGATGCAACCACCATCGACAACCTTTCGGCCTACGGCATCCATGTCACCAACATGAAGATCGATGCCATGAACACCTGGACCATTGCCGCCGACGCGAAGACCGGAACCGCTCAGAACTCCATCGACTTTAAGGTCGGTCCCGAAGGCGCGCTCCAAGACGCCAGTGCCGCAATGCAGGGAACGGGAATCGATCTTTCCAAAAACGCAACCTTTGATATGGGCTATCAGGGTATTGCCGGCGGTTCGGACAAGATCAAGCTCAAGACGAGCGGAAATGTCGCCCGCGTCACGCGCGACATCTTCCACGTAACCGGCGAAGGCGATCAAGTTGCAACAATCACCTGGACGGTCGAGCCCGGTGCGCACACGGCATAAGGTGATCGCCCTGGCCGCCGCCGTCAGCATCCTAGCGTTTGGGCCAGCCATGGCCTTTGCCCAGCAAGAACAGGCTCAGGCCGCCACGCAAGTGACGGTCGACCTCTCGGGGCTCGACCGCGGCAACCACCAGGAACCGTTGGCGCAGACAGGCGACGAAAAGCAGCTCTTGGCAGCAAGCGTCGCTGCGGCGGGCGCGGGAGCCACCGGCCTCGGACTGTGCATCAAACGCAACCAGCAATAAGACACAACCAGCTCGCACAATATAAAGCAAGGAGACCCCATGGCATCGAAGAACCTTTTGCCCGTCGTCGCGCTCTGCGGCGCACTCGCAACCGGAACGCCTATCGCCGCTTGGGCGACCCCCGTCATGGCGGACTCCTTGCCGGCAGCCCTAAGCCCCGCACCAGACCCGTCGAGCGTCATTGCGTGCAAGCGGTTTTCGCTCACACAGGCAACAGTCTCGACCTCGGGATGCCTTCGTCAGGACACGGACAGCTCGATAGTCGTGGATATCAAGCGTTCGGACAAGACGGACGGCTCCCAGGCAGGATGCGCCATCTGCACGTGGCGCTCAGTTGCGCTCGATGCAGATGACGACCCTTGCGATTTGGAGCTACGCATCGACATCGCTTCGGTCGATGACTCGGCGAACGAAGCGAAGGTCGCCTTCGACAGCGCGTTTTTCGAAGAAGAAGGAGGTGTATGCCTGGGCTGCGTTGTCTCGCACGCCGACGGCGCGCAGCCCACGCTCTCATTCACGGCATCGTTGCGGATAACCAAAGCCAGCCCCGACGCCGTCGCAACGGGAGAGACCCCCCTGTTGTTCTACGCCGACAATGCCGAAGGCGCCAAAATCAAAGACGATAAGCAAAACGGGTCGCTCAGCCTTACTCGAGGGGCGAAACTCTGCCCTATCGAGATCGATGTCCAAACGCAAGACAGGCAGCACGTACTTGCCGACCCGGCGCTCCTCGAAATGGAATGGAATGGAGCTGGAGCCATCGGGGTCGCCCCCTTTGTATTGAACGAAATGGCCTTCCCATCAAAAGATGGCACCACGAACGCAGCCATAACAGAGGAGAAAGCAGACAGCGCGCCACTGCCGACAAACGGCATCTCCGCCCCTTCAGAGGAACCGGATGAAGCTGTTAACGAGCCAAACGATCCCCAACTCGCGGACAGCCTAGGCCTAGCGACGTCCCAAGATGTCGATGAGGGCAACTGCTGCATGCTCACCGCACTCGACCACACGACGACCGTCGATGCAGCAAGCATCGAAGTTGCCGCGGCCAATCAACCTGTTCGCAAATCTGCCATCATTGCATTTCCGGAGTCCGTCGAGGTCGTCTTTTTGCCATCGGGTGAAATCGTGGCACCAACATTGCTCACCTTGTTAGGCGCCAAGAATACTCGGAACGAAATCAAAAAGATCACGATCGTCGACCCTGCGACCACTGCCAAGCTGCGCCTATACGCCGTTGCCCCAGATGGAAGCAAAACCTTGGAATTCGATGGCGACACGCTCCAAGCTTGGCGGCGTCTGGACATTATGGAAGACGTCTCGTACCAGATTGAACTTGAAGGGTTTGACCGCGCCCGAGATGCCGATATCATCGCCGCGGGCATCGAGTCCCCGCAACGGCTGATGACGCTACGCTTTGAATACTATCCCTACGTTCCGACGACAACCTAGGGCTTTCCCGCTGAACGCCAGACTTAATACCACTCATATAACGTATTAGACAAGTCGCGATATGCCCTGCGTTCCATTCTGCTACGATTGCCAAGGTGGCATCAATACGGGAGGGCTCATGCCGGGCTTGGGAACAATCATCAACGTTGTGCTTTTGATTGCGGGCGGTCTTTTGGGATTAGCGGGCGGCCGTTTTATCACGCCCCGTATCCAAGATACCCTTATGAAGGCGTCGGGGCTGTGCGTCCTGTTTATCGGCTTGGGCGGCACCATGCAAAAGATGCTCGTCATCGATGGG
>URYU01000025.1 GCA_900552155.1 uncultured Collinsella sp.
CCTTAAACATGATTGTGAGGACGACCGCTATGCTATTTGTAAATCGGCTGGTACATACGCTTGTTCCCGGCAGCGAGGACGAGCCGGTCGATGCATCTTGCCGCACCAACGCGGGTTTTGCCGCAAGCCTCATCTGCATTGGCCTCACCATCACCCTGTGCCTGGCCAAGGGCATCGCGGGCCTGCTCGCCGGATACGTCTCCCTCATCGCCGACGCTTTCAACAACCTCTCCGATGCCTCGAGCAACATCGTGAGCCTGCTCGGGTTCCGCCTTGCCAGCCGCCCGGCAGACGGGGGCCACCCTTACGGCCACGGCCGCTACGAGTACCTGGCTGGTCTGTTTGTCGCCGTCCTGGTTTGTGCCGTCGGCATCAACCTGATTCTCGAGTCGGTCACCAAGATCATCAAGCCCTCGCCCACCGCTTACACGTTTATTTCCCTTGCGGCACTGGGTACGTCCATGCTCGTTAAGATCTGGATGGCAGCGTTCAACCGCACGCTGGGCGATCGTATCGACTCGGAGACGCTCATCGCCACGGCGCAGGACTCCAAAAACGACGTCATCACCTCGGGCTCGGTCTTGGTGGCGGCGCTTATTTCGCAAGCGACAGGCTTTGACCTCGATGGCTGGGCGGGCCTGGGCGTGGGCATCTTCATCTGCATCAGCGGAATGGGCCTGGTGCGCGACGCCATCAGCCCGCTGTTGGGGCAAGCGCCCGACCCCAAGCTCGTCCAGGCAATCCGCGACAAGATCATGTCCTATCCGCAGGTCCTGGGCACACACGACCTGATGGTGCACGACTACGGCCCCGGCCGTCAGTTCGCCAGCGCCCACGTGGAAATGCCCGGCGAGGGCGATGCCTTTGAGCACCACGAGATTCTGGACACCATCGAGCACGACATCAAGCGTCAGATGGGCATCGGCATCACACTGCACTGCGACCCCATCGCCACCACCGGCGACGACCTGCGCGGCTGGGTCAAGCGCGGCGTCATGCAGATCGATCCTGCGCTCTCCATCCACGACCTGCACGAGCACGACGGGTTCGTTTCGTTTGACCTGGTGCGTCCCGACGGCTTTGACATATCCGACGAGGAGCTGCTGGAGCTCGTCACGTGCATCGTGCACGAGCGCCGGCCCGATGCCTCATGCGTCGTTACGTTTGACTCGGGCTTTAGCTCGCCCGACCGTCCGGCCGAGCAGCTGTAGCCCACTTAACAGCTAGTTTCCCTGCGCGCCCGAGATGCCGTTTTGTAGGGCGTTCCAGGCACCCGTCGCCATGTCGCCCAAGTTCTGCGCGGTATCGCCCAGATTTTGTGCCGTATCGCCCAGCTCTTGCGCCTTGTCTCCCTACTCCTGCGCCTTGCTGCTCAAGTCCTCCAGCGTATTGGAGCTCGAGCTGTCCGCGCCGCCCTGGTCGCCGGACGCGTTGCCCGACGAGCCGTCCTTGTGCGTGAGCTGAATTTCGAGGTTGCCGCTGTCGTTATAGTAGGCAGAAGTAACGACCCAGTTGGCATCGACGACGGGCGTTGAGCCATCATCAGTCAGGACCACGGCATTCGAAAGATCGGCGCCGCGCGACTTGAGAAGCTTCTTGGCGTTGGACCAATACTGTCCCGGGATATCGCTCAGATCGACGGTGCTAGACGAGGCGGACTCGGTTTGCTCGGCAGCGGTATCGGCCGTTGAGCTCCCCCGCTTGTTGAGCATGCCCGACACGATGGCAAACACAACCGACAGCGCAAAGAAAATCGCCAGCACGATGAGGATCTTCTTGATCACGCTCGACGAACGCGACGGCCTCTTCTCCTCGTCTTCGCTATATTGCGGAATCGACTTGGGGTACTCGCGATACGGCTCGCGCGACTCGTAGCGAGGCTGCGCCGTGCGAGGCATATACGTCGTCTGCTGAGGCTGCGGAATGGGATTCTGCGGCAGGTTGTCATAGGGATTCGGCGTCGAGGCAGCATAAGAATCCTGCGGCGTGTAATCAAACGGATCCGGAGCTGCGTTGCCATAGGGGCCTTGCGAAGATGCAGCGTAAGAATCCTGCGCCGTGTCGCCATAGCCCATAACCCGGGTGGGCTCGGCAGAAGGCTGCGTCGCGGCGGGGTCGGCATAACCGGGGTTGGGAACAACGCGGGTCGCATCGGCGCTATCGCCAGCCTGCGCGGAACCGTAGCCGCCCATCACGGTTGTCTTGTCCTGATCCATGCAACGATTCCTTTCCGTCGCGCGTGAGCCTCAAGTTATCCATGCATTCTACCCGCGCAAAAGCCTATGATGGGCAGAGTCCGTCGGTATCTACAAGACATGCGCGGGCCTAAGGATCAAAAAGCCCCGCCGGGCCTTGTGGGCACGGCGGGGCGGACAAGCAGCTATGGACAGCAGACTTAGAACAGGCCGGTGATGATGCCGTCGTTGTCGACGTCGATGTTCTCGGCCGCGGGCACCTTGGGCAGACCCGGCATGGTCAGAACGCTGCCGGTCAGCGCGACCACAAAGTGGGCACCGGCGGAAACCTTGAGCTCACGCACGGTGATGCGGAAGTTCTCGGGAGCGCCCAGGGCCTTGGCGTTGTCGCTAAGGCTGTACTGCGTCTTGGCGACGCACACCGGCAGGTTGCCAAAGCCGTTCTCGCGCAGCTCGGCGAGCTGGCGCTTGGCGGCCGGCGTAAAGTCAACGCCGTCGGCGCGGTAGACCTTGGTGGCAACGGCCTCGAGGGCATCAGCGACATCAGCGCCGTCCTCATAGGCAAACTTGAGCTCGCTCGGCTGCTCAATCAGACGCATGACCTCATCGGCCAGCTCGAGCGCGCCCTCGCCGCCCTTGGCCCAGACCTCGGAAAGCTTAACGTTGACGCCGAGCTTCTGGCACTCGGACTCGATGAGTGCAAGCTCGGCCGCGGTGTCCGTCGGGAAGCGGTTGATGGCGACCACGCAGGGCAGACCATAAACGTTCTGGATGTTGTCGACATGACGCAGCAAGTTGGGCATGCCAGCCTTGAGTGCCTCGAGGTTCTCCTCGTTGAGGTCGGCCTTGGCGACGCCACCGTTGTACTTAAGCGCACGAGCGGTCGCGACGACCACGACGGCGCTGGGGCGAACGCCCGTCATGCGGCACTTGATGTCGAGGAACTTCTCGGCACCCAGATCGGCACCGAAGCCGGCCTCGGTAATGGCAACATCGCCAAAGCGCATCGCCATACGCGTGGCCATAATAGAGTTGCAGCCGTGGGCAATGTTGGCGAAGGGACCGCCGTGGACAAACGCGGGCGTGCCCTCGAGCGTTTGCACCAGGTTGGGCTTAAGCGCGTCCTTAAGCAACGCGGCCATGGCACCCTGGGCCTTGAGGTCGCGGGCACGGACGGGCTCGCCGGCAAAGCTATAGCCGACGACAATCTCACCCAAGCGTTCCTTGAGGTCGTTGATGCTCGTAGACAGGCACAGGATTGCCATGACCTCGGAGGCGACGGTGATGTCGAAGCCGTCCTCGCGCGGCACGCCCTGGGCCTTACCACCAATGCCATCGATAACATGGCGCAGCTGACGGTCGTTCATGTCGACGACGCGCTTCCAGGTGATGCGCTTAACGTCAATACCGAGCTGATTGCCCTGCTGGATGTGGTTATCAAGCATGGCGGCCAGCAGGTTGTTGGCAGCACCGATAGCGTGGAAGTCGCCGGTAAAGTGCAGGTTGATATCCTCCATGGGGATCACCTGAGCCCAGCCGCCACCGGCAGCACCGCCCTTAACGCCAAAGACAGGGCCGAGCGAAGGCTCGCGCAGGGCCACGGCACTCTTGACGCCGCGGCGACGCAGGCCATCGGCCAGACCGATGGTCGTGGTGGTCTTGCCCTCGCCCGCAGGCGTTGGGTTGATAGCGGTCACGAGAACGAGCTTGGCCTGGTGATCAGTCGGCTCGTTGAGCAGTGAATAGTCGACCTTAGCCTTGTCTAAGCCGTTCGTATTAAGGTGCTTTACGTCGACGCCGGCGTTCTTGGCCACCTCGGTAATAGGCAGCGGCGTGACAGAACGTGCGATTTCGATGTCAGTAGGCATGGGCGGTCCTTTCGTTACCGAATGAGAAAAAGACCAATTCAGCATAGCACGGGCGCGCAATAGTAAAACGCCCATAACCGATGAACGGCGATATGTTTACCCGATGCCCAGCGATAGCCTACAGATGCGCTAAAACAAGCCCATTCCTACAGGGTCGGTTCAATACCCAAATGCTCAAAGGTGCGAAGCGTTGCCTGGCGGCCCTGGGGCGTGCGAATCATCAAGCCGCACTGCAGCAGATAGGGCTCGTAGACATCCTCAAGCGTACCCGGGTCCTCGCCCACCGCGCTAGCAAGCGTCGTCAGGCCCACGGCACGGCCGGAGAACGTCTTGGCAAGCGTCTCCAAGATGCGAATGTCCATCCAGTCCAGACCAAGCTCGTCGATCTCAAAGAACTCGAGCGCCTGACGGCAAATGTCAAGCTCAATAGGACCGTTGCCGCGCACCTGCGCGTAGTCGCGCACGCGCTTGAGCAGACGGTTGGCAAGACGCGGCGTACCGCGGGAACGCGAGCCGATCTCGAGTGCACTGGCATGGTCGATCGTCACACCCAGAATGGTCGCCGAGCGTGTCACAATCTGGGCGAGCTCCTCGACGGTGTAGTAATCCAGGCGATACGAAATGCCAAAACGGTCGCGTAGTGGGCCGGGCAACATGCCCGAGCGAGTCGTTGCCGCTACCAGCGTAAACTTGGGGATATCCAGGCGAATCGAGCGCGCCGCCGGACCCTTGCCAATCACGATATCGAGGGCAAAGTCCTCCATCGCGGGGTACAGGACCTCCTCGACCGAACGGTTGAGGCGGTGGATCTCGTCGATAAACCGCACATCGCCCGGCTGCAAGTTAGTAAGGATGGCCGCCAGGTCGCCCGTGCGCGCGATGGCAGGGCCACTCGTGGTCTTGATCTGAGCGCCCAGCTCGTTGGCGATAACGGTGGCCAGCGTGGTCTTGCCCAGGCCCGGAGGACCCGAGAAAATCACGTGGTCGAGCGTCTCGCCACGGTTCTGCGCCGCTTCGATCAACACGCGCAGGCTCTGCTTGATGTGCTCCTGGCCGCAGTAGTCGTCCAGGCGCTGGGGGCGCAAAGTGCGGTCGACATCGAGGTCCTCGGCCGTCAGCTCCGAGCCCACCATGCGCTCGCCGTGCGCCATGGATGCCGCCGGCGAGTTACCGGGTGTCGCCCACAGGTCCTGAGAGTCATCGGCTTCCCACATCACGCATCCATTCCGAGTCGCTTAAGCGCCGCGCCGAGCAGATCCTCGACACGCATATTCTGCCCATCATACCCGCTCAGGGCAACATCGGTCTCCTGCGGGCTAAAGCCCATGGAAAGGAGCGCCGCACGAGCATCATCGATCACCGAGGGAGCGGCAGCGGGCACGGGCATCGCAACCTGGCCGGGAATCACGTCGACCGGCACAAAGCCCTTATCCTTGGCAAAGGTGCTCTTGAGTTCCAGGATCAGGCGCTGAGCTGTCTTTTTGCCCACACCGGGTACCTTGGCCATGCCCTTGTCGTCCTCGGCCATCACCAGCGAATACAGCTGCCCCACGGTATAGGTGGAAAGCACAGCAAGCGCCAGGCGCGGGCCAACGCCCGAAACGGACACGAGCCGGTCGAACATCATGCGCTCATCCTTTGAGGAAAAACCGAAAAGTGTCATGGCGTCCTCGCGCACCTGCATACGCGTGTAGAGGCAGACCTCGCCACCGGGCGTCGGCAACGTGGCCGCAGTGCTGCCCGAGATGCCGAGCTCAAAGCCAACGCCCGACACATCGACGACAGCAGAGCTCATCGTGGCCTCGACAAGCGTTCCGTGGAGCTGGGAAATCATCAGTATCCGGTTCCTCTCTGTTGATAGAACTCGCCACCGGTGAGGGCGCGGGTGCGGCTGAGGTTTACGTGGCAGATGGCGCAGGCCAGGGCATCGGCGGCATGGTCGGGATGCGGGTCGTGATCGAGCTGTGTGAGTGTGCGTACCATGTAGGCGACCTGCCGCTTGTCCGCGGCGCCAGTGCCCACCACAGCCTGTTTGATCTGCATGGGCGTGTACTCGCCAATCTCGAGCGCGCATTCCGAAAGCGCCACGAGTGCAGCACCGCGGGCATGAGCCGTAGGGATGGCCGAGCGAACGTTGGCGCCAAAGTAGATGCTCTCGACAGCAGCCGTGTCGGGTCGATAACGCTCAACGACATCCTTAAGGTCATGGGCGATATGCGACAGGCGCACCGCGAGCGGACTTCCGGCACTGGTCTCGATGCAGCCATAGGCACGGCAGCGAACCTCGCCACGACGCTCCTCGATAATCCCCCAACCCGTATGAGCCAAACCGGGGTCAATGCCCAAGATAACCAAGCCAACCTCCCCTCGCCACAAGCACAGCGCAAGACAAGGCCCCGCGCATCATTCACGAACGTCTGTTCTAGAATAACACAACGCTAGCCCTATAAGTCAGCCGAGATCGAATTGTAGGTTGAGTATACGCAAGCGAGCGCCCGCCAGAGCGAGCAAGGTGCCTTGAAAGAGGAGGGCATTGACCTGGCGGTCATGTCCGACGATTGAAAGGCAGATTGCCGCTCTGGCGGGCGCGCAGCGACCTAGTTCTGAGAGAAGAACGGAAATTGTCGGGGATCAACCGGCGGATGCGGCATCGGGCCACCCTGGGGCCCACCCTGCGGGCCACCCTGGCCGCCCATCATCTTATCGATGGCGTCCTGAACCTCGCCCTCGAACTTTTTCATTCCCTCGTGTAAACGACGCTGACCGTCCTCAGAGCGCAGCTCCTCCATTTGCTCGGGCGAAATACCCAGTAGCTCGCCCAGCACGCCCATCATCTCGTTTCGCACGCGCTCGCTCGTATCCTCGTCAGCAAAACGGCGCACCTCGGCGCGCGCCAGCGAATCGACCGTCATACGCTCCTTGCCGTTAAGCCCCAGGTCGGACCACGCGAGCATATACGGCCAGGCACGCTCGGCAAACGAACGGGCCGAGACGATCGGCGCCATCGGCAACATGCGGCGGGCAGCCTCACCCTGTCGAACGAGCATCAGCAGCAGCGAGCAGGCCTCGGGCTTGCCAGCGGCCATCGGGATGTCGTCGAAAGATCGATTGCGGTCCACGTGCGCCTCGAGCGCGCCATCGACCTCACCCGGCTCAAGCCCGCCGAGCAGCTGTGCCGCACGGTCGAGCATATCGACCGGACCGTCGAGCGTCGAGAGCGCCTGCGCCAGCACGCGCTCCATACAATCTTCCACTGCGTTGAGCGTCACGAGCTCTTGGGGCACCACGGCAGACGTGCGGTTGCGCACACGTGCCACAAACTCAAGCGTCGACAGGTACACATCGCCAAAGGGCGCGTAATCGCCCTGGTAGCCGCCGCAAAGCGCCGGCGCCGCCAGCGCGTACTCGGTTTTGGACAGCGGGCTCAGCGCCATCGCACCCAGCTCGAGCGCCGTATCCTCCAGCATCAGGCCCAGCGTGCGCGAGCGCAGGCGCTCGGCATCGCCCGCCGACACGTCGCGATCGAGCACGCGCGCCGCATCCGGTGCATCGCGCTCGACGGTGCGAATGTGCAGACGCTCGGCGATGGCGCGGACGGCGGCACAGCGGGCAGCCTCGGCTTCTTCCTGCGCCGGCGTAAAGATACGGTTGCGCCCCAGCACCAGGCCAATCACATTGCGCGGGCCCAGAGCGTCGACGGCCAGCGCCGCCAGCAGGGACGACGGCAAGTCACCCTCGAGTGCCACCACAGCACGCGACGCACCGTGGGCTCGGGCGTTGTCGCGCACGGCGAGCACCAGCGCCTGCCACAGCCACTCCTCGGAACGGAACTCGGGCAGTTCGTGATCCTCCAGGGCATCGAGCATCACGCCGCGCTGAATCTCCTGAACCAGCAGGCTCTCCTCAAAGCACGGCGCCTGGGCCACCACGCGACCGCAGTCGTCGAGCACAAACGAACCGCCGGTATACACCGACTCGTCATAGGCACCGACCGGTGCCATGCAGGCAAACCACACGCTGCGCTTGGATGCGATCTTGCGGTAGGCGCCGCTGCGAACGGCAGCAATGGCGGCAGTCTCGCGGTCGGTCATGTCAAACGCGTTGAATTGGAAATACGCAATGAGGTCAACACCGGTCGGCAGCATCTCGAGTTCGCGGTCCAAGTCAAAAATCACGGCGATGCGCACGCCGTCCACGTCGAACACCGGCGGCGCCCAACGTGTGTCGTTGTTCTCGCCACGCTGCAGGGCAATGCTCGAACGCGCCGGCACCACATGACCGTCCTTGAGCATCATGTAGTCGAGCAGCGGCTGGCCCTCAAACGAAACCGCCGCGGGCACGATGCAGATCATGTCAAGCTCCTGGATACGCGCGGCGACACCAGTCAAACCGGCAAGCACGTCGTGCTCAAAGTCGGCAGCGCCCACCAGGCCACCGGGCATGGCGCCCATAAAGAGCGGAGCCGGAACGCACAGCACGCGCGCCCCGCGCTCGTGGGCCAGGCGAGCCTGGTCCTCGATGCGGCCGCAAATGCCCTCAATATCACCCAGGCGCATATCGATCTGTGCAAGCGCGAGCTTCATGGCCCAGCCCTTTCCGTCGTAAACCATCGAAATCGTAGTAAAAGCGCCGGCCGCATAATGCAGCCGGCGCTTGCATGTGCATATGCTAGCTATGATACCCCGAGCGGGGGCGCGCTCCTAGAATGTCGCGGACCACAGCCCGTGCAGGTTGCAGTAGGCATAGACGGTACCGGTCTTGGAGCCGCCCGCGAAAAACGTCGCGGGTTTCATGCCGGGCTCAAGGTAATGAACCTCTAAGCGGCCCTCGGCCTCAAGCGCAATCCACTCAATGTAGTGTTCGGGCAGGCTGGGGTGCTCGACCGAGCCAACGCGTGCACGAATCACGTGACCGTCGCGCTCGGTCTCGACAACAGGCACGTGCTTCTCGTGCGCCGCGTCCTCAGTGTTTGCGGTCAGTTCCGTGCAACCGGCAGGGGTCGCAACGTCGTCGCCAAGGGCAGCGATGAGCTTACCGTCGGGGTCCTTAAAGAATTTCGCCATGATGTTCTCCTTTGCTGATGTGCCAATGTTCTTGATGGTTCTTATGCCCAAAGGCAGACAAACCATCCACGGCATTGCAAATGAACACATAACGGACCAGGCAAGCGGTCGGGCCAAAATGCGTCGACCGTCCTGCCCACTCCAGCAGTCCCACCCCGCGCGCGGCTAGCGCCCGTCGCCGCCGAGAAGCGCCAGAACATCCTCGCGCGTGAACAGTGCCGACGAGATGCCGTCGCCGCCGAGTACGCTGTTGACCAGGTCGCGCTTGGACTCCTGCATCTGCATAATGCGTTCCTCGATCGTGTCCTTGGCGATGAGCTTGTACACGGTCACGGTATGCTGCTGGCCAATACGGTGTGCACGATCAGTTGCTTGGTCCTGCGCCGCCACGTTCCACCACGGGGCGTAGTGGATGACCACGTCGGCAGCCGTCAGGTTAAGGCCCACGCCGCCCGCCTTGAGCGAAATCAAAAAGACCGGAACCTCGCCCGCTTGGAACTGCGCGACCATCTTGGCGCGGCTCTCCTTAGACGAAGCGCCCGTGAGCTTAAGGAAGGCGATGTCCTCCTTGGCCAGGCGCTTACCGATAATATCGAGCATACCCGTAAACTGGCTGAACAACAGGATGCGATGTCCGCCGTCGAGTGCGCCGTGCACGAGCTCCATGCACGTATCGAGTTTGGCGCTCCCCGCCTTGTAATCCTCGTAGTGCAGACGCGGGTCGCAGCAGATCTGGCGCAGCTTGGTGAGCTCGGCGAGCACCTTGAGCTTGTCCTTCTTAAACTCGGATGCCTCGCGATGCTGCACCTGTTGGGCGATGCGGTCCTGGTTGGCCAGGTAGAGTTTGCGCTGCTCGCCGGTGAGCTGCGCCATGACCGTATCCTCGATCTTCTCGGGCAGGTCGGCCACCACGTCTTCCTTGACACGGCGCAACACAAACGGCGACACGAGCGCTTGCAGGCGAGCGGCACTGTCGCCCTCGGCATGCTCGACCGGGCTTTCGAAGCGCTTGGCAAACGACTCGCGCGTGCCGAGCAGGCCCGGCATTAAAAAGTCGAAGATGCTCCAGAGCTCGGATAGGCGGTTTTCGATGGGCGTGCCCGTCAGGGCAAAGCGCACGCCGGCAGGCAGGCGCTTTGCGGCGCGCGCCACCTGGGTGAGCGGGTTTTTAATGTACTGGGCCTCATCGAGCACCACGCGGGCAAAGTCCCGCTCGGCATACTCGTCGATATCGCGGCGCATGAGGTCATACGACGTCACGACCACGTTATGCTCGTCGGCGCCTGCTATCTGCACGCGGCGTTGAGCCTTGGCGCCCACGATGGCGCACACATCCAGCGAGGGCGCAAAGCGCTCCAGCTCGGCAGTCCAGTTGTACACGAGTGAGGCCGGGCATACCACGAGCGTGGGCTTGTTGTCCCCCGCCTCCACGCGCACCAGGATATGCGCGATCATCTGGAGCGTTTTGCCCAGGCCCATATCGTCGGCCAAGATACCGCCGAGGCCCAGATGCTCAAGCGAGCCGAGCCACTGGTAGCCGTCGACCTGGTAGCCACGCAGCGTGGCCTTGAGCGAGGCGGGTACCGTAAAGTCCATCTTGCCGAGCGTGTCCAGGCGCGCGACGGTACGGCGGAACGCAGCGTCGCGATCGGCCTCGAGCGCGGGCGTGCGCGCGAGCATGCTATCGACGAACAGGGTGCTCGATGCGGAAAGCGACACGCCGTCGAGCAGGTCGACGGCATCGACGCCCAGGTCCTTGGCGAGGCCAAACGCGGCTCGAGCGCCCTCGTCCAGGCGAATGATGTCGCCGGACGTAAGGCGCGCAAACGTTTGATGGCGCTTGTAGGAGTCGAGGTAGATGGCAAGGTCTGCCGCCGAAAGGCCGCTCGCGCCCAGCTCGACGTCGAGCAGGTTGCTCTTGCCGGTCGCACGCACCGAAAGCTTGGGCGCAGGGCGCACCGAGATCTGGCGTAGGTGGTCGCTGAGCATGACCTCGCCCAGCTCGGACAGGGCAGACAGGCCCTCGGTCAGCAAGCAGAACAGGCTCTCGTCGTCGCGCTCCTCAAACGCCAGGCCGCCCTCGTAAAAGTCGAAATACAGGGCCGCCGTGTCCATAACGCGAAACTCTGCTATCTCGTCGCGCGGCGGCACGCCCGGGCGCTGCTCTTCGAAGGGACTGCCCGGAGCGCCCAGGCTAAAGAGATCTGCCGACCAGTCGCCGTAGGAAACCGTAATCTTGCAGGTCACGAGCCCGTCGTCGACACCGATTGCCATGGCAAAGCTCGGCTCGGGCGCCACGGTGTCGAGCACGGCGGGCGCGGTAAGGTCGGTGTAGTCGCGCAAAATGGGCAGCGCCATACGACAGAACTCCCCCACCTGGTCGACAGCGATATGGATCGGCGTGCGACAGGGCAGTAAGCGCGATAGGAACGGCGCCGCATGCTGGGCAAACGCTACATCGGCGCGGCGCGCACGGCGGGTGTCGACCAGATAGGCAACGTCGCCCGAAGCAAAGCAGTATGCATCGGCCGGCAGGCGTAGATCGTAGCTGCCGCCAGCCGCCGGCGCGATTTTGGCAGCAAGGAGCGGTGGGCGCTTAGACGGCGCCTCGTCCTCCCCTTCCGGAGGCATCTCGACCGCCACGTCATAGGTGCGATGCGTCGACGTCCCCCGCGACCAGGCGGGCTCAAAGGAGATGGTCTGGCCACGCAGCAGGTCCAGCACATATACGATGCTATGCTCGGACAACGGCAACTGACGCTCGGCGACAAAACCGCTGCGGGCAAAGTCGTACGACGCCGAACGCGAGCTTGTGATGTCATCGAGATAGGCGACTGTCGTCACAACAAGGTTGAGCAGCTTTGTCGACACGTCTTCGAAGGCCTCGGGCGTATGGACAAACGTGAGCTTCTTGCCGTACGAGTAGGTGCCGCCTCGGACATAGGCGTCGGCCATGCCGTCGATATCCTTGACCACGTAAGACACCGAACCGCAGCGAATGCGAAGCTCGAGCGCCCAGCTAAAGCGGTCGGCGAACAGCGGATTGTAGTCCGGCACCAACGAGGGCTCCAACGCCGCTTTGGGGGCGTCGGGATCAACGGCACAGGCAAGCTTGCGGCGCATGCTCGCCAGCTCATCCATGCGCGCGTCCGAAAGATCGGAGAGCGCCGCCATGAGGCTAGGGCTCGTGGGGACGGGCGCCGGAAAGGGAAAGTTGGGATTGACGGCCGGCGCTTTGGGCGCGGTGCGCGCGGGCTGTTTCGGCTGCGCCGTAAACGTGCGAACCGGCGTGCGCAGCCCCTCAACAGGCTCGGTGCCGCTGGCGTCCAGGTACGCCAGCGCTGTGGCGATGGCGTGCTTGCACATGCCGGGGTAGCGATAGGCAGCGGGGCAATCGCAGTCGTAGTCGATCACCTCGTGCTCGTCCATATCGAGCGCCACGTGTGTCTTGTACAGGTCGCCGCGCGAGCCGCGCACCGAGCCCTCAACCGTCACGTTTTTGGAGAAGCGCGAGCCGCTGTCCTCAATCGACAGCACGGCACCGTTGAGCATGAGCGAACGCCCCTTCATAAAGGTGCTGCTGAGCGCCGCCTCCTTACGAAGCGCCTGCACAAACGTCTCCTGCGCCATCACTTCCTCCAATCTCGCGCGGACCAGCAAGGTCGCCCTTAGATAACCGTCACGCGGCCCTGGTTACCCACAATCGCCTTTGCCTCTGCCAGCAGCGGAATCGAGCGTGCGTTGACCTTGGCCGGCACCTCGGCACGCAGTACGCGCCCGTCCACCTGCTCGATAAAGATCTCCACGCGGTCGCCGCCCGGGTTGGCGGTAAGCACCGTGGCAAGACGCGCCATATTGCCCTGGCTAAAGCGGCTGTTGGGCACCATGACCTCAAACACCTTGGGCTTGTTGTTCTCCTCGTTGAGCTCCAGCGGCACGATCTCCTGCGCGATGATCTGGTCGCCGCGGTCCGAGCGCTCGAGTTTGCCCTTAATGCGCACAAACGCGTCGGACAGCTGCGCGCCGGTCTCGGGATCGACCTCGCCGTACAGATACCCCTCGGCTTCCTTGTAGGTCTTGGGGAACACGACGACGGTGGCCTCGCCTTCCATGTCCTCGAGCTGCACGATGCCCATGGGGTCGCCGTTTTTGGTCACGCGCTTGGACACGCTCGAGACCATACCGGCCCACCACAGCGCCTTGCCCTCGGGAATCTCCTGGTTGATGGTGCCGCCCGTGGGGTTCTGCACTTCGTAGCCGGTATCGATCTGCGAAAACGAGAAGTCGCGCGCTTTGCTGAGCGCATACTCAAACGGGCGCAGCGGGTGGTCCGAGACATAGATGCCCAGAACCTCCTTCTCCTGGCTCAGCTTAAGGTGGCGGTCCCATTCCTGGCCATCCGGATCGGGCACGCTCACCTCAAAGCCCGAGCCCTCAACATCGCCGAACATGTCGAAGAACGACGTCTGGCCGCTCGCACGATCCTTCTGGCGCTTCACAGCGGCATCGATGATGTTCTCGGGGTTGTTCTTGTCCACAAAGTGCATCATCTGGCGACGCGGATACCCCGTGGAGTCGAAGGCGCCTGCCTTGATGAGCGATTCGATCACGCGACGGTTTGCCTGGCTGGAATCCACGCGCTCGACAAAGTCGTGCAGTGTCTTAAACGAGCCGCCCGCCTCGCGCTCGGCGATAATCGCCTGCGCCACGCCGGTGCCCACGCCGCGGATGCCGGCCAGACCAAAGCGCACGCCCTCCTTGGTAGCCGTGAACTCGGTACCGGACTCGTTGACATCTGGCGACAGCACGGGAATGCCGTCATGACGGCAAGCCGAGACGTAGTGAACGATCTTATCGGTCTTGCCCGTGTAGGACGTCAGAACGGCCGCCATGTACTCGTGCGGATAATGTGCCTTGAGCCACGCCGTCTGCATAACCTGAATGGCGTAGCCGGCGGAGTGCGACTTGTTGAAGGCGTAGGACGCGAACTCAAGGACATCGTCCCAAATCTTCTGGGCGACCTCGCGCGTGTAGTTGTTCTTGATAGCGCCATTCATCCAGTGGTCGTAAGTGGTCTCGTCCGAGCCATCCTCCCAGTGGAGCACCGTCGACGTGAGCAGCTTAATCTTTTTCTTGGCCACGGGCTTACGGATACGCGAGTCCGATTCGCCCTTGGAGAAGCCGCACATCTCGACGGAGATGAGCATAACCTGCTCCTGGTAGACCATGGTGCCGTAGGTTTCGCCCAGGATGTCGTCCAAGCGGTCGTCGTAGGAAACCGCCGGCTCCTTGCCGTTCATACGGTTGATGTAGGACGAGACCATGCCGGCGCCCAGCGGGCCCGGGCGGTAAAGGGCGATCAATGCCACGTCGTGTTTGTACTCGGTGGGCTTCATGTTCTTGATCGTGGCCGTCATGCCGGCGGACTCGACCTGGAAGACGCCGGCGGTGTGGCCGGAGCCCATGAGCTTAAAGATCTCGGGATCGTCAAAGGGAATCTCTTCCTCTTTGATGTCGATGCCGAAGTTCTTTTTGATGTAGGCCTTGGCCTTGGAGATAACCGTCAGCGTACGCAGGCCCAAGAAGTCCATCTTGAGCAGGCCCATGTCGGCGACGGTATGGCCCTCGTACTGGGTAATCTCGACGCCGCCCTTGGTATCGAGCTTGGTGGGCACGTGCTCGTTGACGGGGTCGCGGCAAATCAGAACGGCGCACGCGTGCACGCCCTCGCCACGGGTAAGGCCCTCGATCGAGAGCGCCGTGTCGATGATGCGGCGGGCGTCGTCGTCCTTTTTATAGGCCTCGGCAAAGTCGGGGTTAAACAGATCCTCTTTGCCGGGTTGCTTTTCGAGCACCTGCTTGAGCTTGACCTTGGGGTCGCTCGAGACCATCTTGGACAGGCGCTGGCCCATGTAGACCGGGTAGTCCAGGACGCGCGCGGCGTCGTTGATGGCCTGCTTGGCCTTAATGGTCGAGTAGGTGATGACGTGGGTACCCTTCTCGGGGCAGTAGAGTTGTCGCACGAGCTCAACGACCTAGAGGCGCCGCTCATCGTCGAAGTCCATATCGATATCGGGCATCTCGGTACGCTGCGGGGACAGGAACCTCTCGAACATCAGGCCGTTCTCGAGCGGGTCGAACGCGGTGATGTTCATGGCGTAGGCGACGATAGCGCCGGCGGCCGAGCCACGGCCGGGGCCGACGCCGATGCCGTTGTCCTTGGCCCATTGCACGTACTCGGCAACGATCAAAAAGTAGGCGGCAAAGCCCTTGTCGCAGATGACCTTGTATTCGTACTCAAAGCGCTCTTTGATGTTGACGCCGCCGATCTCGCGCGTGGCCCAGTCGTCACCGTAGTGCTGGCGCAGGCCCTTCTCGCACTCGCGGCGGAACTGGCTCTCGTGCGTCTCGCCGGGATCGAGCAACGGGAAGCGCGGCAGGATGATGGAGTCCCAGTCCAGCTCAACGTAGCACTTGTCGGCGATCTCGAGCGTGTTGTCGCAGGCCTCGGGGCAATACGGGAACATCGCCCGCATCTCCTCCTCGGTCTTCATGTAAAACTCCGAGCCGGTCATGCGCATGCGGTTAGGGTCGTCGACCTTGGCGTTCATGCCAATGCACATGATGACGTCCTGCACGGGCGCGTCCTCGCGGCGCAGGTAGTGGAAGTCGTTGGTGGCGATGACCTTGACGCCCACCTGCTTGGCGATGTCGATGAGCGTGCGGTCCATCTGCTCGTCGGTCAGGCCGTTGTCGGTGGTGATGCCGTGTTCCTGGATCTCGATGTAGAAGTCGCCGGGCTCGAAGGTGTCACGGAAGGTCTCGGCCCACTTGATGGCGCCCTCCATGTCACCGCGGTCGATGTACTTGGGGATGATGCCCGCGATGCAGGCGCGCGGGCAGATCATGCCCTTGGCGTGGCGGCGCAGGTTGTCGAGCGTCACGCGCGGCTTGTAGTAAAAGCCCTGCACGGCGGCCTCGGAAACCGTCTGCATCAGGTTGACCTAGCCCTCCTGGTCCTTGGCCAGAAGGATCATGTGGTAGAGCTCGGGCTAGTGGTCGCGAGCAAGGGTCTCGTCCG